>NZ_VOBC01000001.1:971464-1295286 GCF_008369195.1 Sporosarcina sp. ANT_H38 | reverse complement strand
CGATAAAGAAACGCTTGTTCAAATAGATGGGATGAGGTGATGTAATGGGGTACTTTAATATCGGAAAAGGTAGCGGTGGTGGAAGTGGCACTCATGAGGTATCAACGATTGAGAATGGTGAGGTACACGGCATGCGCGTGTTGGACGGTGTATTCCAATTTCTTTACAAAGGGAATTGGTGAATGTAAAATCCGAACCCGTCGAAGACGTCCTTATTTTCGGCGTAAAAATAGATACGCTAAACAGTGATCCCGAAACCGCAGTCACATACACAGATGACGCAATAGGATTCACTCCACTGCGAGTCGTCGACGGCGTTGCAAATTGGGGTAGCTGGGCTGATAAATATCCATTTACCGAAAATGTGCCAGTCGTCGTTAAAGATGGAGTCGAGCAATATGAATTAAATCCGAATGATTTCATAAAAAAGAAAGACGGTTCCGCATCCGTGCTCACTGGTGCAGATGGTGATGTATTTAGCCGCTTTTCTAAACTGTGGTGGAAGTTCGAAAGAGTCGGGACTGATTTATTCGTTAAGATCGCAACAGCTCCCGTTGACGGCTTCAAGTGCTTGGCTCATACAAAATCAGGTGTTGAAAAAGAATATGTATATATTGGTTCGTATATGGGTTTTAGCGAGGGCGGAAAATTACGCTCATTAAGTGGTAAAATAGCGACCGCTGTTCAGACAATTGGAGCGTTTAGGGCGCAGGCGCAAGCGAATGGCGAAGGGTACAGTCAATTTCCGTACTACCCACTTTTGATGGTTCAAATTATGAATCTAATCGCTACGAAAAGTAGAGATTCGCAGAGTGCTATTGGTCGTGGGTATGTAGACGGAAATGCAAAAAAAGTCGTTACTGGTGGTACTGACGCCAAGGGTATGGTATACGGAGAAATGACAGGAAAGCTTCAGATGAAATTGTTTGGAATTGAAGATTTTTGGGGCAACCTTTACCAATTTATTGATGGTTTATTTTGCGGCGAAAGCAGAAATATCTTGATAGGTGATAACGGATTTAATGATACTGGTGCAGGTTATGAGAACTACGGGCAGGGCGTCACCGATGATATCGGAGGATATCTATCGGACGTACAAGGTGGCACAGAAACAGGATTCATTGCAAAAACTGTTACCGACTTGGAAACTAATCACTATGGTGATTACTGCAGTTTGTTTGCTGGTCTTTTGCCTTCTTTCGGTGGGAGTCATTCATCTGAATCAGGTGCGGGTACTTTCAGCTTGGATGTGAGTAATCTACCTTCCGATTCATATGGGAATTATTCCGCGCGATGCTGCCTTGTTAAATAAACGATGAAAATAACATATGATTTTGTTTTACCACCGATGTAGAAAAAATATTGATGACCAAGAACGTTCTAAATGGAGCGTTCTTTTTCTTTACCTATAATCAGAGCGATGTAATTCTATTTATGGCAATAAATACAATGAATAAATTACTATTCTTGAGAGATGATAATAACTGTAGGTAATATAAATCATTGGAGGTACTATTAATGAAGGGAAAATATTTAGCCTGGTCATTGGCGGTATTATTACTATTAAGTGGTTGTGGAGAAGAGAATGACGCGGATAAAATTGAAGTGGAGGATCCATTGTTAGAGGACGGCGGGGAGAATGATGTAGGTTCTTGACGATAAAGTACTTCATGACTAATACGATATGATTTGGTTACAATTGAATAAATGCAGTTAAGAACGTCCAATCACGGGCGTTCTTATTCTTTGCCTGAAAATAAGGAGTGATGTAATTGGAGAGATGGATAGTGGGTGAAATTGGTGTAATTACCGGGTTTGAACATAATATGAAACATTAACTTTACTAATATTCCATATTACCCGACAATAGAATTGGGATGATTTCATTATTATTAATTGTGGGGGGTATTATATGAGTGAAAAAAACAAGAAAGAAAAACAAGAAAAATCCTTAGTGGAAAAAGCATCTGAACTATTAGAAAAAGAAGAAATTGACCTTTCGTTAGAAGATATTAAGAAACTTATGCAACTTGCTCCAAATATTAAAGATATGTTTTTGAAGGTAACAGATTTGTCCTTTAGTTCATCACAAAATGTATTTGAAGTTTTAAAGCAGATCATATTGGTCTATCAAGATGAATTGAAAAGAGAGGACCTTACTCAAGAACAGAGAGAAAATATTTACGATAGAATGGACAAACATGCTGTGAATGCACGTGAACAAGATGAAAGCAATAAAAAATTCATTGGCGGTTTAATGGTGGTAGCACTAACGGCTTTAGTTGGTGGTGCCGTTAAATTTGGACCAAATATTATTAAAGCGGCTAAGAAATAAAATACGAAGTCTGCTTAAAACTGGTTTTGCTTGTTGCACATTCGGAACAAACTGCTTAGTAGTAGGAATTGAAGGATTCCTTCCTTTTATGTCGAATGGTGAGATGAGAGGGGATGGAAAATAATGAAGCGTGACATGGAAAAAGTGAGACAGATATTAATTGATTTATCTAAAGGAACAGGAAAGCAATCATTCTTTAGGAATGAAGAAGACCTTGAACATTTCTATCATTTAGAAATCATGAAGGATGCTGGTCTGATTACCTATCGTGAAGCAAATACATTTGAACGTATCGTACTATACGGAGTTCCGAAATTAACTTGGTCAGGAAATGATTATTTGGATGCGATATCAGATGATACTATGTGGAATAAAACAAAAGAAGGAATTAAAGAAAAAGGGTTAGAATTAGGTAGCATACCTTTTGGCTTACTAAAGGATTATGCAATCCAAACAGTTAAGCAAAGGTTGGGTATTGAATAATTGCTACGATTGAACGTCCACACCAGGGCGTTCTTTTTGTTTACCAAAAAATAAGGAGTGAAAAATAATGGGAGGGTTTAATTTGGAACAACTAGATATCGTACACATGTATTTATTCGGGGGCGTTAAGTTTCTACATTTACTGTTATTGCTTATGCTACTCGATATTATTACAGGTATCTTCAAGGCTGCAAAAAACGGAAATCTATGGAGTCGTAAAAGTTTGTTTGGATATGCGAGAAAGATGTTAGTTCTCGTTGTGATCATCATGGCTAACATTGTTGACCAAATACTTGGCATGGGCGTGGCGATAACATATGCGGCCGTTATTTTTTATATAGCCAATGAAGCTTTATCTATCACGGAAAACATGGCAGAACTAGGTGTATTAGTGCCTGATTGGTTGGCTCAGAAATTAAAGGTCATCGAATCAAGCAATCAATCATTTTCAGAGGAAATACGCGAGGAGCTGATTGGTTCGAAGGTGGACCATCAATTAAATGTCGCTAAAATCGACAATCGCATTAGTGCAAAAGTGGATGAGTTGATTGATATTCAAATTGAAAAGTCTAACGAAGGTGAGAAATAATGGCATACACAATAATCAACAGCTTTATTCCGGCAACTCTCTATCCACTCAAAGCACCATATCCCATGATTCCGGAATATATCACCATCCACAATTCTTACAATGATGCTACAGCAGCTAATGAGATTGCTTATATGACCCGTAATACAAATCCGGTAAGTTACCATGTAGCTATCGATGACAAAAAGCTGTACAAGCAATCCCTTTTACACGTAACGCTTTTCATGCGGGGGATGGTCTGGGTAAAGGTAATCGGGCATCCATCGGAATCGAAATCTGTTATTCGAAATCAGGAGGTCCTAAATATGTATCTGCAGAAGAAAATACTGTTGAATATGTGGCTCATATACTCAATCAATATGGCTGGGGAATCGATCGTGTGAAATGGCATCGTGATTGGAGTGGAAAGCACTGTCCGCATAGGATCATTGACGAAGGACGTACTCAATCAGTTAAAAATAGGGTCACTAAACGGTTGGCCGAACTTAATAACCCCACACCACCAAAAGAGGAGGGAATACGAATGTTCAAACCAAGTTCGACAACACTAAAAGCGGCTTATGAGCAGTTTTTATCTAACGCCATTAAAGACGGTACAATCGCTGACAAATGGCTGACAGACTTCAAGGCAGACAAATTATCATTGGATGATGCGCTTGCGCTTAAAGTTATTGTTGATCAGCGTAAGAAATAAATAAGACTAAAGTAAAAAAGCGGTCCTCCACAGATTATATTGTGGGTGGCCGCTTTTTTGTTTGGTTTTGAGTAGTCCTAACTAATTAATCAAATGTTTTTGCTTTTTTTGATCATAGAAATAATAGCTACAAACAATAATGAGATAATGCCACTAAAAAATAATAGATAACTTATTGGAATCAAGAAGAAAGGTTCTATCAACGTGCCATCTGGTGCAAATTTTGTACCGATAATGCTATAGATAATTAGACAGGCAACCCCTAAAAACATTGGAATAGAAGCTAAAAAGTATTTATTTTTCATTATACATTCTCCTTTATTCAGATAATCAGGATTCGATTTTTTTATATTCTAGAATGTCACCTGGTTGACAGTCTAAAACTTCACATATTTTTTCTAGAGTCGAAAATTTAACTGCTTTTGCTTTTCCATTTTTTAATATCGAGACGTTTGCCATTGTAATTTCTAGTTTCTTAGATAATTCTGTAACACTCATTTTTCTTTTTGCGAGCATCACATCAAGGTTTACTATGATAGTCATAATTGAACACCTCAAATTGTTAGATCGTTATCCTGCTTTATCTCACTAGCTTTTCTAAATAAGTAAGAAAGCATGGAAGTAAATACTGAAATAACGACTGCGAAAAGTAGAACCAGTAAAACAACAACTAAAACAATAGTATGGTCACTTCCGACTGCGAAAGGATAGAAGAATGCAATAACATACAAAATACACTCAATCATTGATAAAGCACTTATTCTCTTCAATCTATCCGCATTTTTTACGGTGAAGGCTTGATCAGCGCCAATATCAGAACATATCTGCCACCCTAAAACTAAAGCAGTGAAAAATGGAATCCCAGTAATCCATATGATTATAATTAATGGATTATATAACGCCTTCAGACTTTCTGAATCCTCTAAGAATGCACTCCCGGTTTTAGGACCAATATAAATACAGAACAACAAGCCAAAAATTCCGCAAAAAACAATTATCATTTTTAACCATACTGATAATTGTTTATGTTTCATAAAAATACCTCCTTTTAACTAGCTAACTAACAACATCATAATCTGCAAATAGTTATTTGTCAATAAATATTCATTAATAATCAATGAATATTTATCGTTAAACAATAAAATTGTAGGAGTCGCCCGAAATTCGATGTCGGATCATTCACGCTATATAGAAGTAGGGTGGCAACGGTAGTTAATAACACAAAAAAGGAGGATGAGGAATTGAAATTTTCAAGTCCAGCTTTGAAATTGGAAACGGAAACGTCTTTAGCAAGCGAAGCACATCGTCAAATCATCGTAGCTGCAGCTAATAAAGCAGGAGCTCATGTATCATGGGCAGACAAACTAGGAAATAACACGCTCACAGATGCGGATGTATTGGGGTTAGCGGTTAAATATACTGTTGCGGTAAATAAGTAAGGCTTATGATATAATAAAGGCATGAAGGGCATCTAATACGCCTAGGAAAAGGCGACTACTCTTATTTGAGCGGTTGCCTTTTTTTGTTTGTCGAATATATGAGGAGTTAGTATTAATAGAGGAGTATAATAGAATACTGAGCAGGATTCTATTTAATTGTGCTGTGAAATCGGCGACAGGAAAACTATTTTTTAATAAGGGGATGAATATTCTTGAAACTCTTAAAAGAAACAGCAATTTATACCATTACTTTTTTGTAATAGCATTAGGAATTAAACTTATTTTTGATTTTAAAAGTGTTGCAAGTGTTTTTGAAAAAGGGGGTTGGACTGGGGTAGGAATTCTCTTTAGCGCTTTGGCTTTGTTGTTCGTTGTTATTCTAATAATAAAGCTTATCAGCAGATACATATTCAAATTTAAGACCTCAAATAATTAAGGGAATTAGTTGAACAACAGGAGATCGTCTATAGACGGTCTTTTTTTTGGCCAAATTATTGAAAGCCAAAGGCGACTACTCTTAATTTGAGTAGTCGCCTTTTTTATTTGTCGAGGTAAAGAGGTGTTCGTATGAATTTAGACGAATAAAGAACAGAGCATTGTTCTTCTTTAACTAACGGGGCAGGTTAGTTGAAGAAGGTTTTTTTAGTATCAACTATTAAAACCAGATGATAAAATTAGTGAATAGGATTTTAATGGAATTTTTATGGGGGGCAATAATGATTTTAGATACTCAAAGAATTAAGGGAATAATTAGACATCGTTATCCATTTCTTTTAGTGGATAAGATTTTGGAATTAGAAGAAGGAAAAAGAGCAATTGGTATTAAAAATGTGACTGCAAATGAGGATTTTTTTAACGGGCACTTTCCCAATTACCCAGTTATGCCAGGTGTATTAATTGTGGAGCATTAGCTCAAGTAAGTGCAGTTGTGATGTTAACTAAAGAAGGAAACCAAGGACGATTAGGGCTATTAGCAGGTATAGATAATTGTCGTTTTAAACAGCAAGTAAAACCCGGAGACCAACTCCGTCTTGAAGTTGAAATCACTCGATTAAAAGGTCCTATTGGGAAAGGCAAAGGTATAGCTACTGTTGATGGGAAATTAGTTTGCGAAGTAGAAATAATATTTGCTTTTGGTGATTAAAAGAAAATATTAAATATGTTACTCAAAATCTCGAACGAAAGGTTGTCTTATGCAACTAACGAGTGCTTTAGTTGAACAAAAGTATAGAAGGTGGGCGAATTAATTTGAAACGAGAAGGAATTGTAAAGTGGTTTAAAGAAGAGAAAGGTTATGGCCGTATAATGCTTGATGGGGAAGATGGAAATCATGTCTTTGTGCATTTCATTTCAATTTTACCAGATATAGAAAGGTTTCCAGATGAATTCCGATACCTTAAACAAGGACAAAAAGTATCTTTTGATTTAGTTGAGAACCCAAAATCTATAGACCAGAAGCTAGTTGCAGAAAATGTAATCATTACCTCTGACTAAAGAATTACTTATTCAACTAACGGGTGCTTTAGTTGAACAAGTGGCTGCCTGTAAGTGTAGTTTTTTCTTATTGAACTTACGGGGCAGGTTAGTTGAAGAAGGAATCTGATTCAAAATAAATAATATAAAGGTGTTGATCACATTAAGTGTGACATCTATAAGGGGTGGATATAGTGTATCAAAATGAATATGAATGGGTCAGACAGACTCGGGGAGTACTACTTGATTTTTGTAGTGAACTGGATCCAGATGATTTTACTCGTCAAAATGGATTTGGTTTTCAAAGTGTTAGAGACACACTGGTCCATATAGCGGACTGTTATAATGCTTGGCTTGGTTCATTTGTTTTATTAAAAACGAAGAAACCACTCACTTCAAAGGAAGACCTGTTGGAACTTGGATTGGACGAAATAAAAGTACGCTTTGAACAAGTTGATTCTTATGTAAATGAAGTATTTAAAGTGCTGAAACACCAAATGGATGAACCAATCCAAAGGCAGATTCCGTGGAGAGAAGGAGGAGAGCCGATTTCAATGACACCAAGTAAATTGCTAATGCATACGATCACTCATGAATTCCATCACAAGGGGCAGGTTATGGCTATGGCACGTCAGATGGGCTATGAACCTCCAAATACAGATGTGTTAGGAACTGTAGATCGTCTATTGACGGTCTTTTTTATTTGCCCAAATATCTAACATGTACCGTTTCAAGGGTTAATTGGTAATGTTTAATAATTTCCGTTATCCAGTTGCAATAAGAACAATCGTTCGATATAATATTGAAAAAAGGGGGAACGAGTGTGCGTAATCAATTAGTTAAGTCAGCTGAATACAATCAAGGTCTAGATATGATGTATCTCGCGAAAGATGGTTCAATAAGCAAACGAAGAATCAATGTATTACAGGTTGGCGAGATATCGTTCCGTGCCTATTGTTTTCTACGTAAATCCAAACGTACTTTTACAATTGATAACGTTTTAGCACTCGTTCCTATCGTGCATAAAGAAAGCAGGGTAATCTAATGTCGTTAATCCCAGGAGAAGCATTACCGTATTTCGAGAATATGATTTACTTGCCGATGATCATTCAGATTCTCGAGAGAGACAGGGAAACGATTGAAATCAGCCCATTCAAATTGAAGGGACCATATATCAATATTGTGGAAAGAGCATTGAATGCCGTTAAGTCGGATTTGAAAGAAACAAATAACTATGCAAGACGCCATAATATGAAGTTAATCAAACAGGGTAAAGACAGTACATTTACTGAGTATCTACTTATCCATAATAGCTATGAGGACAAAAGGCGCTACTTGAATGTGCGGCTGCGTAATCGAACTGAGGAATTGATGAATATCTATTTTGCGAAGTCAGGAAATCAACATACCAAAGGGGTTGTTAGTAAATGAGCGATCGACAACAGAAAATTTTTGACTACATTAAAAGTTATATATTTAAATCAATGAGTATTCGCCTTCCTTCAGAGAAGTAGCAACTGGTGTAGGTCTTAAATCATCATCCGCGATACACACTCATTTGAAAAAGATGAAAAAGGACGGGTACATTGATTTCGTTAATACTTTACCTCGAACACTGCGAATAGTCGTATGATGGACTACAGCAAATTTCCCGACAGACAAATCGCCTGTATCGATATGATGAGTTTCTATGCGAGCTGTATGGCTTCGTTGCACAACCTAGATGTCCGGACGGTTCCTATTGCCGTCGTGGGTAGTTTTAATCAAAAAGGGTCAGTAGTATTGGCTGCCAGTCCACCCATGAAAAAGAGGTTTCGAATTAAGACAGGTAATCGATTATTTGAAATCCCGAACCATCCTGAGATTCGAATATTCGAACCGAAAATGGCGTACTTTTTAGAAATGTCGATGGCTATCACTCGCATACTCCATAATTACGTTCCTGCAGAAGCTATACATGTCTACTCAGTGGATGAAGCATTTATCGACCTTACGGGCACAGAAAAACTATGGGGCGATCCAGGGCAAACCGTTAAGAAAATACAAGTGGAAATACTAGAAACATTAAATTTGCCGTCCACAGCTGGTATGGGTCCCAATATGTTAATGGCAAAATTAGCACTCGATTTGGAAGCGAAGAAAACAGGTTTTGCAAAATGGACCTATGAAGACGTGCGGACGAAACTATGGCCTATATCACCATTAAGTGAAATGTGGGGGATTGGCAGTCGGACAGAGAAGTCTTTGAACGACATCGGTATATATTCGGTTGGGGATCTAGCGAATGCCGATTTGAAAAATCTTGAAAAGAAGTTCGGTGTAATGGGGAATCAGTATTATCACCATGCCTGGGGAATTGATTTGTCGGAGTTAGGCGCTCCACTTTTAGAAGGCCAGGCGATGAGTTACGGCAAAGGGCAAACCTTATACAGGGATTATGTAACTCGCGAATCCGTCTTAGTTGTCATATTAGAGATGTGTGAGGACGTTACTCGTCGAGCACGTGAGGATAGGAAAGAGGGAAGGACTATACATCTCGGGATTGGTTATAGTAAGCATTCATTTGGTGGCGGATTCAGTCGCTCTACATCAATAGAAGAAGCTACAAATGACACAATGAAAATTTACCGAACTTGTGAAGCTTTATTAGACAAATTTCATGATGGTCGCCCAGTACGAAAAATCAATATATCCATAACTAATCTTGAAGATGAAACATCCATGCAGCTAAGTTTTTTCGACGAACACAAGTTAAGGAATCGAAAATTAGGCATGGTAATGGATGGCATTCGTGATAAATACGGATCCACTGCTTTACTTCGGGCTGTGTCGCTCACTGAAGATGGTACGGCAATTGGGCGCTCAAAATTAGTCGGCGGTCACAAGTAATGGGAGGATTAACATGATAAGAGATCGCGGAAACATCAAATGGACTGCTATGATGCTGCCAGAGCACATCACGGAGTTAAAATCGTGGAAGGATGAGGACGATTATATTGAGCGTCCACTGTTTGATGAATGGGAGTTAGAATCAATTCAAATGGAAATTGAATTAGCTTTCAAACGTCAATGTGATGCAAAGATAACCATATGGAAAAAAGGAAAGACGATAATGTACACTGGAAAAATATCTGTACTTGATCACAGGTTAGGCTTAATATCTGTGGAAGGCCCGTTCGGAGAGGACAGAATTCCTGTTGCGGATGTCATTAGAGTAGATAGTATGGATTGAAAAATAACGACCAATCCGATTAGGGAAAGGTCGTTGTTTTTGTTTGTCCAGTTATAGAAGAGAACTGTGGTTAGTCAACTGTTTTTATAACTTCGTACCATCCTCACTTATGAAACTCGCTTTGTATTTCACTTCCAACACTTCCGCAATTTCCGTAAGTTCATTCTCGCTAAAATTATCACGCTTCATTCTTCTTCCACAATTTTTGTTGTGGAGGGCTTAATTTTATTTTAAATCAGCATGGGGAGCTACCATAGCAGCATTTTCTAAATTGATATTTTGATAGTTATCCCAATTCATCTTGCTGAAACTTTCATCTGGTATAACCACCATCATAATAGTACCCATACTTTTATTTCCGTATTGATCTGTGGTATTAGCCAACCAAGTCAACGAAACTGATTTCACTTCACTTATCTTTGATAAGTTCTTAAGTATTTCCTTCGAATTATTTATGAGCGTTGTTTTTGAACCACCATTTGCATCTGAATTAATTGTGATCTGTGCGTTATTATTTTTAAACTCAACAGATGCAACTGTCGGCAAATCATTCAACTTTTCTCCAATAGTCGCTACTACAGCAGCGCTAATCCGTTCATTTGCAGATAGAGACGTATCGCTTACTTTTTTAACTGCATCTTTCTTTTCGTTCTTAGTACCAGCATCAACCATAGCCGCGATGATGAGTATAATTCCAATAATAATGATTGGTGTTAAACACCCTATTAGACACCCCTTCCTTTGCTTCGGTGTTAATGCAGTTTTTTCTGCCATTATAACCACTCCTAAATAATCTGATAGTTCAATAGTACGTTATTTAGAAATAATTGGCTATATATGGGTAAAAGAAAAACAGACAACTATAGTTAGTCATCTGTCTTCAACATCATCTTTAGTTTCTACGATTTTAAACAGTTCATTCATATCAGTGACATCAAAAGCTTGTACAAGCTCGTTTAACGTAGCCTTTGTATAGCTTTTTGTTTTGTCGTTATATAGATCGCTCACAGCTCGATTCGTCAAATTAGTTCTTTCAACTAAGTCTTTCTGTTCCCATTCTTTTTCTGCAAGCAAAACACGCAATCGTAATTTTACCTCTTTCGCCAAAGTATTCACTCCTTCATATGTATCTTGTGTAATTAGATTATATATTATTTATCTCAAATACGCAATTCGCAATTGACATCCGCGTTATGTTTATTTAATATGTAATTTAGATACGAAATTTACATTTGAAATGTAATGAATGTGAATCGATTACGAACGTGGGGTGAAAATGATGGCATTTGAATATTTAGCAGTGTACGCAACATTCAAATCTGTAGCAGAAATGGATTCAAACGTAAAACAACATATTGATAAATACAGATT
Source organism: Sporosarcina sp. ANT_H38 (assembly GCF_008369195.1). GTDB lineage: Bacteria > Bacillota > Bacilli > Bacillales_A > Planococcaceae > Sporosarcina. The sequence continues at coordinate 1,283,670 of NZ_VOBC01000001.1, read as the reverse complement.
AGATTTAACAGCTAATGAACGTGCTATCGTTTTCGCCATTGCTGGTCGTTCATTGATGTACCCAGGAGCTTCACACCTTAAAGCTGAAACGGTTTGTAAAGCTGTTGGAATTTCACGTAGTACATTTATGCGGGCAATTAAAAAGTTAGCTGCAGTTGGCATCATCGAAAAAGTAAACCAAACAAAATTAAATGGCATAATGGGAGCTAACGTTTATAAAATATTACCTTTTGCTGACACAGCGACTCCGATACAGCGAGAGGCAGTCGAAGAAGCTAGTTACGACGAGGTTTCAGAGCCGATTGAAAATGACCTAAGCATTAAATCTTTTAATCTTTTAAAATCTATACAAGCAAATAATATTATAAGCGTCGGGGACGAATTAGCTTTGCAAGCTGAAAAGAAAAAAGAGCATATGAACGAATGGCAAGTAACGCTGTTTGATTTCATGCACTCGTTACCAATGAAAGATGAATTGAAGGACGAGCTGCACAAAGTTGTATTAGCATCTGAAATAAATGACGCTCGTGATTTTGTACGTGCTAAAGATGTTTTGCTTAATATAATTCGTGATGTTAATGAGGGTGTGTTAACGATATCGACAACATTACGAGCAGTGTATAAAGGAGCTCAGAGCAAGGTTGTAGAGCGTCAGAGTAATACAAAGGTTAGTACATCCACTGTGGAGGACAATGCATCAAATGTACGTCCAGTGCCTTTCTATAATTGGTTAGTTGAACGTGATGATCGTCCACGATATATGAGTAGTAAGCCTACTATTGAGAATTGGCTTTTATGGTAAATAGAAAAATTAACTACTAGTGATTCTGAAATGATGTATTATTAAAAAAAGAGAAAGTTAATGTAAGAGTGGCATTTATTTATAGTTCTAAAACAGGTCAGAGTGTTTAAAAAAGAAGTGATACTCTTTGGGGAATTGAAAACAAATGAAAGATATTACTTATCCTTATAAAATGGATAAAAGGAGAAGTCACATGGAGTATGAAGATCTTTTACCAGTACTCAATAAGACAGCAGAAAAATTTAAAGTAAAAGCGCAGCAAAAATTAAAATATTGTATTACATGTCAACCATATGACGGTGGTAGTTATATTTGGATAATAGGGAATTAAACTACAATTGATGAAATTCTCGATGATGTTAAATGTCCAGAAAAATACCGCGAAGATATTGCTGTACACTTAAATTGTCCTTACTGTGGTAATTCTGGATTTGAAAGATACGATGTTGCAGGAACAGAGGAGTTATCATTTTTAGAAGAAAGAAAACATCAATCTATAATTTCTCGTTTTGCTAAAAAACTGAATGACTTTCGTTCCCATATAGAAAAATATCCTTCTCTTGGGTTAGCCCATCCGATGGGAAGGAAGATACATAAGGAGATTAAAAATAGCGCTGATAAATCTATTAAAGTTAATCGTACTAGTTGGTCAAGAGCTAGGTTAGTTTCTCATTCCGGGGTGTTTGGTCAATCCGATATGACGGCTCCAGGAGTGGGTTTATCTTCGGGCGGTAGATTTCATCATCAAGGACAGAGCGTATTATATCTAGCGGAAACTGATGAACTCGCAATGTTTGAAACTCTTGATAATCCAGATGTTCCTTCACTAGTTTGGATTCAAAAGTACACTCAGAATTCTGAGTTAACAGGAATATTGGATTTAAGACATGATTGGGATAATTTTGGACATGATAATGAAGTGATCCAGGCACTATTAGCTTCACGTAATATTTTTGAGAAGGTTATCGATAGATCTAATAAATGGAGACCACAATACTTCTTAACAACATTCATAGCTGATTGCGCAAGACAAGCAGGATTCAGCGGGATTATATACTCATCAAGTCGTTTTCACGGAAGCAATCTTGTCTTATTTAATCCAAACGAGACTGCAATAGATGCATTCGAAAACCCGAAAGTATACATTCATGAAAATAAGAAAAATTCAATAGAAAATCATGATGACTTAACAAGAAATTTTTGAATAATGGATTCTTGATTTAATTCAATAAGTATAAATTAATTTATCTTCAGCAAGCAGCTTGAATATGGATCGCTTTTTTTGTTTATTAATAGGAAATTCAGTTGAATAACCTGTAATAACAAATCACTACAAGCTGTTGAGGAGATATCGGATTTCTTAAGCAAAAAACAGATATGTTAGTAGCTATTAATAATATGATTAAAAGTAAATAATTCGAAAAGACGACTACTCACAATCATGTGGGTGTCATCTTTTTTTTGTATATATAAATGAGTAACTCAGTAACACTAACCTATTCCTGTCCATTACGCCGCCATAATTTTTTTTAGTAGCCCCAATATAGCCCCAACAACCTGCTTGATATTGCATTATCTTGCGTTATCACATTAAACAAAAACTAATCAAAAGGTTGAAGTGTCAATGATTCCAGTAGGGTAGTGAGATATAATGCGTTATGGAATTTTTATAGCACAATATAAAACCTATTAGCAAGAAGGCTTGTACTCTAGGGCTTCAGAGGGTGTCAAATTGAATGTCGCCCAGTATGTCCCAAAAACTCATTAATTTACTTCGTCGTAGAAGCCTTTACTGAATCTATGTCAAATTCATTGAATGAATTGCTGCACACTCTTAAAATCATCTCAGGAGTATTCCCTAAAAGGTCCGCTATAGTATTTAGCGGTATACCTTTGCTTATCATAATTGATGCGTGTGTATGTCTTAAACAGTGAGAGGTGATAGGCCTCAATCCTATCCTGAAAACCAAGATACTCCAGGTTGGTAAAAAAACAATTGAATTTAATACCTGCTAAGGTGGGGGGATTATAAATAGTAGGACCATTATGTATACTTCGTAACTCCATAAAAAAGTAATGCGTCATACATGAAGTGAATACTAATGATATAGGACATTAGTAAATGGGGGATTGCATGCAAGGTGAAAAGTGGACTGCAAAGAGGGGGAGCGGAAGTAACGGCCAATTCGTGTTAGGAAAGATGCCAGAGCAAATCCCAGAAACAACATTTATATCCCTTACGAGAGGGGAAGGACTAAACTTATTTCAGCTATTTGTGAATCAAGTGTTAAACTTAATGATCATGAATCAATTGAAGAAATCATTAGGACTCATTTATGCAGAATTAGATGGAGAACTGATACAAGGTAGAGGATATGGGCAAACCATGACTGTTTGGGATGGGAAAACGATGCACAAATTCCTAAACAAAAGCTCTCATGGATTTGCTATGAAATTCTTCGCATGGGTAATCCACAGAAAAAACACAAAAACGTATTACCTAACATTTTCTGCAAACGGCAAAATACCAACCACGGCAGAAGCTACAAATCTATTGAGAGAATATGGGAAGTATTATGATGGAGGAAAGTTGGCAAGAAAAGCAAATCCTCCAAAAAAGGAAGAATTCATCAACCCTTGAGCTATTAAAACGACCTTATCTTCTGGATGAAGACTTTCTTTATAGAACCATTAAATCAGTAACGAAAAGGTGTCTACTCATTTAATATGAGCGGTCGCCTTTTTATTTAAACATAAAAACCTGATATATGTCGCTCTTGCAGATCTGTTTAATATTTAATCCCATAATTTTCAGCTGGATTTACAAGCGTTTACTTGTTACATTATTACTAATTGTATAATGATTGCGTCAGTTATACATAAGATTACCGTACATCTTCTGAACTGGAAAGGGTTTAATAGATATGGACATTAATGAATTGGAAGTTGAACTATTGCAGTACACTATTGATGAATACGGTTATGTTTCTGCAACATCTTTAATGGTATTCTATAAGTGGCAACGTCACGAAGTATTTGAGTATACTTCAAAAAAACTATTTAATGGAATGCAATTTGAAATTGACCGTGAAACAGATAGTACTATACTGCTAAAGGGTAATGGTATTGTACTGATGCTGATTAAAACATCTATTGTAGATAGTGTCCTTGCAAAGTATTTAAACTGACTGAATTTCTTTCTTAGTTGAGAAAATAATAATTTACATCGATTGAAAGCATCTTGTAAAGGGTGCTTTTTTATTTGCTTGCTGATCGACTGAAACAATAGCGATGCGTCCACAGATTACATTTAAGTAGGTCGCTTTTTTTATTTAAGTAAATTCGCGAAATTCTAATTACCGTTCAACTAACCGAGCATTTGAATAATACCTAACAATGCGGAAAGAATAATGAGTAAACACAAATTTGAGGTGATTCTTGATGGTTAAGAAATACTCGATTTTATTGGGATCAGGATTTTTATTTTTAGTATTTACTCTTACGCAAGTTGTTAATTCAGAAACGGATTTAAATGTAGAAGAAATGTATGTCACAACAGAGGATATTATTTCAGATATCGTATTCCCAACTATTGATAAAAGAGTGATAAAAGAGTATGGGCGGGATACTCTTTTTGGCTGGGAATGGAAAAGGATTGTTGGTATAACTTACAATGACGATCATTCCTATGATGTTTCTGTAAGAATTGAAATACCTTCTAAAAATCCTGCTGATTATAAAGAAGACCTCGTTAAGGTAAGGATATCCCCATCCTGTGACAGTGATAAGATTAATAAGTTGAAATGTAATCATGGGTTCAAAATTGAAATAGTAGATTACAAACATTTGTCCCCTTGAGAATACAACTAAAAGGGCATAAGGGAACAACAGGAGATCGTCTATTGACGGTCTTTTTATTTTTTGAATAAAAAGAGGTATTTGTATGATATGGACGAATAAAGAACAATACTCTATTCTTATTCAATTATCTGGCAGTTTAGCGAAAGTAGTGATTTAACAATAGGTTTCTCGAAATGGTATTTAAGGTTTGCTCAAGTAAGGTTTTTTAAAGAGGAGATATACTAATGAGAAAGAGAAAAGTGGGGATTTTACTTTATGATTTTGTAGATGTTTTAGACTTTGCTGGTCCGGCTGAAGTGTTGTCATTAACCGCCAATAATAAAGCTGAGCAAGCATTTACCCTTTACAAAAAGAATTTGTTACCTACGAGACCGTTTGAAGTATTAACTATTACAGACACAGGAATGCAAATAAAAACTCATTCAGGGATAAAAGTAGAACCTGACTTTAGCATTGATAATAGTCCTGAATTAGATATTCTAATAATTCCAGGTGGACCTTTAAGAGCGGTACAATCTGTGGTTAAAAACCAAAAGATAAGAGATTGGATTATTAAACATACTAGTATTGAATATATATGTTCAGTCTGTACGGGAGCATATATATTAGGTGAAACTGGTTTGTTAGATGGAAAGAAGGCAACGACTCATCATTTAGCATTGAAAGTATTACAAGAAAAATACCCTGATATTCGAGTAGTATCAGACAGCAAAGTTGTGCACGATAGTAACCTTATAACTTCTGGTGGAGTTTCTTCAGGAATTAACATGGCACTATATCTCGTTGAGCAAATTATGGGGAAAACTACTGCTGAAAGAACAGCTAAAACTATTGAATTTGTACAATAAACAATTTCGCTAACGGGACAGTTTGGTTGAAGAAAGATAATTAAGAGTTCTTATAGTGTGTGTAGATAAAAAATAGTATTTTGAACAGAAGGATAGGAAAAGTACAATGAATTTTGTTTTAGTTGGATACTTTGTGGGGTGTTTGAATGGGAGCAGAAAATTCGTTCTCGACTCTTAAAAAAGAAGGTACTACGTTGACTTATCGACTTAGAAATAGAGGCAGATTTCAAACTACTAATTGTTTGATAGTGAACTAATTACCTGATGAACTTATCATCCTGCAACATGATCTTGATATCGTAGCTTCAACAGGTTTTGTGCATGTCGATCTCTATTGGGGGACTAGTAGTTGAAGTGGGAGAACTTTATAAACAAGTTCTTCCCAAAAGTCAGTCCCTGTATGTACTTACCTCAGTTCCATAGTTAAACAACCTTTAGCTTTTTAGTATCAATTCTCGAAGACTTCAAATCCATCAGCCATATTCCACTTCATTGTTTTCCAACAACATTTCTTCATCTAATACAACATATAGCTTTATCAATTCTTTAACTTTATTCGTAGGACCAGACGCCGAATCGGGAAACAGGATAGGGTGTTTTTTTAATCCTGGAAAAGTTAAAGTTCTTCCATAGATAGGTTTGCTACTTGACTGGTGACAAGAAGGATGATTTTTGGTAAAGCTATGTTAGGTCGACCAAGTAGGTTGGAAACTCATGGGCAAGTCGTAGTTTATAGGAAAGGGAATCTATCCTAATGGACAAATATGCTCTTCTTTATTCATAAAGGGAATTTCTTAGACTTGTTGATTCAATCAAATCAGACACAAATGTATAAAGATTTGGTGGGTACTCTGCAATTCGATGCACAAGATACAAGTACAATTCAGTTCCATATGTGACGTATACCTTTGTCTGTATGTTCTCATCTCTCAATGATTTAAGTAAATCTGGACGAACGCCATCAAGCATCTCAACTTCAGAATATGGATTGGAGAGTAGTCCTTTTTCTTTAAGAGCTGTGATAAGGTTTTCATCATGTGTTGCTATCGACAAAGAGTGATTTTTAGAAACACCTGGCCTGAGACAAATCGTTTTGCGGCTTTTGTAAAGAGGGGAGATAATTCCTTTGAATTTTGGATATATTCTTTGATATCTTGGTTTCGTGCGATGGATTTTAATGCTATAGATACTTGCTCAGCCTCAGTAATCATTTTTAACGCTCCTACTTTCTAATTAATATTTTATATATTCTTAATATAGTATACCATTTTAATTTTATTTACGACATGTATTCCTCAATCCTGGATCATTTTGCATCATAATGATCCACATATTCACCTGTAGCAACAATATGCAAGACATTTTGTGGGCGGGAAGTGGGTGGGCATGCAGCTGTTGTAGATTGATATGCTGCTTATGGTCGTGTTTTGTATCTTGAAATTGGTAGTGTGACAGTGAGGATATTGTAAAAACGTGGAGAATATAAGGTTGTGAGGCATGACTCGAAAAAAGTAATGCCATTCATATTTAAATGAACTGGCTTTTAAAGACTATGGAGAATCTGGAAAATCTATTACAATGGTTTATAAAGTTGTTGAACAGTGAAATGTTCTTACTGAAATAATGGATGACGGTTTGTTGCAAAGGCTAAATTGGTTAATGATATTGTAAAAGTGTTAATAGGGGGATAATTATGGGGTATGAGTTTGAAATTATGTCACAGGAACAAGCAGAAGAAATTGCATATAATTGGCACTATGATGGTGAGTATTCTTTTTACAATATGGAAGCAGATAAAGAAGATTTAGTTGAATTTTTAGACCCACAAAAACGAGATGACTCATATTTTGTTGTTACTAAAGACAATGATATTGTAGGCTTCTTTAGTTTTAATGAAGTAACTAAAAACACTATTGATATAGGGCTTGGGTTGAGACCAGAATTAACCTATAATGGAAATGGTTTGGGATTTATGGAAATTGGTTTAGAGTTTGCGAAATCAAAATACACACCTGAAAAAATCACATTATCTGTAGCAACTTTCAATCAAAGAGCGATAAAGGTATATAGAAAAATGGGATTTGAAGAAGGCAATACTTTTATGCAGGATACAAATGGAAGTAGTTTCGAATTTATGGAAATGATTTTACAATGCTGATTTAATAAGTGTTTGTCGTTATAGAAGTGAACCGTTTCCTGTTCATCTTTAAAAGCTGCATGGAGTCCGATTTTATTTTATTGGAAGGAAGAATGGACTGACAAGGTGAGGGATAGAGCAATTATGTAAAACAAAAAATCTTCTTGTATATACAAGGAAATCTATCCCTATTTACTGTTTGTATAACCTCTTTCCGCTTTACAAATTCTGGTTGTATAGGAAGGGTAACAATCATATTTACCTTTTTCTTAAACCTTTTTATGTGATACATTTTCTTTCCGTAGTTTTATAGCTTCTAAAGAGTCCCAGTAGGAGATAGTTATTCCTAAGCCATGTTGGTCTCTTGAACTTTCCATTGAATTATGTAATTTGTTCAAAATAGAATGCTGATGAATTTGAGAAAGACCTCTTTCAAAAAGAAAGAGGTCCCCTATACCTTAGGCAGTTACTATTGAAATAGCTTGAATGCTTTCGCAGTCTACGATAAGTGTTGGAGCAGTTGCTTCTGATGGATCACTAAATAATGCACAGCAATTCTTTTGGTTTAAGGTATTAAAATAAACATTTTCAAATACCTGACCACTCGACAAATATAGGTTAAGTTGAGTACCCATTTGTAATTTTTTTAATTGTTCACAAATGCATCCTTTACAGTTATCCCCATCTTTCTCGGACTTTCTTTTCTGCTCACATTTATCACATGAACACCGCTTTTTATCTGAAAAATTTCCCATTCACAAGACCTCCTTTCTGGTTTTGTTAAGCTTGGCTTACATTTATAACATATGAATTTAAGTTCGAAAGTGATTGGACAACTGTAGAGCGTAATTGCTTAATTTTTGAAAGTTATCTGAAAGAGTGATAAGTAAATGCATTGTTCTTGTTTAAGATGAGTACGACCGTTGAAAAGCCATAAAATTCAGGAGCAAGGGCATGTACCTGTGTGTGTTATGAAGAGCACAGAAAACTTTACTTTATTGATTTTCTGAATGATCAAGTTTAAACCCGCAATTGAAATGTCCAAGAAAGCCCGTTCGCAATCTTGAAGAACATCCACAAGGGCATCATGTACTGGTTAGGTTGCAGTTGATGGAGGACGGATATCTTGTCAATTTCAAAGGGCATGGGTTGTGTACTTGTCCAATTACTTTATGTATGAAATGGCATCGGAATTGGAGTGGTAAGAACTGTACATTTTGAAAAAGGAAATGGCAATTCTAATTTAACTCAAAAAAAGGCAACACAATTTTAGAAACAGTCCTTTAAGTGCAAAAAGAGTGCAGCTTCTAGTTTTCTATTCAGGGTATTTGTTTGATTGGAAGCCTTCAAACAGAATACCTGACAATAGAGTATTGTCTTAACTTGTTAAAAAAGTCTTCATCTAAATCCAGCTACTGATAGGTAAACGATAGGCAGGAGATATTGTGCCACCTGATGTACTAGCTTTTATGCTTGATGGGCCACAACAAAGCATAAATTTTCATACCATCAGGTGCAACAACATAGTAGGAAAATCTTTGACTCGGAAGGCAACACTTCATTGGTTTTAAGATCCTATGAATATTCTTTAATGGACGAGGATTTTAATGAAGTGCAGATAGAGTAACTAGAAAATCTGAGAAACATAGAACTGTATTAGTTACAATTTGAAGCGTTGTAATGATGTAATGAGGCAATATTAAAGGCGATTGTTATTTTTGATGTGTATATGGGCACATTTGGTCGGCGTATTGATCTATATAATGTGGAACTTTATATGATGCTTTTTCATTTGCTCTATTGCAGTCCGTTGGGGGTCCTATAAATGTTGAAGGCTTAACGGGAGCAATTGCTTTTTTCCATTGTTTTTCATCCATGCAATAGGTGTGTGCCATTATATTTGAAGGCGTTAACTTCAAAATATCTGAACCCAGAATTACCTCAGGTGTTGGCGCATTAAAAATAGCCAGTATATGTGTATTATCGGCAGTAGCGACCTCATAATGCCACCAACCTTGGGGAACGTTAGCTACCTGTCCAGGCATAATAGGATAATTTTGTATTTTTTTGTAAAAGGATTCAGTAATGAAACGGTAACGGCTCCAGAAATACAATAAACTAACTCTGCAGCATTTTGGTGATAATGTGGCTCAATTACATTAGTATTGCTAAGAAAAATATCAAGTAATGACACATTATCTAGGGTGTTTAATTGGTTGATACTTAGTATATTAATGAAATTCTCATTATTTTTTTTGATTAACGTACTGTCATTTACATCAAAAGTAAATTGTTTTGTTGGTGAAGTGTAATTGATATTTGAATTCATAAGTAAGTCCTTCCTTAGTAATATTAAAATGTGCATTTTTAGCACGTTTTTACAGGATATGTGTGAATGTGTAATAGTGTGATGAGCCATTTATTTTCAGGGATGGAAGAGTGGTCGAACGAAGTTACGAAGTAAACCAATAATGTGCATCACGAAAAAACAACTCGATTTGAGAGCTGTTAGTGATTTTTTATGTTTCAAGATGTTTTCTCGTTCAGTAATTAACCTAGTTTATGTATATACAGTGGAATCACTTTTATAAAGTCGCCACCCGATAATTTACACAAGTAATTCAATACCTAAACTAATAATATTCATATAAGTCTATCAGTATTTTTTGATTTAAATCTTCAATTGAGCGTACTATTGGGCCGAGGGAAAATAAAGCATAAGTATGCGTAAAATAATGTCCACCCGTTTAACAGATGGGCATTATTTTACGTTACCTATAGAAATATGGATACACTTTTCTACACAATAATTATGGCCTTGTCTAACTGAAAGGGGAGTTTGCGTTAACATAATATTTTTGTTTGTGATATTCAATATTTCAAGTGAAAAAGTACATAAACGTTAAAAAGCTTTATACCCTCCAGCCCCTTAATTTGTTATAATAAAAAATGCTAATTAAGGAGAGAATATGTTGAAAAAAATCATACTTTTACTTGTTTTAATGTTATCATTTTCTTCAATTCCGGTCTCTGCTGACGGATCATATGAAGAAGACGTATTATCGAAAGCAATACCTTGGTCTGAGAGTAGTAAGGTCACTCAAACAGGACTTTATAAAATCGATGTAACTAAGGAATCGACATTTGAATTTGTATTTACTGATCCATCGTCAAGTTGGGCATCGATGCATATAGAAAAAGGAGCGGCGAATTTGGTTGCTTCCATGCAAACGACTTGGAAAGACAATGATTCATCGAAAACCATTTTTAAAATTCGATTGAAAAAAGGGACATATTACGCAAGTTTGTTCAACAATTTAAAATCAGCGTCATACAAAATTGTAAGTGATGTAAAAACGGACGCTGAACCGAATAATCGTTTAGAAGATGCAACTCCAGTTCATCTCAATACAATGATTTACGGTCGAAGTAATGGAAACACTTCCGACGATGATTACTATAAATTTACTTTAACGGAGCCGAAAAAAATCACACTTCAATTAGACGAAAGTTTTCTTGCAATGTATGGAGATACCTATGGGGCAAAATTATTTAACGAAAACATGATGATCCTCGATTTAGATATGGGATACGTTCCTATTTCTTCGACTTATTTACCTGTTGGAACATATTACATTGGTATCTCAATAAATTTATATAGAGGATTTAACAAAGAATATCAGTTCATGGTGAAGTCTTCTTCACTTCCGAATACCCCCGTCGAATCTATTACAGGAACAACAATTTTAAATAATAACAAAACGGTGTCAGGTATTGTTTCGGCAGGCGGCAAATCAGATCATTTTCAAGTCGAACATACGAATGAAAATCCTTTTGTTCTTTTTACAACTTCAACAAATCCTCTTACTATTGGACTTCTTAAATGGGATGAGAGAATGCAATTTTACGAAGAAACACCATATACGTATTCACCGAATGGGACAAATGTTTGGACTCAAGAATTACCAAAAGGGAAATACCAAGTTGATGTGACGATGGATGCGTCGGTGAGAAAAGATATCCCTTATTCAATTCGTTATGAATCTATACGATTTACAGATGTTCCCACAGATCAACCTTATCGCTCGCAAATTGAAAGATTAGCAAATGAAGGGATTATTAACGGCTATCACAATGCTCAATTTAAACCTCAAAATTCGATTCTACGTAAACACGTCTTTTCAATGTTAAGTCGAATTGATGGTTTTAAATTAGCAGCAATTCGCCCAATGAAAGAGTTTAAAGATATTAATGATACGGATAGCTACTATGAAATCATTAAGCCTTTTTATGAAGCAGGCATAATAGATGGCAGTGGTGATTATATGAATCATGAGAGTAATCTAACACGAGCACAGCTTGCCAAAATAATTGTAAACGCATTTAATTTACAATTAGGTGGCGAGCCTATCGTTTTTAATGATGTAAAACAAACAGATGGATTTTATGAATATATTGAGATTTTAGCGTCACATGGTATTACGACTGGTTCAAACGGTAATTTCATGCCAAATCAACCTGTTTCACGTCAACATTTTGCAGTGTTTTTAACACGTACTTTAGATACAGTAAACTAAGAAAGTAAGCGTAAAATAACGCCCACCTGTCAACGAGTGGGCGTTATTTTACGCCTACAAAGTTAGTATTAGTGTGAAATAATATTGGAGAAAAATCAATTAAAAAAGTTACACTCTGACCATAAAATGAATGAGCAATATATGTATCCAATAAACAAAATCGAAAAATATCTAGACTCATACCGCTTGAAGTGTTGCAGTGCATCCTCGTACTTATTACTGCGAAAGAATTATACGCATATCGCACCTAAATTGATTGAAACAATAACAATAAGTAAATAATAAATATATATTATTGTTGTTCCAAGAAATGAGGGCGTGATATGAGTGAGAAATCGACCAGAGAGGAAGAAAATATCCATATAACTTATTATTTCACAGTAATATTTATAGCGATTGGAACCGTTTTGGTCTTCTTCATTTTATACCAGAAAGTGGGGAAGGTAGATCTTTTTATTATATTACTTTCAACATCTGCAGGCGGTATACCTATTGGATTCATTGGTGCATTTATTGATTATAAAGTTTCAGCATATAAGTTTGAAAAAAGAAGTTTTGAACAATGAAAAACGACTGGATTCCTCCCTTTAAATATTGGGAGGGGATTGGGAATAGTGGAAGTGATACAAGTGTTAGTTGTAATGAATATATACTTCAAGTAGTTACGCGTGACACTATTCTGAAGATATAATACTATTGTATAATGATAGAATGCAAACCAAATACCTAATTTAATGTTTGATTATTTTGTATTATCGATCGAATGTGTTAACTGTTTGGTTTTATTTGTTGCACCACGCACTGAATTTTCTTTGAAGTCGGAGTTTCCTTCATTATTGAACGTCCAGAGCTATTTTGTTCCACAGAAGGAAGGAAACGAGTATATGCCTAAAAAAGTAACTAAACAAAATGCATTTCTTCTTATTTTCGCTATTTTTGCAATATCTATTAATATGAGGCCAGCCATCACGTCGATTGGCCCCATGCTCGAAACGATTCGTGAACAGTTGACGTTAACTAATGCGCAGGTGAGTCTTTTGACAGCGGTTCCGGTCATTTGTATGGGCGTCTTTGCCACAATGTCTCCAGTGTTGAATCGGAAATTCGGATTGAAGCATACAATCTATGCGATGCTTATAGTAATTGGATTAATGACCGTATTGCGGGGGTTCATTTCCAGTTTTTTAATTCTAATCGTAACAGCATTGTTTATAGGTATCGCAATTGCGGTAATAGGGCCACTTCTTTCTGCAATGATCAAACAGTATTTTCCGGACCGCGCTGCATCCGTTATCGGAGTTTATTCGTTCGGGATGGGGGTCGGTTCTGCAGCTAGTGCGGGATTGACCGCCGTGTTTTTTGATAGTACAGGATCATACTTGTTCGCACTTAGTATATGGTCCGTGCTGGCACTTCTCGGTGTAGTTGCATGGTTCTTAGCGATGAAAGGGAATATGGAGGTACGGCAACTCGATTCTGTTGTCGAGAAGGGTAAACAGAAAAAGATGAGATCCCCGTGGAAAACACGGAAGGCATGGTTATTCTTACTATTCTTCGGTTTGCAGTCATCTGCATTCTTTTCAATCATTACATGGCTCGCGCCAATTGCAATTTCCGCGGGAATGACATTGCTGCAGGCTGGAACGCTCCTTAGTATCATGACGACGGTTCAAATCTTTTTAAACATACTACTACCGTTGCTGATGCAGCGTTTTCCAGCAAGAAAGTTTTGGCTTTTGTTAATGCTCATTACAGGGATGCTGGCAGTGGCACTGTTCTGGACGGGTATGCATCCACTCATGTGGATAGGCGCATTCATCATGGGGATTCCGCTTGGAGGTTTATTCCCTATAGCACTTCTCTTGCCACTTGATGAGACAGAGACTGCTGAGGAAGCAAGCTCTTGGACTGCAATGATGCAAACAGGAGGTTTCATCATAGGGGGACTCTTGCCGCTTCTGATTGCAGTTGTTTACGACGGGACGGCGAACCATCATTATACGTTTAGCATTATTATGTTGCTATACGTGATGATGTTCATCCTAACGTTTATGATTGGGGATAAAAAAATACTTGAAGAATAATAAAGGAAGTACGATGGAAAATGCACAGAGGAATTTTTCCAACTTGTTCAATTGAGTGGTACTAAACAAAATGTAAACATAAAAAAGAACGTTAAATCGCCACGTCTGTTGATTAGCCATATATTTGCATGAAATACTGGTGAATAGGACTTGATTACCTCCATTTTCACTGGACTATTTTCGGACCGCTTTTGACTAACTATTCATGACAGATTTACTGATAGGTCCAAGTGTGGCTAGAAGTGACTCCGTCACTTCTAGCCACACTTGTTTTCAGTAATCCGGTTATGAATAGTTGCCTGTCGCATTCCTCCAATGTTCAAGTGAAAAATGTGGTTGTTTTGGAAGGAAAGAATAGATGACTTACTATGAGGAGTGTAAGTGCCCGAAGATGCAATTTCGGGCACACTTGGAGGTTTGTACAATGCTTTCCTTGCTTAGTTTTAGTAAAGATTATGCATCTAAGCTTGAGTTGCCTATTAGAAAGTGACACATCTTTAAAATAAATAAGAAAAAACCATAGAGAAAAGCCGCCAAAATTGCATCTTTGGCGGCTTTTCTCTAGGTAATCGTAGTAGAAGTCATTCAATCCAAAGTGCAACTATACAAGTGCGACTGGGGGGGAAGTTGCTTACTGGTTATTTTTAGTTAATCAACAGACGTGTTACTTCACAATTGAATTTGGCGGTCTTTTTTATGCCTAAATGTCTACGGGCATGAATAACTAGCGCTTATTTTAATGATTGGGCGGATGGACGAATTAAACGCCCACACTAATTAGTGTAGGGCAGTGCAAAACTGTACAATATTTAGTTACTATCCTCATTTATTTTCTTCAGCAATCCACCGTCATTGATTGTAATCCTTCCGATTTTTCCTTCTTCTGAACAGATTGCCATCCCACTTATCACGAATTGTGTTGTTTTTCCATCCGCGTTTATATATTCTACTTGAGCAGTAAAATCATAATCCTTTGGTGTGATTGGATTATCACTTTGGACCACTTCGATATCAGCGATACTGAACTGATAATCTACTGGGTAACTGTGGAAGCCCAGAGCAGGTGTAGTATTTACAAAGGAATTAAATCCAAGTTCTGTGAAATAAGACGAATAGGATTCTTTTACATATAAATTGATATCTTCCGTGTCTGGCGCCACATCTGTCCCAACATACCCTTCATACGATGGAACCATTTGTTGTTTATATAACTCTTCGCTTAAACGCAGGTATTCTTCATCAGGACCTGTAAATGCTTTTTCGAGAACAGCACTAATTGCAGCTTTGTTCTTATCTTCCAATGGTATAACAATATCGCCTGGATCTTCAGGGTTTTCTTGAGTACAACCTACAATCAAAAAACAAGAAAAAAGTAAAAACAAAATACCTCCCATTGGTTTCATCGAGAAATGTTTAGTAATCAGTTTACGATACATCGATATTCCTCCTCATACCTTTTTAAGAGCAACTATTCTTCTGCGATTAAAATTGTAATTCTGTACTAGAAATACGAATGAATACTGAGATAAGTTTCAATTTTCTTTTATTTGTTTTATGCGCTTACATCAACTAATTTAGCTATTAATCTTTCACAGTACTGCTACTCTAAAAAAGGTTTCCATTCGGTTCAAGAAGGCTTTTGCAGATTGACTTAAATATTTATCATTACGATAAAACATTTCTAAGTTCCGGGTAGGAGAATCCTTAATTGGAATTGCGCGGATACCGAGTGACTGGAAACTGTCAATTAGTTGACTAGGTTGAATAGTAGCTCCAATACCAGCTTTTACAAGTTGAAATAAGGATGTGGCTGACCCTGTTTCCATTAGGGTGTCGATAGCAATTTCTTGACTTGCGCACCAAGTATCTATCAAATCACGTCCAGAGAATCCCTTTGGATACATAACTAAAGGCATATTTACCAAGTCAGCTGGTAAGATAATATCTTTTTCTGCTAATTCATGTTCTTTCGTAACAAAAAGGCTATATGTTTCAGTGTGAAAAGGGATGCGATTTAAACGACTGTCTGGTCGGATTGCTAGCCCAACGCCAATATCAACTTCATTTTCTAGAACATTATTTAACGTATAAATCGATGGAATCACTTGCACCTTGGTATTTGGAAATTCCTTGTGAAAATCGATTAGTAATGCTGTTAATCGATAATCAAGATCGGAAGGTAGTACCGCTACACGTAATTGACCCGTATTCAGATTTGTGAGATCTTCTATCGCATTTTTTGCGTTTTCTAGTTGTTGAACAATATGTATAGCGTAGTGCTCTAGGAGATTACCTGCTTCGGTCTTAACAGTCTTTTTTCCGAGTCGATCGAACAGAGGCACTCCTAATTCATCTTCCAATACCTTTATTTGCTGACTTAGAGTTGGTTGTGAAATACCTAGTTTGTATGCAGCTTCAGTAAAATGAAGTTCATTACATAACATTAGAAAATAGTGTAATTGCCTGATTTCCATTTATTATTCTCCTTTCATCATAGCCTGAAACTATGATTTGAATAGAATTAACAGTATTGAACTATTGTAAGTGAGAATATACAATAAATGCAATGGTGAAGAAGGGGATGTTTCATTTGCGTTTTGTTTATCTCATGATGATTATATTTTTTGTTTCTTTGAACTTAAGGCCGTCCATTACTTCTATTGGGCCTTTACTTGATATCATCCAAATGGATTTAGGGATGGGTGGGGTGACAGCTAGTTTGTTAACTGCACTACCTGTTTTTTGTATGGGTCTATTTGCAATCTTGGCTATTAAGCTAAATAGTCTTTTAGGAATGGAGAAGTCTTTGCTTATAGCAATGGCTTTGATTGTTGTTGCGACATTCCTTCGCATATTTGTTCTTAATAGCTTCCTATTGTTTGCGACAGCCTTGTTATCGGGGATTGGGATAGGTATTGCTGGACCAATAATTACAGGGTTTATAAAAAAATACTTTCCCAATAATCTTGGCTTTATGGGGGTTTACTCTGTGTCTATGGTGATTGGTGCGGCGGTTGCATCTAGTTTATCTGTGCCCTTATACCAAAGGATGAATGAATCTTGGCAACACGCATTAAGTTTTTGGAGTATATTAGGGATTCCTGCAGTTCTACTACTTATTCCACTTCTAACAAAAGTGGAAAAGAGGACAGATACCTTGCCTATGTCGGATATATTTGTGAAAAATAAAAGAGTGACATTATTCATGTCGCTTTTTGGGTGCATGGCGGCTATCTTTTATTCACTAACAGCTTGGTTAGCTCCAATCGTACAATCAATGGGTTTCAGCTATTCTCAATCAGGTTTGATTCTGACTCTTTTTACAGTAATCCAAATTCCCGTAAGCTTTTTAATACCTCTACTCGTTAGTAAAACAGGGAATAGAAAAATTTGGTTACTATGCTGTAGTATTTCGGAAATAATAGGTATTCTGATTTTGCTGCTTCATTTCTCTCCATGGGTAGCGACAGTTTTCCTTGGTATCGGAGCTGGTGGTTTGTTCCCTTTGGCGTTGCTTTTACCTATTCAAGAGGCGAAAAATAGTGAACAAACAGTATCGTGGTCTGCGATGATGCAATTCGGTGGCTATCTAATCGGGGCTCTCGGTCCTGCATTCATTGGATTAACAGTAGATGTTTTTGATAACTTTATTCCGGCATTGGTAGGACTATTGATCATTATAGGTGTGATGATTTTCACGATCTTCAAAATAGGGAACCATGAACAAGTTATTGAATGAAATGGCTAAATTGTATTAAAATAAGCTAACTAAATATGAAAAATCCATTTAAGGGTAACCGTAATTCAGCTATAGTAGATCCAAATAATCGTCGCATTGATTATACATATCTAGTTTAAATGTTAAAGGTGTTAGAAGAGCCTGATATAAATCAAGCTATCGATGAAGTATATCGACTAGGGACCGTCTATTTACTGGATATTACGAAAAAAACTACTATTCATTGTGAATATGATGAATTAAACCATATAACGGAAATAACTTTAAAGGTGAAAAGCTTGCTTCTGACGTTTATTAAGACAACAAAAGCTGTCTTATTAGGTTATTTTGAAGTATAATCGGTGACATTAGATGAAATAGTTATGAAAAGGTGGGGGTGGTTTTAAATAAGGTAAGTCAAGTGAGGTATGTTTAAGATGCTGTTGCCTAGTGCTGAAGAGTACCCTTAAATGAGGAAATGGTTCATTTTCAAATAGGACGTATAGCTGTTTCTAAGCATTTGGCTATCCTTAAAGATAGCTAATCTCGTAATTGCTCGAAGGGTTGGTAGAGAATCGAGGAATCGATTAAATGCCACTCCGTTGAAAGAATTTCAAGATTGGGTTTCTTTTTACAAAGGTTTCCAGACAGAAAGAATCGTGAAAATAAATCTTTTATTGGAGGAAAAAATGAAATCAGATGTATCATTAGATTTACAATTTGAAAGTTCAATCGAGCAGGTGTGGAACGCTTTAACAAATTCGGATACTCTTGTGAAATGGGTATGGGATAATGATTTTAAACCAGTCGTGGGACATGAATTTCAGTTTAGGGCAAAGCCTTCCGAATGGTGGGATGGAATTGTAGATGGTAAGGTGCTCGAAGTGGACGAGCCTCATATATTATCTTACACTTGGGTAAGTGCCGGAGAAAGCACTACTGTTACATGGACTTTGAAAAAAGGTTCAGATGGAACTATCCATCTACATCTCGATCAAACTGGATTTAGTGAAGAAACAAGAACTCGCGAGGGAGCCCTTGAGGGAGCTAAATATGCTTGGATGAATATCGGGGACCAGCTCGAAAAAGTATTAGCAGAACTGTAAAAATGACTTCTTCATCCTTTATGATGACTGCTTTTCAGGACCAAGCTTTTGAGTGGGTCATTGAATTTAGCAATCAAATAGAATTTGATAATTATTACTTGGAATCGTTTTATACAAATAAACCATTCTTCAACAATCGAGCGTATTTCAGAGGCAAGAAAGGCTCTCTTCTAATTTCTGACCTTATGGGATATCAGAAATTAAAAATAAACGAACAATTATCTGGAGTATTAGTGCAGCCAGTATTCTTTAAACGATATTCTACAATCGGGCGCTTTTCCGCAATACGGAAAGCGTCATTTTTAATGGAATAATGGATTGAGTTAACGAACATTTTTTGTGAAAATGGTGATTTAGCAAACGTAGCAGGATGATTGAAGAAGCATTTATATGATTTTTAAAAAACACAACAAATTCATTTGAAGTTTTACTAACATGGTAATACTGAATATAGAGAATGGAGATGATATAAATATGAAAATAAATCAATTAATTGCGAACAATATTAACAAATTAGATACAGTACTACCAGTAGATAAATCACTAGGAATTGCTGGTTTATCTGGTTCTGGTAAAACAACCTTTAGTCAAACAATTGGTGAAGAATCCAAGAAGCGTCTCGTTTCCTTATTGCCAAAGGCTGAATATCAGTATTTATTCCCCACTATTATGGAAACCAATTTCAGTGCCATTAAAATGGAGGAAATGCCGCTAGTACTTTTTCTTGGAAAATCAGCTATTTCTTCTAATCCACGTTCGACAATTGGTACCCATACGGGCGTTTTTAAAGAGATTCGTGAGTCGCTTGCTGAAAAATTCACTATTTCTCCAGAAGTTTTTTCCTTTAACAATGAATTAGGTTGGTGTCCTTCCTGTAAAGGACGAGGTACTACCAAAAATGTCGAATGTAAAAAGTGTGAGGGAAGGCGCTATAATCCAGACGTTGAGCAATATGAGATAGAATTATTGGGTCAATCACATAGTATTTCCGACATCAATAACTTAAACATTGAATCGATTCTTTCCCTAAGAGAAGAATTACATATTAGTGAAGCGAAACAACATATTCTGAAAAATATTATCAATATGAATATTGGTTACTTATCATTAAATCGCATTATGGGTACATTATCTGGTGGAGAATTAACACGACTTTACTTGGCAGAATTCATGGCAACAAGTGAAAATACCGTTATTATTATTGATGAAATCTCCGTGGGTCTTGATCACCAAACACTATTGAAAATTTTAGAACAGATTAAACAATTAGGCTATAAGAATCAAATTTGGCTCATTGATCATTCAGACACGGTGCTTAACACAACGGATGAGCAATTGTTCTTTGGACCTGGTAGTGGGAAATACGGCGGAAAAATTGTTGAAGAATCACCACGTCCAAAACCTATTGCTTGGGAACGAAATCAGGCAATGCCAAAAGAATATTATCAATTTCATGATCTTTACTGTCGTAATATCCAAATGGCTGAAATTCAGCTACCCCAAAATAGAATTGTCACTTTTACGGGGGAGTCTGGATGTGGTAAATCTACACTTGTCAATGAATGTATAGCCAAAGATTTTCTGAAGCGATATCCAAAAGATAAATTAGTAATGGTGGGGCAAAATCGAAACCAATCGATTACCAGTCGGTCAACAGTCGCGACTTTTCTTGATATTAAAAAGAAACTCACAAAATATAGTGAGGATATTGATGATATTTTTCAGCGCTCGATTGAAGATATTATTGAAGAACTGCCAAATGAAGACATCGCTCATAAACGCTTGAGCTTATTGATCAAACTTGGACTGGGTTATTTGACGTTGGAAAGAAAAACACAGTCTTTATCAACTGGTGAATTTCAATGTGTCCATTTAGTTTCTGAGCTGTTTGCCAACTCAAGAAACCCACATACGCTCTTTATTTTTGACGAGCCTTCAAAAGGTTTATCACAAAATATTTTAAATCAATTCATTGATAGTGTCAGGATCGTTCTGCAGGATGAATCTGTCTCAATGATAATGATTGAACATAATCCTTATATGATAGAAAACTCTGATTTCATCATCGATTTTGGCGAAAGGCAGCTTGCACCTGTTCAACATCTGGATGTTGTCAGTCATGATGATTATTATCAACAACAAAACCATGCGGATAGTGTTACTCCATTGCAAATTTCTTCAACTATTAATCAACAACACGGCATTAAGTATTTAAACGAAAATCAGATTGCCTACTTTAAAAATGCGGAAAACGTCTATAAGGGAGGCATCTTAAAAAGCTTATCATCAATGGCACGTTTGATATATGGTGAATACGAATCCGATACAATTGCGCCCGTTATCGCCATTGATCTGGAACGGCACTTGTATAGTCAATATAGTTTTCTCTATGAAATTGGTGGATTGATCAACCATATTGTGGCTGCTCATCCGACTAATAAAAATACGCAGAGCTTCGATTTCTATAATCAAGACAATCATTGTCCAAGTTGCTCTGGCCGCCGGATTATTGAAAAGTTTGATATAGATGTTGTGATTCAAGACAAAAACGCTCCATTCTGGGATGGTCTATTGCATCCAGATGTGATGGAGGTATTAAAACATTATCAATATTCAAGATTGGAATTCATTTTTGGTGAGATTAAAAATGAACTCGGACACGATATGAGTAAAAGTTATAATGAGATGACAGAAGAAGAAAAGCATACCTTTTTATACGGGTATTTGGAAAAGTCATTTTATGATAAAGCGGCCAAGACGCAGAGAACATGGCAAGGCTTTAATAGCATTATTGGGATGTATATGTTTATTTCGAAATCGATTATTAAAGAGCATATGAAAGCGTCTAAAGAGAGAATTACATGTCCAATTTGCGAAGGGTCTGTGTTAAACCATCATAAACAGCTCAAATTTGGCGATACAGATATTCGTGAAATTATAAAGCAGCCGCTTGATCAAGTATTGAAAACAGTAGGAGCGTTACCGGAACTGGTAAAATTGAAATCTATTGTTGGCGGGGATATGACTTTGACGGAAGATGTCTCTTTACTACCTAGGAAAACACAAGCCGCGCTAAAAGTTCTTGAACTAGAGCTAGCAAGCTTTGCCCACTATGAAATCGTTTTACAAAATGCCCTGCCATTCTGGGACAATATTAGTGGTAATATCGAAGCAATCAGCACTAATAATCGCATCACAATCTGTGATTTTGCCAATATCACTGAAACGAGAGAAACCATCATTGATAAGTATTTCACCAATGGAAAATACAAAAAACTGACGTATGTCTATGAAGCGTTAGGTTATAAAAAAATTGTCACCCTAATTAATAAGATTAAAGCAAGTCATCCATGCCCATTCTGTAAAGGGAAGAAAGTAATATCGGAGGATGGACTCCATGATGGCGTTTATAAACTGTCGGTACCATGTGTTAGTTGTTATGCAAGTGGTATCAATGATGAAGGGCGTAAGGAAATCGTCGAGGGCATAGACGTGCAAACATGGCTAACTGGCAATGTAAGTGATGTTGTTACTGACAGCTTAAATCTTGATCCTATAGCAGATCTTCTGATTTTTAAGCGTATTCGTGAGTTGAATAAGCGAGATATGATGGCTGTTTATCAATGTCTTGAGCGAAAAGTTTAAAATATACCGGCATTGTAGTTCAGTGGCTTTTATTTCAGGATTTAGTATAATAATTGAAGTAGGTTTTTTAAAAGAATTAGATATTATTATGACGATTTCATAACGATAATTGATTCGTTTTTGCTGTTATAGGTAATATTGAAGAATAGAAAACTGATCACGAAAATATAGACAGACATGCAAAAATACTAGGGTTCTATTTGTTTACAGGAATAAGGCTTAATGTTATCTCATTTTTTCTTTAACTCTATCTTGAAGGCATCTTTAAGTGGGGGATTTTTAGCAATTGATTATCCTTGAATAGGTGAAATTGCAGGTTCATTGCACGAAACTATTCGAAATAGAGACTACTCTTGTAAAGATCAGACATCCACGTGAATGTCTGATCTTTATTGTGTTTTATGGGAATTATTATTCTATTGCATACACTAAGTTAGAAAATATGAATAAAATATTGGATTGTTATAAGATGGATCTGAAAAGGGGATTTTTAAATCGCATTGTACAGCAGTGTAATTACGTGAATTATCTTATGAATTTCGCGTAGGTCGTAGTGAGGGAAGAAAGAATCTTTAAATCCAAATCCAGATATAAATCGCCTCTATAAAACGATGAAATTTAATATTGTTCTGAATTGAATTTTTCTTATTGTGATTCTACAACAAGTAGGTAAAGTATAGAATAATAGCTACGTTTAAATGTGAGAATGGGGGGAGTTACATGGATCGTCAAATTTTTGCAATCTCGGGAGGGGGATTTTCGATGGAATCAGAATCCCAACTTGATAAGTACTTATTGCAGTTAGTACGTGGAAAAGCGAAAGTACATATTTGTTTTATTCCAACAGCGAGCCAGGATGCACCAGGTTATATTGAGAAGTTTTATAATGCATTTCGAGACCAAAAGCCAACACATATATCGATGGATGAAATGCGATCTGGAGATGTGAGAGAGAAGTTGATGAGACAGGATATTATCTATGTTGGTGGGGGGGACACGCACTATATGCTCGAGGTTTGGAAGGAAACAGGTTTTAATGGATTACTTTTAAAGGCCTATAATCAGGGTGTTATTTTGGCAGGTTTAAGTGCAGGTGCTATGTGTTGGTTTGATACATGTTTTAGTGAGATGGATAAAAAAGGATATGGGGAATTTGAAGGATTAGGGTTCTTAAAAGGTACATTTTGTCCGCATTATAATGCCAAGGAACGTAGGAAAATATTTGATGAATGGCTAAAGACAAAAGGAAAAATTACGTCATATCTAATTGAGGATTATGAGGCTCTGCATTTTAAAAATGAAACATGGGTAGATAGAATCGCTTCAAGTTCAAGAAATTGAGTTGATAATATTCAAGGAGATGAAATAAACGGAAAGTGTATTTCAGTTTAAACGCTTATATCTAACTCTTTTTGATGACTCGCACTTTGAGTCTGCGAAGAAGGTTGTGAGTGATGAAGAAGTGATGGCATTATGCAATTGCACTTCTTTAGTTGAAGTGTTGTTCCGAATTATTGAAGGCTATAGGAAATATCACAACTAACGGTTTATGGGTATACGCCGAATAAGAAATAGAAACTAAAAATAGGGATTTTAGCAAGTTTTACTGGATATGGTTACATCAGATTAATCATAGACATAAGATAGACGAGTATTATTAGAATTCCTATTTAAAAGTTTGCTGAAAAAATAAGGGGGTGCTGCATGTTAGATTTGAATCCAGATCAATTTATATTGAAACCGGTATTTGCCACTATTCATTGTGAGCCGAACTGGCAATGGAAAAAACGAGATAAACCGTTCTCTAATTATGATTTATTTTATGTTTGGAGCGGAGAAGGGACATTGGTACTAAACGATAAGCCTTATGATGTACAAAAAGGGCATTGTTTTCTTTTTAAACATGGAGATGTAACAACAGCCACGCACAATCCCCAGGACCCCCTAGTAGTAACCTATATTCATTTTGACGTAAATGAATCACCACAGATGGTCCCCATTGCTCATCGGCTAGTCGAAAATACTACCAGCTTTGAATCACTGTTAACTCGTTACGTTCGCTTGTTATTGGTGAAAACATTTGGAATGGAAATAGAAGCAAAGCTTATCCTAAAGCAGTTGATGATTAACCTATTACGAGAAGCAGAAGAAAAGGTAGAGCAAATGACTTGTACGAGCAATAGCTTGCTGGAAACTGTTCGAGAAATAGCCAACTATATTCAGCAGCATCCAGGTGAACAGCATTCAATTGGAGGGTTAGCAGCCCGAGCTAATCTTTCTCCAAGGTATTTTTCTCAAAAGTTTAAAGAGATAATTGGTCATACGGTTAGATCATATATCATTCGTTCACGTATTGAAAGAGCGGAACATTTACTGCGTTATTCAGGAATGACAGTGACAGAAACTGCGTGTGTCCTAGGATACAGCGACCTCCATTTTTTTAGTAGACAATTTAAAAAGTACACAGGTAAAAATCCTTCAGAAATCCGATAATCTTGCCAGGCTCTTCTGCTTGGTTTTTTTATTGCAAATTTCCGTCATTGCCATTAAAGTGCAAATGTTTATTCAATGAGTCTAAATCAATTTCATTTTAAAATCGATATTATAGAATTATAAATTGAATTCAAGCAGCAGAGGAGAGTTTCAAATGGAAAAGATATGGAGAAAAAACAGGGTATGTACGATCCTCAGTTTGAACACGCTGTTTGCGGAATTACTATACTGGCGAATATAAAAGGCGATAAATCCGATGCAATTGCCGTTCAAACCTTAACTTTGCTTGAAGGGTTCGCCCATATCGGCAGGAGAAGAGCGGATGCAGGGTTAGTTTGGGCAATTCAAAAAGGTAAGGATGCGGCTATGATATTCAATGAGCCCACCTTGAGCAGGATGGCCTTACTGTTTTGGAGGAATGGATATGTCAACTGATTATATACAACAATTGTTCGCAGACCGTTTAGGTGGAAAACAATTTGGCTTGAATGAAGAAATCTATAAATTCGAAAGAATAAAGAGGGTGAAAAAAGAGGTCTTGCTGGCAAATCCTCTGATGGAATTGATCGATCTTGGAGTTGGTGAGCCTGATGCAATGGCAGATAAAGCAGTTGTGAAAATATTGGAGGACGAAGCAAAGAAACTTGAAAATCGCATGTATGCGGATAATGGAATTGTTGAATTGAAGCATGCTGCCGCAAAGTATATGAAACATGTATTTGGAGTGAATAATCTTGACCCAGAAACAGAGATTAACCATTCAATCGGGTCAAAGTCGGCATTGGCTATGATTCCTACAGCTTTCATCAATCCTGGTGATATTACACTTATGCCATCGCCCTGTTATCCCATTTTAGGTACCCACACAGAGTATTACGGAGGAGAAGTTGTCCATCTACCGTTATTGGAGGAAAATGCATTTCTGCCAAAACTAGATTCATTGAGTGAGGGGATTTTGAAGAAAGCGAAGCTACTTTACTTGAATTATCCAAACAACCCAACAGGAGCTGTTGCAAATGCGAAATTCTTTGAGGAAGTAGTTCAATTTGCAAAGAAAAATCAACTGATCGTTGTGCACGATGCCTCTTATGCTGCTCTCGTATTCGATGATGAAAAGCCGCTAAGCTTCCTTTCTGTACCCGGGGCAAAGGAGGTGGGAATAGAGCTTCACTCCTTATCGAAATCATTCAATATGACAGGCTGGCGCATTGGGTTTATAGCGGGAAATTCGAAACTTGTCAATGCGATTAAGACTGTGAAGGACACTATTGACTCTGGTCAATTTATCGCCATACAAAAAGCAGCGGCATTTGCTCTTTCTCAACCAGAGATTACAGAACTCACTGCCGCGAAGTATTCACGGCGTCACGATCATTTGACAAAAGTATTAAGTGAGTGCGGCTTTAATGTTAAAAAACCGAACGGGGCATTTTTCTTATATACCAAGATACCAAAAGCGGTAGCAGACGGTCCTCAATTTAAGTCTGCGGAAGAGTTTAGCCAGTATTTATTACGTGAACATTTAATATCCAGCGTTCCATGGGATGATGCCGGACACTATGTGCGATTTTCGGTTACGTTTCAAGCGAATGGAGTGGAAGAAGAACAACGAGTAATCACTGAAATCAAAGCAAGGTTGAGTACATCCAAATTCATCTTTTAAGGGGGGATAAAGTTGTTGTTTACTAAAATGCATGGATTGGGTAACTCCTATGTTATTTTCAATCAATTAGAAACTGAAATGGTCTATCAAGACTATAATTATCTTGCCCAAATAGTCTCTGATGTGAACTTCGGTATCGGATCTGACGGCATAATCCTAATAGGCTCTTCGGATATAGCAGATTTTCAAATGAGAATTTTTAACGTGGATGGATCGGAAGCGAAGAATTGTGGCAACGGTTTGCGTTGTGTAGCAAAGATTCTTTTTGATCAAAAGTACGCTACAACATCCCCTTTTACAATTGAAACATTGGGTGGGGTAGTGAGCGTAGAACTGGATGTAGACAATGAAAAAAACGTGCAGTATGTAACTGTCGATATGGGAGAGCCCAAACTATTAAAAAATATGATACCGATGCAAGGAGATCCATTCGCGGTTGCGATAGATGAACCGCATTCATTTAGAGGTGAAGTGTATCGCATAACTTGTGTATCGATGGGGAATCCACATGCGATCATGTTTGTCGATGATGTGAATGAAGTTCTGTTAGATAAAATAGGTCCTGAGATAGAAAATTCCGATTTATTTCCAGATCGAATAAACGTCGGCATTGTACATGTCAAAAATAGCCGAGAAATTGATTATCGAGTGTGGGAACGAGGATCGGGCATTACAATGGCTTGTGGAACAGGCGCTTGCGCTGCAGTAGTGGCTGCTACCTTAAACGATATGGTTGACAGACATCTTCCAATCACAGTACATCTTCCTGGTGGAGACTTGACGGTAAGTTGGGATGAAGATGGACGCGTATTGAAAAGAGGAAAAGCGACATATATCTGCCAAGGAGAACTGGATAAAGACATCTGTATTATAGGTTCCATGATAGATGAAAGTAATGATATTAGACGGAATGGGAGGGGTTAAGTATGAATAGAGAATCTATATTAGATTTGGCAAAAGAGCAAAATGTAAGGTATATTCGACTGCAATTTACAGACTTATTTGGAACAATTAAAAATGTTGAAATTCCAATCAGTCAGTTGCCAAAAGCACTCGATAACAAAATGATGTTTGATGGTTCATCAATTGAAGGATTTGTACGTATTGAAGAATCGGATATGTATTTATATCCAGATTTAGATACGTTTATGATCTTTCCTTTTTCAACAGAGAAAGGAAAAATCGCGCGCCTCATCTGTGATATATATCATCCAGATGGAACACCATTTGAAGGTGACCCTCGAAATAATCTTAAGAGGGTTTTAAACGAAATGAAAGAACTCGGGTTTACTGATTTCAATGTTGGTCCTGAACCTGAATTTTTCTTATTTAAACTCAATGATAAGGGTGAACCAATACTGGAGTTGAATGATAATGGCGGTTATTTTGATCTTGCACCGACTGACCTAGGAGAAACTTGCCGTCGTGATATCGTATTGGAACTGGAAGAAATGGGATTTGAGATTGAAGCTTCCCATCATGAAGTAGCACCCGGTCAGCATGAAATTGATTTTAAATATCAAAGTGCCATTAGAGCTTGTGATGATATTCAAACCTTTAAGCTTATCGTTAAAACAATTGCCCGCAAACATGGGCTGCACGCGACATTTATGCCTAAACCATTATTTGGCATAAACGGATCGGGGATGCATTGTAACTTGAGCTTATTCAAAAATGGTGAAAATACTTTTTATGATCCAAACGATTCACTAGAAATAAGTGAAACTGCAAGAAATTTTGTAGCAGGAATTCTGAAACATGCTCAGGGTTTTACTGCTATAACAAACCCCACCGTAAATTCCTACAAAAGATTAGTCCCCGGATATGAGGCGCCATGCTATGTGGCTTGGTCAGCAAGAAACAGAAGTGCACTTATTCGAATCCCGGCATCACGTGGGTTGAGTACACGTGTAGAAGTTCGTAGTGTTGATCCTGCTGCAAATCCGTATTTAGCCATGGCTGTCCTGCTTGCTGCGGGATTAGAAGGTATTAAAAATAAATTAACACCTCCTGAAACAATTAACCAAAATATCTATGTGATGTCAATAGAAGAGCGGGAATCAAACGGAATAATTGATCTACCGGCTACTTTAGCTGAGGCATTAAAAAATTTAAAAGCAGACAAAGTGATTACTCATGCTTTAGGAAGCCATTTGTTGAAACGGTTTATAGCAGCGAAAGAAAAAGAATGGGATATGTATAGGATACATGTACACCCATGGGAACGCGATCAATATTTGTCGCAATATTAATAATGCGGTGGATGGTTAAAAGAAGCTAATAGAAAAATTTCTAATGAGAAGGAGTGATCGCTAGTGTGTGGAATAACGGGATGGGTTGATTGGCATCAAGATTTGACACAACAAGTATTCATTGTGGAAAAGATGGCAAATACATTGGCGAAGAGAGGTCCGGATGCTTCGAATGTATGGAGTTCGCGTCATCTGTTACTAGGTCATACACGGCTTATAGTTGTCGATCCTGCCGGAGGTATTCAGCCGATGTCAATAGAAAAAAACAGTAATACTTTTACTTTCGTATATAACGGAGAGCTTTATAATACTGAAGAAATTAGAAAGGAATTACTAAAAAGAGGGCATTCATTTCAGTCTTATTCCGATACTGAAGTGTTACTAACGGCATATATCGAGTGGGGAGAAGATTGTGTAAAGCATCTAAATGGAATTTTTGCATTTACTGTTTGGGATCAACATCGGGAGCAGCTTTTTATGGCACGAGATCGTCTTGGTGTTAAACCGCTATTTTACCGTGAAGAGAACGGATCGCTCTTGTTTGGTTCAGAGATCAAGGCGATTCTAGCACATCCTAAGGTGAAAAGTGAAGTGGACAGGGAGGGGTTTCAGGAAGTGTTTGGATTAGGACCCTCCCGGACTCCGGGTCATGGCGTCTTTCGGGGCATTAATGAACTTCGCCCAGCGCATGCAATGACTTATAATCGGAATGGACTGAAGATTTGGCGTTATTGGAACGTAGAAAGCAAAAAGCACCATCATACGTTAGATGAGACGGCTGAACAAGTGAAAATTCTTGTTCAGGATGCCGTTGAGCGCCAGTTAGTCGCTGATGTACCTGTTTGTACTTTCTTATCTGGGGGTATTGATTCGAGCGCGATTAGTTCATTTGCTTCAGAATTTTTCAAAAAAGAGGGACGCGGTTCTCTTCATACCTACTCCATTGACTACGAGCAGAACAATCAATATTTCAAAGCGAGTTCCTTTCAGCCTGATCAAGATGCACCATGGATACAGAAAATGCAACAATATTTGGGCTCTAATCATCACTCGGCCATTATTAATAATGATCAACTCGCAAACCTGTTGGAAGAAGCAGTCATGATGAGAGATTTACCTGGTATGGCAGACGTAGACTCATCATTGTTATGGTTTTGCGATCAGATAAAACAAGACTACACTGTTGCTTTGTCTGGTGAGTGTGCAGATGAGATCTTCGGAGGGTATCCATGGTTTTATAAAGAAGAATTACTGA
The DNA here is from genome assembly GCF_008369195.1 of Sporosarcina sp. ANT_H38. Lineage (GTDB taxonomy): Bacteria > Bacillota > Bacilli > Bacillales_A > Planococcaceae > Sporosarcina. The sequence continues at coordinate 1,253,229 of NZ_VOBC01000001.1, read as the reverse complement.
ATGGAAATGAGTTTCCGTGGATGCGGTCCCAAGCGGAAAGACAGCAGCTATTGCTTCCACATTGGCAAAAGAAACTCGATTTAGAAGGGTATGTGAGGGATCGTTATAACGAAACGATTAGTGAAGTGCCTCGTTTAGGAGGAGAAACCCAAATTGAAATACGGCACCGGGAAATGTCTTATCTAAATATGATTTGGTTTATGTCAACGCTTTTGGAGCGAAAAGATCGTATGAGTATGGGAGCGAGTTTAGAAGTACGGGTTCCATTCGCTGATCACCGCATTGTTGAATATGCCTGGAATATACCGTGGGAAATGAAAATGCTGAATGGCCAAGAGAAAGGGATATTACGAAAGGCTTTAGAAGGAGTACTTCCTAATGAAATTCTTTACCGGAAAAAGAGTCCGTATCCTAAAACTCATCATCAAACATATATGAACCTAGTTAAGGCTAAGTTAAATAATATCCTAGATAATAAAACATCTCCACTACTAGAGCTCGTCTCAAAACAAAGAGTAATGGACATCATCGATTCAGACGGATCCTCATTCAAAACTCCTTGGTTCGGTCAGCTTATGACAGGCCCCCAACTCATCGCCCACCTTGTCCAAATTAACATGTGGTTAGAAAATTACAATATAAACATCATTGATAACTAATCTTGTTCGTTGTTTATTGATTTTGAGCGGCGGCAAGCCGATACATGGTTTATTTCGGTGACATCTCCTCGCTGACCTGTAGATGTAGTAATCCCAGGGGGAATAGCGTAATCCTTGGGGTTATTCTTATTCCTACATTATTTCGTTCAAATGGTTTTCTCACCTTCCTAAAGAAAGAGAGAAAAATCTCAACCATTTAATCCTAAAATGAACGATGATTTTAATATTAAATAATAGCACGTCTGTTGATTAACCAAAAAGTTATCGATAAATAACTTGCCCCCCAAAGGCCGATACTTGTATAGTTGCGCTTTTGGATCGCATTGGATTAAATGACTTCTAGTGAGATTTCCGTGATGTCTGGATGTGTAGTGATGCGACTTTGTCGCATCACTACACATTTTTTTTCGGTATTCGTATGGTTGTCCTTCATCCGTCGCGCTCCAAATGCATAAGTACGCAGAGTGCTGAAGATTTCTGTGACGAAAGAATAGCAGGCTTCTTACCTGGAGAAAAGCCGCCAAAGATGAAATTTTGGCGGCTGATACTTTCTCTATGGTTTTTTCTTATTTATTTTAGAGAAGTGTCACTTACTATAGGGCGACACAAGCTTAGATGCATACTCTTTACTAAAAGTAAGCATGGAACACATTCTACAAAGTACAAGAGTGCCCGAAATTGTATCTTCGGGCACTTACTATTTCTATAGAAAGTCATCTATTCTTTTCTTTCCAAGCAACTGCATTTTTCACTTGAACATTGTAGGGACGCGACAGGCAACTATTTGCAACATAGAAAGAGTTGGATCAAATTAACGAGTTTGAGAGCTAACCATTATGTGATGTATAAGAAATATATCAGTAAAACAAAAAGTCTTGGGGTAAGGATTTTTCAATAGAAGCGTCATATTCTTGCTTAGAAATTGCCAGAAATCATAGGCAAGCACAAGTGATCACAGAATATGCGAGTCCAGATAATAAATAATCCTAAATGGTTAGAAATTTTTTTGTAGGTATGATTTGGATTGGGGATACGGAGCATGAAGAATCTAGCTATGAGTATCACTTTTTACTAATGGTACATATCCTGTATTGGATGCAATCAGAAAAAGCTTGATATTCCATTTACTTTGTTGTAGGATATTATCTAATTAGATTTTAGTGAATTTTAACTATATTTGTAATAGCGATGATAAAGACATGAATTGTTTTTATGGTTTCCAGAGAGGGAAGTAACGCTGAAATCTTCCTAACATAAAAAAACAATTTACCACTTTTGAGCTGCATTAAGCCGTCTATGCTACGTTACAGCACCATGAGCAAGCACCATTGTTGGATGGTGTTAGAAATTTGGGTGGAATCACGAGAAACACACTCGTCCCTTTACTAGGGATGGGTGTGTTTATTTGTATAGAAATATAACTGAATAACGATAAAAGCGATGACAAAGACATGAATTATTTTTATGGTTTCCAGAGAGGGAAGTAATGCTGAGAACTTCCTAACGCAGAAAATAATTTACCACTTTTGAGCTGTATTAGTGAAATGAAGTAACTAATACCGATACTGCTACGTTACAGCGCCATGAGTTAACACCATTGTTGGATGGTGTTAGAAATTTGGGTGGAATCACGAGTAATCATACTCGTCCCTTTATTTGGGACGGGTATTTTTTTATATAAAAAATTGGATGGGGTGTTCTAAGATGAATAACAAGCAGATAGAGATTCGATTTCCAGATGGTGGCCGAAAGAATTTCCCTCTAGGCATTACATTAGAGGATATTGCACAGTCAATTAGTTCAAGTTTGAGAAAAAATGTTGTAGCGGGAAAAGTGAATGGCGAACTATATGATTTATCACAGTGCATTATGGAGGATGCTACGATCACACTTTTCACAAAGGAATCGGAAGAAGGGCTCGGTGTTCTAAGGCACACAACTGCGCATGTGTTGGGGCAGGCGGTTAAAAGACTAAATGACGATTCAAAGTTAGGAATTGGACCAATTATTGAAAATGGTTTTTACTACGACTTCCAATCTAATACTAGCATCACTTCGAATGATTTAGCGATGATTGAAAAAGAAATGCAAGCCATTATAGAAGAAGATTTGACAATTGAACGTATGGAAGTCACATATGGAGAGGCAAAGGCCATATTCGAGCAGCGAGACGAGTTGTTTAAATTAGAGATTTTAAAAGATATTCCAACAGACGAGAAAATCTCCCTTTATAAACAAGGCGAATTTATAGATCTATGCCGTGGACCACATTTACCGTCAACTGGATGGATAAAAACGTTCAAATTAACGCGTGTGTCAGGTGCATATTGGCGAGGAGATAGTAATAAACAAGTGATGCAACGTGTTTATGGAATTGCCTTCTTGAAAAAGAAAGACTTAGAGCAGCATTTGAATTTCCTGGAGGAAGCAGAAAAAAGGGATCACAGAAAACTAGGCAAGCAACTGAAATTATTCATGTTTTCTGAGGAAGCACCAGGCATGCCGTTTTATTTGCCAAATGGGCAGATAATACGAACAGAGCTAGAGAACTTTTCACGTGCACTTCAAACGAGGGCGGGATATGCCGAGGTACGCACGCCATTCATGATGAATCAACGGATGTGGGAGCAATCGGGGCACTGGGATCATTATCATGAGAATATGTATTTTTCAGAGGTAGAAAACGCAAAATTTGCGATGAAACCGATGAACTGCCCAGGTCATATGTTGATCTTTAAAAATAATCTTCATTCTTATCGTGATTTACCGATTCGAATGGCTGAATTCGGGCAAGTCCATCGACATGAATTTAGCGGTGCCCTTAACGGACTATTAAGGGTTCGCACATTCTGCCAAGATGATGCGCATATTTTTGTCAGACATGATCAAATCAAAAACGAAATAAAGCAAGTTATTCGTCTGATTGATGAGGTTTATCAAGCTTTTGGTTTTGATTATTCGGTTGAACTTTCAACAAGGCCAGAGCAATCACTAGGAAGTGATGAGATTTGGAATGATTCAGAAGAGGCTCTCAAGAGTGTTTTGGATGATCTCGCAGTTACTTATCAATTAAATGAGGGGGATGGCGCATTTTACGGACCGAAAATCGACTTCCATATTAAAGATGCGCTAGGCCGAAGCCATCAATGCGGAACAATTCAACTCGATTTCCAAATGCCCGAAAAATTTGACCTCACGTATATCGATGAAAACAGTGAAAAGGTTCGTCCCGTTATTATCCATCGTGCTATCTTTGGTTCAATTGATCGATTCTTTGGCATACTAATCGAACATTTTGCAGGTGCTTTCCCTATTTGGCTGGCTCCTACTCACGTACAAATTGTTCCTGTCTCAAGTGTACATTTGGATTACGCATTGAATGTACAGTCCATTTTAAGAGATGAAGGTATACGGGTTAAGATTGATCAGCGAAATGAAAAATTGGGCTACAAAATAAGAGAAGCCCAACTACAGAAGGTCCCTTATATGCTTATTCTTGGTGACAAAGAGGTTAGTGATGGAACGGTGAATGTTCGAAAATTTGGTAGTCAAAAAACGGAGAGTTTATCTATCGAAAGCTTTGCTTTGTTCATTAAACAACAGATCGAGGAGCGTGTCCTATAAGTGTTTTTCTGAGTTGGCGGGGAGTTGTGGGTATTAACAGACTATCCCATGCTTTCTCCTCGCTTCTTCTCTTCAAACGGAGAATGTCCCCTATCTATTTCAAAGCAGTCATACACTTTAAAAAAGAAATATCTTTAATTATGGTGAGAGGATTTGCTTATGAGACCTCCTGGTGTTCGTGAAATTGGTGAGACTCCTGGAAGTTATAGTAACAGTGAAGTACAAGTAGAAACGTGGAATGTCTTTGAAGCGATTGATTTCATAATTCAAAATGAGGATAATCCAGCATTGAAAAAATCACTTATTGGTTGGGAAATTGAACGAAGTCTTAATTATGTACTGTCAATTAGAGGAGCCTTTTTATTTGAAAAACGTTTCAATGAACAAAGATTGAAAGGCCCACTAAGCGCAAGTCAGATAGAGATGCTTTCACTACAAGCGCAGGAAGAGGTTTATGGTGGAAATCTTAGTTCATATGAACCTTTTGTGTGGATGAAGTACGCACAGTTCTATCAGACTGACATCCCATTTTATAATTATCCCTATACTTTCGGATTTTTATTAAGTCTTGGACTATTGGATGTATCAAAAGAAAAGCAATTTGCTCACCAATTCCATAACTTCCTTAGAGAAACGGGTACATTACCAATAGAAAAGCTAGTGAATAAACATTTTGCTATAGACTTATCTACCCCGTGTTTTTGGCAACAATCAGTTAATCGAATACTAAATGATATAGAACAATACAGTAGACTTTGAACTTAATTGAAAAGTAAAAAAGGATAGAAAAGGTTTGTCCTTTTTTATCCTTTTTTAAGATGATTATAAGTGAGTAAGCTAATAGCTAAACAACGACATTAATTTACGACCAATGACCTGCGATAAATTCATCCCGACCAGAAAGTGCACGGTCTTCTTTGTAATGCTCTTGTTCTTTTTCATAATAATCCTGGTGATATTCTTCAGCATGGTAAAATGTTTCAGCAGGACGAATGGGTGTTACAATCGGTTTAGAAAATGTACCACTTGCACCAAGTTTTTCTTTAGACGTTTCAGCAATTTGGCGCTGTGCATCAGTATAATAGAAGATAGCTGTTGAGTACGAATGGCCGCGATCTTGGAATTGACCATCTGCATCTGTCGGGTCAATCTGTTGCCAGAATACATCTAGCAATTTTTCATAAGAAAAAACGGCTGGATTATATGTAATTTCTACGACTTCTAAATGTCCAGAATCGCCCTTTTTAACATCTTCATATGTAGGATTTTCAACATGTCCGCCCATATAACCGGATATGACGTCGTGGATACCGTCCCACTCTTTGAATGGTTTCACCATACACCAAAAACAACCGCCGGCAAATGTGGCTTTTTCAACTGTATTTTCAGTCATTATTAACAACGCCCTCTCTTGTTTGTAAGTGAATTGTATCATATTTAGAATAGTAGAAAATAGTTGTATGCTTGTATCACATCTCAAAAGTAAAAAGAGCGCCTGTTAAGCGCCCTTGAAGTTGAGATGTACCAATGAGCGGTTGTAGAGAATTAACTGTTTTCTATTTAGCTGATGAAACATGCGCCAATGATTATCAATAGGATAAAAAGCACAACTAGCAAAGCGAATGAATTACCTTGGCCTCCACAGTATTCATTTCCCATTCCATACACCACCTTTCTGAACAAACATCTATGTAACATATGCATCGATGTAGAGAGTGAAGTGGGGAATACCTCATGAATCTTGTATAATGAAAAAAATACCGATGAAAATAACTGCTGACAAGGCAGTTATTGTTTATGTAACAGCTCATCATGGTATAATTTAGATAACAGACGCAACTATGAGGCTTCCTGTTCGTCCTAATGGGGATATCATTTTTTGGAGGAATCAATAATGGAAGATAATTTTGAAGGCCCAGTACAAAAAAGAAGACGCAAGAAAAAGCTTCGTGTTGGCAGGGTCATCTTTTTAATAACTACAATCTGTTTTATCGGAGCCGGGCTTTATTCGTATTTTGAATACAATTCGGGGAAATCACTAGCAAAAGGCAACGTAATTGACCCGGGTTCATTTAAAGGGGATGCAGTGGATCCAAAGTATACGTCAGTTGAAAATTACTTACTGCTCGGTGTGGACGACGATGGCAGCGGAAGATCAAGGACAGATACGATGATGATATTGTCTTGGGATAAGGGTGCAGGAAAGATGCGAGTCATTTCATTCATGCGTGATATTTATGCCGACATTCCGGGATTCAAATCTTATAAGTTGAATACCGCCTATTATCTCGGTAAATTGCAGACAACGAAGGATACGATAACAGGAATGTTTGGAGTCCCGATTCATCATTATGCAATTGTCGATTTCGCTAATTTCGAATCAATTGTCGATATAGCTTTTCCTGATGGTGTAGAGATTGATGTCAAAAAAGAGATGTCTGAAAAAATTGGTGTTACACTGTTGCCGGGGAAAAAACAATTGAACGGCAAGGAATTACTTGGTTATGCCCGTTTCCGTGCGGATGCTGAAGGTGATTTCGGCCGAGTTGCAAGACAACAAGAAGTAATCGCTGCGATGAAAGATGAAGCGATGCGACCAGGAATGATTGCCAATGTACCAAAACTTGCGGGGGCGCTTTCAGGTTTTGTCAATACAGACCTGACGGCAAAAGATGAAATTTCACGCGCAATCTCCCTTCTATTGAAGAAAGGTGCAGAGATTGAAACGATGACTGTTCCCATAAAAGGCTCTTATTCATATGAGAATTATTCACACGCAGGCTCTGTCATCGAAGTGGATCTTGAAAAAAATAAAGAGGCTATCTCAAAATTTCTTAGTATGCAGTTGGATTAAAAGTACAAACTTCACGGGAGAAGAGGATGCCAATGGAATTTGATGATAAAAAAAATAGGCCTATTTCGAATATTATTCGTTTTCTAGGTGGGCGTAGCACGCTGTTCGTTCTCGTATCACTATTACTGATTGGCTTAATCATACTCATTTTTAATCGGATCTCTTTCATTTTCTATCCGATTACTGTCTTTTTTTCGACGGTAGTATTGCCGGTGATACTAGCCACGATTGCCTATTATTTACTGAGACCGATTTTGCGTTTGTTGGAAAAGATAAAAATACCACGGATTTGGGGCATATTGCTTTTGTTCATCGGTGCTATTGGTCTTATCACCTTGTTAGTCTTCATGGTATTGCCTTTTTTACAATTACAGTTAAATAATCTTATCGAAGAATTCCCTACATATTTTACCAAAATGGTGATAAAACTTGATGATTTTTTAAGAACATCTATTTTCTCTTCTTATTATGAAGGGCTGGATATCAATGTGAAAAACATCCTTGAATCTGGGCAAGGGGATCTCGGAAAATACTTCACGGATGCAGTCGGTGGAATCGCGAGTGGTCTTAGCACTTTCATCTCCGCTTTAACTGGCTTTGTGCTTGCTATTATTACGGTGCCGTTTATCCTCTTCTATTTATTGAAAGATGGGGAGAAATTGCCACGTTTCTTTGTTCAGATATTGCCTCCACACATGCGGGATGATGCTAAGACTATTCTTCGGGATGCGGATAACCAGATCAGTTCTTATATCCAAGGACAAATTCTTGTGGCGATTTGCATTGGCGTCATGATTTCAATTGGGTTTCTTATCATCGGAATGGACTATGCATTACTGCTCGGCGTCATTGCAATGTTTACAAGTGTCGTCCCATACCTCGGACCGCTTATCGCAATCACTCCAGCAGTTATTATTGCGATTGTGACATCACCCCTTATGCTTATCAAATTGGCATTCGTTTGGACAGTTGTTCAATTCATCGAAGGTAAGTTTATTTCACCGCAAATTATGGGGAAATCATTACATACTCATCCCATCACAATCATTTTCGTTTTGCTTACAGCAGGTTCGCTGTTCGGTGTGCCTGGCGTTGTTCTTGGAATCCCAGGATATGCACTCATGAAAGTCGTGGTAACACATTTATTCAAGTTGTTTAAAATACGATATAATAAACATGTAGCACCTGAGGGCCTCTATTATAAAGATGTAGATGGTCGGAAATTGGGGGAATAGAATATGATAAAGCATTTTTTGTCAACGATTGAATACGGAGAAATGACCATTAATACGAACGTCGATGGACCAAATATCGCTTTTGGAGAAACGCTTTCTGGAACGGTTTATATCGACGGGGATGGCAGTGATGAACTTATCGATTACATTATGATTGAGTTGTTAAAACGATCAGAAACTAATCAAGTGATCATTGCGAAACAATCAATTGAAATAATGAGTGCCGTCAAATCAAAAGAAACATGGATGATGCCGTTTGAAATGGTACCTGATGAGCGATGGGAAAGTGAAACAGAAGCTCAAACGCAAACACTTATTTTAAAAACGACAGTCCACCTGAAAAACGGGATTGATATCCAAGACGAAGACGAAATTACATATGCATGATGTCAAGCGCGTCCAACTATACGGACGCGTTTTCTCGTCCAATTGATTTCACTCGCATACCAAAGGTTAGAATTTTCCGTTAATATAGACGATTACGTTTTTCTTGCTGTATAATTGCAGAAAGAGTTGGTGGGGGAATTCATCCATGGATAAAATCATTCCTATTTTTCACTCGTTATCAAAAAGCATGCGCTCGATTCATAAATCGAGTTGCGATGTGATTTCTATCGTTCAAAGTTCAATTATTTACGAGATTTCATTAATGACTAAACCATCAATGCAAGTGGTGGCTGAGGCTGTCGGTATGGACATTACGACGTTTTCCAGACAAATTGGGACCTTAGAAAAAAAAGAGTTAGTCATAAGAACACCATATGAACAAGATCGGAGAATATATCTGTTGTCGTTAACTGCAAAGGGTAGCGACATGGTGGTTGCCATCAATGGAATCATTGCGGCCAAAATGGAAAGTGCCCTGGCGACTATGAACGACTTTGAACGTGAAACAGTCCTTCGTTCGATGCATGTATTGGAGGTAAAGTTGCGAGAAACTGAGTAGTAATCGTGAATATGGGGATTACTATGCTGAAAATTTGCATATTGCAAATGATTATTTTGTCGATATATTGCGGCGCGAAAATGAACGAAGTAAATAATATGTAGTATGCAAGTAATTAACACGGATTTTTTCAAGGGCGCAAGCAGATAATGCTTGTTATTTGTACAGTGCAACTATTACTTATGTGTAATGTAATTGTTCTTGATACAGATTCATTGGAAGCATTTATACATTATAGGTTGTAGATGGAATAAATAATGTCTGATTATACAAATCATTTATTCTACTAATACGGAATTTTAGGTGAAGATGTATGTGGAACCATTTTTCTATGGTTCCACATTAAATTTGATTCAAAACAAACATTTATCAACATATCTCTCGGATTTTACTTAACCACAATGTTTTTTGTTTTGTATAACTCGAACTTATCACGTTTCTCCTTCACAATACCTTGCATAACGATTAGTAGCCGTTCAGATGCACCTAAGACATTTCAAAAGGGCTTTATGAGTGTTCTTATAAAACAGCGGTGTCAGAAGGTTATAGGTACCTTAAAGACCTCAAGATATATGAAGAGATTGATAGGAAACGAAACGAGACATTGAATGAAAAGAAATTAGGCGCTAATGGTGTTTTACAAAAATACATCGCCTTTACTAATAGCAGCGACTTCGTAGAACGTAATGATGATTACTCGGTCTCTTTGAGGCGACTTGAAGAAATGGATACTTCGATCATCGCTGAACTCAGCAATACAGAGAAAGGTGTGAAGCTGAGAACGAGAAGTTGTTCGGGGATAATGATGAAGATCCGATTGGAATTGTCATCGAGCAACGAGAGAAAACAAATAGCTAAAAAATACTTTTTCTAGGTCAAATGAATACTTTTTATGAAGCGGGAAACATTAACGGTAGTAGATGCAGAATGGAGGGATTAGGATGAAGAAGAAACCGATTTTTGCGCTTATGTCTGTTATTTTATCAGCAGGCTTTTTATTCGGCTGTAACGGCGTTGATGAAGATGAGCCAGATCCTACTGAAGAACCTTCAGAGCAGCGAGAAGATAATAGTCAATAAACCCCCTTTACTAATACAAGATTCAGGTAAAAATATCGCTCAGTTTTGGAGGCCACTGAAAAGTCCGCAATTATAGACTGGACTAAGGATTTCCCATACTACACGCTAGTTCTACCTAGGCATTTTTGATGCCTTTCTTACATGTAATCCATCAGACGTAAACAGCTAACAGCGAGCTTTTCTTCGATTAAAACATCGAAGAAAAGCTCGCTGTTTTTGTTGTAATATGAGTGTACTAATTTCAGTTGGTGGCCGGATGATTTCCAATCAAGAAACGTTAAACCTCAGTCCATTCAATGGGAATTCCTGCATTTCTTTAAGGTTAATCGAAATAAGCGATTAGCTTTGGATGACCAAGACATATGCTAAATGAACAGTTATCGTAAAAAAGACTTTTTACCATCATTCAACTGCTGATGATAATTTATTCCTTCCAACTAGTTACATTGAGCTGTCGGAAGAAATGAAAGAGTATGATCTAGAGCTTCACCGTATCGCTAGGAGAGGCAGTTTTGGCATTAATGGTAAATGTGTTCTTACGCAGTTAGGAGAATGGCCACACGAAGTTGTAATGGATGCTGTTAACTCTATACGTAAACATATTGAGCGCTTAGGGATGGACTTTGAGTTCGAGAATTCTAATTACAGCGTTGTTCGATTGGCTGTGGACCTCAATAATAAATACCAGTACTTTTATTGGAAGTACTACAAGACCCACATGACGGATGATCATACGGTTGTTGAATTAGACCGGGCATCTATATAATGGACCTGTAGAATTGAGGACCAGAAAACTACTTTATAAAGAATGGATAAAAATCATTAATAATAGCTGTTTCTTTTTCAATAATTAGGTAAAACAGGGGAATATGATAGACTTGATTTATAGGGTAAATGAAAAGAGGTTTCTACTTATGGACAATTATACAATTAAAGAACTTCAATCACGTGATGAAATTATTGAAGCATTTCCCGTTATGAAGCAGTTACGAACTCATCTGGACGAAAATACTTATTTTGAATTAGTAATTGCTGCACAGGAGAATGACAGATATAAAATGTTCGCTTTACTAGATGGTAATAAAATTGTTGCAGTAACTGGTTTTAAGCCGATGATAACCCTTTCTAGTGGCAGATTTATTTGGATTTGTGACTTGGTTACAGATACTAATATACGTTCAAAAGGATACGGTGAAAAACTACTTACATATGTTCATGAATGGGCAAAAGAAAATAATTATGAAAATATATCTTTATCTTCAGGAATACAGCGTACAGATGCACACCGTTTTTATGAGGATAAAATGAAGTATACCAAAGCTAGTTATGTGTTTAAAACAACTTTAAATTAAATATGATATTCCACTATCGGATGAATTATTTACCGCGTTCGACTTGACTTGACAATTTACATAATGAAATATTGGAGATAAATAAATCACTTATTAATCTAACGGGTTTGGTGAAAGGTCAATGTGAAAAGAGGGGGTAAATATTTTTGGAGTTTTATAGATTTGACAAAGAAGTAGGGAAAAATATTTCTCATTTTAATTCAGATTTTATTATGTCTAGAATTGTGGAAACAGATAAACCTACACGGATTGGTTGTATGCATTTAAAAGCTAATGGAATTGTAGGTTTCCATCAAGCTGTTACTCCGCAATTACTCATTATTGTAGATGGAGAAGGTTGGGTTCGTGGTGATGATGAATTAAAAGTAAATATAAAAGCTAACGATGTGGTCTTTTGGAAAAGAGGTGAAGGACACGAAACGGCAACCTCCACTGGATTAACTGCAATTGTAATTGAATCTGAAGAATTAACGCCTTCTAATTTTATGCCATTTAAAGAACATAAATGAAAAATAGAGGTGAACAAAATAGTACATCAAATGGGCTTATATGGAGAATATTTTAAAGCGATTAAAGAAGGGGAAAAGACGGTTGAGGTCCGTTTAAATGATGAGAATAGAAGGGGAATTAAAGTAGCTGATACTATCGAATTTATAAGAATGCCTGAACAAAATGAAACATTAAAAGTTCAAGTTACAGGTTTAAGAAGATTCGATACTTTCGAAGAGATGTATGCAAATATTCCGTTTCGAGATTTTGATTGTGAAGGTTGGTCAATAGAAGAAATGGTAGAAGGAACCTATGGAATATATACACCAGAACAAGAAAAACTTTGGGGAACTTTGGCTATTACAATAAAGTATTAAACCAAAATTTATGCAACTAAAGAGCCTAATGACAGAGTTGCTGTTATAGAACACAAAGTTTTGCTTTCATCCTCTAAAAAATAGATTACATTCAAACTAGTAGTTATTCTAAGTTTAGATGAACGGGATTCATTGGTAATAAAATGGGTGCAAGTCGTTTAGGATTTGCAGTATTATTAAAGTACATTCAATAAAATCTTAGATTCTCGTCTAAGAAACAAGATGTTCCTAAAGTTGTAGTTGAATATATAGCGCATCAATTTGAGTTACATGAAGCCCTTTTGAGGAATAGTGTTGGGGAGCAGAGGAAAGAAATTTTACTTATCATCGAAAACAAATTAGAGAATTTTATTTTCGCATCGTAATGAGGAAGTCTTTGTTTTTTTAGCTGATTTATTGGATAGAATTTCACTTTAATTCGGGAATATGGCCAAGAACACAACTCGAGAAGAAGCATTGAAAACTAAAAAATAGAAAGAAGGAAATTATGAAATATTATATTATGTTAATTGTTAGTGGATTAATTTTTATCTATAACCTAATTGCTTCCGGAATTGTTGGTAGTTACATTATTGATGCAGAAGATTATAAAAAACATTTAATATTTACTGATCCTCCATTTGATAAGAGTAATATATCTGATATAGATAAATTGTTCTATGCTGGAAAAATATCCACTCATCCCTACTTCGCAATTATAAGTCTCATCTTTATTATTATATTTATTGTTATGCTGATAAAAACAAATGGTAAAAGGAAGTACAGTAATAGTAACAGTTGATACGAATGTAAATATAGAGCCTTCTCTAACTCGGAAGCTCTTTTACTTTTTTGAGGGTTTATCCGAGGTATGTGTAAAAATGGTCATATTAATACAGTAATTACCAATCAAAATTTAATTGTGTAGAAGTTCCATAAATGGAGGAGTTACCTTACCAATAACCTCATCTTTCAAAAAGTATACTTTTGAAAGGCTAGCCCTAAACACAATAGATCAAGAGATACAGCTTATTAAACTATTTCGTGGATTTATGAAAAAAACCCGTAATATGGAGTCCTACCAACTAGAAAACATACGCTATGTTTTGTACACATACCAGAGCCGATGATATCATAAGGGAAATATGAGAACAGCCACCAACTCTCTAGAGAAGGTGGCTGTTTTATGTTATGAGCTGAGCTGTGCACCTGTCCACGTATTTTGTAGTTCTCCCAAAGTCCTCCAAACATCCTGTATTATATCCTCTCCTTTATAAAGCTGTTTAATGTAAAGAAGCGCTAAACGTTGATATCACTAGGTTGGTAATTAATATATATTCTTTATTGATATGGTTGTTTATATTGAGTTTACATAGGTCTACTAAAATGAACTAATTGTTGAGCAAAGAAAGAAGGTGTTCACACGTGGCGAAGATATTAATTGTAGATGATGATCCTCATATGCGGGAGTTGGTCGGACTTTTCTTACGTCCAGAAGGCTTTGAAATTGTGGAAGCATGCGATGGTATTGAAGCTTTGGCAACTCTAGAGTCATTTAAAGCAGATCTGGTTTTATTGGATATTATGATGCCAAACATGGATGGATGGGAGCTGTGCCGAGAAATTAGAAAACAGTTTGATATCCCCCTTCTAATGCTAACAGCTAAAGGAGACACGACACAGAAGGTTAAAGGATTTGAGTTAGGTACTGACGATTATCTTGTGAAACCTTTTGAGCCAGCAGAGCTTGTTGCACGTGTGAAAGCGTTACTTAAACGCTATCGAATTGCAATTTCGCAGACGGTTCAAATGGGCGAGTTGATGATGAACCGTAAAACTTATGAAGTATTTTGGGGAAATCGTACTGTAGAACTGCCGCTAAAAGAATTTGAATTGTTGTTTAAGTTAGCAAGTTATCCGCGAAAAACTTTTTCGCGGGAACAACTGATTGAGGATATATGGGGGTATGATTACGAAGGCACAGACCGAACGGTTGACGTGCATATAAACCGATTGCGCGAGCGTTTCCCTGATAACTGTGGTTCCTTTAAAATCAGCACCATTCGCGGATTAGGTTATCGCCTAGAGGTGGAAGGTTGAGAAAAGTATTGCGTATCGGAACGATCATAGTTACATGGTTAGTTGTCACTGTCAGCTACTGGTCGCTAGCCTACTTAGGAACTTCGTTAATTCATAAAAAATGGGATTTGCATATCAGTGACTTTTCTAGAGGGCTGATTACGTTGTTCGCCATGTTTTCCCTGTTCATTGTCACCAGCTGGATTTTTTCGAGGTTTGCTTCTCCTCGGCGAACGGATTTTTTCGCAATGATGATTGACGCCATGCGAAGAATTTCAAAGGGAGATTATAATGTAGAGTTAGCGAATCAATTTAAGCATAAAAAGAATCATCCTTTTGGAAAAATTGTCGAAAGCATTAATGAGATGGCCGTAGAGTTGAATCAGATAGAGCAAATGCGTCAAGAATTTATCTCTAACGTCTCGCATGAAATACAGTCGCCACTTGCCTCAATAAGCGGTTTCGCAGCTGTCTTAAAACAAAGCGATTTAACGCCCAAGGAACGGGAACATTATCTTGAGATTATTGAGACAGAAAGCAGGCGATTAGCCAATCTGAGCGATAATTTATTGAAACTAACATCCATTGAATCTCAGCAACATCCGTTTGAACCGGTAGCGTTTCGTTTAGATAAACAAATTCGTGAAATCATTTTATCCTGCGAACCTCAATGGGTTGCTAAATCTTTGGAGTTGGATATTTCGTTAGATGAAGTGGAAATCACCGCTGACGAGGAGCTAATGAGTCAAGTATGGATTAACCTTATTAACAATAGTATCAAGTTCACACCTTGTGGTAGTAGCCTGAAAATCGCTCTTTATCAGCGTGGTCAGGAAGCAGTTGTGACCATAGCAGATACAGGAATGGGCATTGCTGAGGAGGCTCAAGCACATATATTTGAGCGTTTTTACAAAGTAGATAAATCACGTAATCGTACGTTAGGTGGGAGTGGTTTAGGCTTATCTATTACGAAGAAAATTATCGATATGCATGAAGGGTCTATTCAGGTACAAAGTAAATTAAATGAAGGCACCCTATTTACGGTCACTTTTCCGATGTGAGGGGGTGACTGTCAGTAAGCCTATATAACAAGGAGAATCTGTGTAATGTTAAAGCTGTTAAAAAATCTATCCGTCTATAAATGGATTGTATTAGCGATATTAGGACTTGTTTTCATCCAATCCATGTCGGATCTATTTTTGCCGAAGCTAATGGCGGATATTATTGACAAAGGGGTTGTCATCGGTGACATCCCGTATATTTGGAAAATCGGTGGCATCATGCTATTGGTTGCTGCACTTGGGGCGGCTGCATCTGTCGTTGCGAGTTACTACTCTTCAAAAGCAGCAATGGGATTCGGACGGGATATTCGTCGAAAAGTATTTGATCATGTGGAGAACTTTTCCCTTCAAGATTTTGATGAAATTGGCACGGCATCACTGATTACAAGAACGACGAATGATATTACGCAAGTACAGCAAGTAGTCATTATGATGCTTCGTATGGTCGTAAGTGCTCCGATTATGTTAGTCGGCGGTATAATTATGGCGGTTTCAAAGGATGCAAAATTATCGTTAATCATTGTTGCAGCGATGCCTATATTAATCGGTTCAGTGCTGCTTATTCTTTATAAAGGGGTACCACTTTTCCAAACGGTACAAACGCGATTGGATCGGCTAAACCTTGTATTACGTGAGAACTTAACAGGCATTCGTGTAATTCGAGCGTTTAACCGTGAAAAACAAGAGCAGGTTCGTCTAAAGAAAGCGAATAAAGATTTGACTGATGTATCGATCAAGGTCAACAAGATGATGGCGTTTTTAATGCCAGTCATGATGTTGGTTATGAACCTAACCGTAGTAGGTGTCATTTGGTTTGGGGGACTTCGAATTGATAATGGTGCTATGCAAATCGGTGATTTAATGGCGTTTATACAATACGTTATGCAGATCATGTTCGCGCTTGTTATGGCATCCATGATGTTTGTTATGATACCTCGAGCTGCCGTTTCAGCAAGACGTATTAACGAAGTGCTAGCTATGAAACCAACGTTTCTGGATGAAGGAACTAAAAAAGCGGATAAAGAGCCCGGAACACTGGAATTTGATCGTGTATCCTTCATTTATCCCGGTGCCGAGGCGCCAGCATTATCGGATATTAGTTTCACGGCGAAATCGGGTGAAGTGACTGCTATTATTGGCGGAACAGGCGCAGGAAAAACATCGCTTATTAACCTGATTCCACGGTTTTATGATGTGACATCCGGTACGGTTCGAGTCAATGGTGTTGATATTCGCGAATCATCACAAGAAGAAGTACGATCTAAAATCGGCTTCGTGCCACAAAAAGCACTACTCTTTTCAGGAACAATTGCTGAAAACATTCGTTTCGGTAAACAAGATGCAACGCAAGCCGAAATCGAGCATGCTGCTCGCATTGCACAAGCAGAAGACTTTATTTCCAGGATGAATGATGGTTACGATGCTGTTATTTCTCAAGGTGGATCGAATTTATCTGGAGGTCAAAAGCAACGATTGTCCATTGCACGTGCGTTAATTCGCAAACCGGATATTTACATTTTCGATGATAGTTTCTCTGCGCTTGATTATAAAACAGATGCAAATTTACGTGCTGCGCTAAAAGATGAAACGGAGCAAGCGACCGTCCTCATCGTAGCACAACGTGTCAGTACTGTAGTCGATGCCGATCAAATCATTGTCATAGACGATGGTGGAATTGCCGGTATTGGTACGCACGAAGAACTTCTTGAACAAAATCAGGTATATCGTGAAATCGTCGAATCACAGATCTCGGAGGAGGAAATCGCATGAGTGAACAAAAACAGTCACGACCTCAAGGCGGAGCCCCAATGGGACCTGGTGGAGGAAACATGATGATGGCAGGGAAAAAGGCAAAGGATTTTAAAGGCACACTACGCCGCCTGGTTGGCTATTTAAAACCCCGTCGCAAGTCATTAATCGCTGTATTTTTCGCAGCAATTTTGAGCACAGTCTTTATGATTGCAGGACCTAAAATAATGGGGAATGCGATTACCGAACTATTTGAAGGGGCTTACGGCAAGCTCACGGGTGTCCCAGGAGCCGGGATTGATTTTGAGGCAATCGGTAAGCTACTCCTTTTACTAGCGGGGTTGTATGTAGTCAGTAGTTTATTTAGCTATCTTCAACAATACATTATGTCGAGTGTGGCACAAAAAACGGTGTATGATTTACGGGAAGACGTCAACGGTAAGCTGAAGAAACTACCGCTTAAATACTACGACGGCCGCCCTGTTGGGGAAACACTAAGCCGGGTAACGAATGATATTGATACAATAGGCAGTACGTTGCAACAGAGTTTGACACAGTTTATCACATCCGTTGTTACGATTGTCGGAATTCTTATTATGATGTTAACGATCAGCCCAGTGTTAACACTTATTGCGCTAATCAGTTTACCTTTATCGCTATTTGGTATTCGACCGATTTTGAAAAGGTCACAAAAACATTTTGCCGATCAACAACGTACGCTTGGTCAATTAAATAGCCATGTTGAAGAAATGTATACAGGTCACCAAGTCGTCAAAGCATTCGGCCATGAGCGTAAGTCCGTTGCCGAATTCGATGAGGTGAATGAACAACTATATGATGCTGGCCGAAAAGCCCAATTCATATCGGGGATCATCATGCCAGTGATGTCTTTGATTGGGAACCTCAGCTATGTAGTCATCTGTGTTGTTGGTGGTATTTTAGTGACACAGCGTGCCATTTCAATCGGAGATATTCAAGCGTTCATTACGTATACACGTCAATTCACGCAGCCGATTATGCAAACCGCGAATATCGCAAATATCATTCAGTCAACTGTTGCGGCAGCAGAGCGTGTCTTTGAACTGCTTGATGAGGAAGAAGAAGTAAAAGAAGTGACAACAGTGAGTTTAACGCGTGCAGAAGGTAGTGTCTCATTTGAACACGTCGATTTTGGTTACGGGGACGATTTGTTAATTGAAGATATGAATGTCGACGTGCAACCAGGTCAAACAGTCGCTATTGTGGGGCCAACTGGTGCTGGGAAAACGACCTTGATAAATTTACTAATGCGCTTTTACGAGCTGAACGGCGGGAAGATTACAATTGACGGTCTCGATTCACGGGATATGTCACGTGAAGATCTTCGTACGACTTTTGGGATGGTTCTCCAAGATACATGGCTCTTTAACGGATCGATTAAAGAAAACATCGCTTTCGGAAAAGAAGGGGCAACAGATGATGAAATCTTTGCTGCATCAAAAACGGCTCATGCCGACCACTTTATTCGTACATTGCCGGAGGGCTATGACACAGTCTTAAATGAGGAGGCATCTAACATTTCTCAAGGACAAAAGCAGCTCATTACAATTGCACGCGCCGTTTTAGCAAATCCACCAGTTATGATTTTGGATGAAGCAACGTCAAGTGTAGATACACGGACGGAACTCCTTATTCAACAAGCGATGAATCGCTTAATGGAAGGGCGAACTAGCTTTGTCATTGCTCACCGTCTTTCAACGATTCGGGATGCTGATTTAATCATTGTAATGGATCAAGGTAAGGTAATAGAACAAGGAACACATAACGAACTGTTGGAGAAAAAAGGCATTTACGCAGATCTGTACAACAGCCAGTTTTCAAATAAACCTGCTGTGTAACGACAAAAGCGGAAGCGCCTGCTCAGACCCGACAAGCACCGGAAGAGATAGATATATACCCCATCCACAAGTTTATTTCTTGGATGGGGTACTTTTATGCCTTGCGAAAGGTCCGTTTGAGGTGCATACTATTTTAGTAGCTTATTATACGTATAGGAGTTAATAAAAAATGAAAACTGATGTAGCAACACTCAAAAAAATGACACCTGCTTACGATCCTTGGGAAGCATACTTGGATGTACAGGAGCATGGAAAACTGACATTGTCGAGCATTGAATTCACGACGACGTATTTATGCAATATGCGCTGCGAACATTGCGCAGTCGGGTATATGTTACAGCATAAAGACCCGGATGCATTACAAGTAGCATTACTATTGTCTCGCTTAGATGAAATCCCTCATTTACGAACTATAAGTATCACTGGCGGTGAGCCAATGTTCTCTAAAAAGTCGGTAGAGAACTATGTTTTGCCGTTATTGAAGTATGCGCATGAACGCGGAGTACGGACACAGATGAATTCAAACTTAACGATGCCACTCGACCGCTATATGGCGATTGCACCCTATTTGGATGTCTTACATATTTCACATAACTGGGGCACAGTCGACGACTTCGTGGATGGTGGCTTTGCCAATATGGAACGAAAACCACCTCGGGAACGTCGCGCTGAACAATTCCAGCGGATGATTGATAACAGCCGGGCATTAGCAGAAGCGGGCGTCATGGTTTCAGCGGAAACGATGTTGAATAAACGTACCTTGCCACATCTTGAACATATTCATCGACAAGTCGTTGAGGAAATGAAATGTGCGAGACATGAAATTCATCCTATGTACCCAAGTGACTTTGCTTCACAGCTTGAAGTGCTTTCTTTAGATGAAACGCGTAAAGCGATCCATGAGCTGCTAGATCACCGAGATGAAGATGTCTGGATGCTGTTTGGTACACTGCCTTTTTATGCATGCAGTGATAACGAAGAGGATTTGGCACTGTTAAAACGAATTTACAGCAGTAAAAAAGTATCAGTGCGTAATGACCCGGATGGCAGATCCCGTCTGAACGTCAATATTTTCACTGGGGATGTGATTGTCACAGATTTTGGTGATACGCCGCCAATGGGCAATATTCAAACTGAATCGCTTCCTGTAATGCTTGACCGTTGGCTAGAGCGACCACTTGCAAAAACGATTGGTTGCCATTGTCCCGCAGTTAACTGCTTAGGGCCGAATCTATTGGTGAAAGACGCGTATTATCCTGAGATGGACTTCACGAAGAGGAAGGCAAAAATTACGCTTTAAAACTAACTAAAAACGACACTACTATGAGAAAGGAATTCTCATGGTGGTGTCGTTTTTACGATTAGAGGACCCCTGGCCGCCCTTTGTAAGATGCCTGCACTCAGTTCATAGAGCATATTCAGATGCCGTTCATTCAATGAAATAAAGATTCAATTCAAGAGCAACCGTGCGAGAAACAAAGGAAATAAGTTACATGACCTTCTTGTCTTTTGTACTATAAAGTTGTAGCGTATATTCTAAATAGTCTTACGCGTAGATTACATAATATTATTATTTACATAGAATATCGCGGATACTTCTACAACTATTTAGTTGTAAAATTCAAAAATAGCGTTGATTCAGAAGGAGGAAAAAAACACTTATGATAGTAGAGGACCGGATAAGTAACTGGGTAGAGTCATACGATCGAAATGGTTATTTGAATGGTTCAATTTTGATATCATATAACGAGGAAATCCTTTTAAACAAAGGGTTTGGGATGGCGAATTGGGAACATAACGTACCTAATTTGCCTACAACTAAATTTCGTATCGGTTCACTTACTAAGTCCTTTACAGCGATGTGCATATTTCAATTACATGAAAAACAGAAGTTGAACATAAACGATTATGTGGGCAAGTATCTTCCTAATTATCCAAATGGCGATCAAATCACGATCTATCATTGCTTAACGAATAGCTCAGGCATTCCCAATTATACAAGTTTTCCTGATTTTTGGCCTAGAACAATGAGATTACCTTCTACTTTAAATCAGCTTATTGACTCATTTAAAGAACGGGAATTAGATTTTGAACCTGGAAGTAAGTTTGGGTACTCAAACTCAGGTTACACGCTGCTAACGGCTATTATCGAAACAGTTTCAGGCAAGTCTTATACAGATTACATACAGAAGCAAATATGCCATCCATTGGGCATGTATAATACAGGCTGTGATGATGGAATTAAGGTCGTTCCAGGTTTGGCTTCAGGGTATTCATTCTGGGAAGGACCAATTCATTCCCCATATGCAGATATGTCATTTCCATTAGGTGCGTATGGTTTATATTCTACAACAGAGGATTTATATATTTGGGATAAAGCCTTAAGGTCGTCAGAAATGCTTTCTAAGGAACTGAAGCAGAAAATGTTTACTCCAAATCTCGGTTCCTATGCATGTGGTTGGATGATAGCTGAAATGGTAGATAGAAGCTGTGTGCATCATTATGGCGATATTAGTGGTTTTTCTAGCGAAGTTCTTGGGTTTGTGGATGATCAAGTGACGATTATCTTTTTAAGTAATATGAATGTGACACCTGTTACACATTTAAGCCAGGAAATAGCGAAGATCATTTTTGGGGAAAACGTATCTTTACCATTTCCTGCAGTACCTATCCCATTTGCTAACATAAAATATATAGAGGGTGCGTATTTAATTGGGAATGATGAAGATAAATTTCTGGGAATTTCTGTTACTAATGAAGAACTATATCTTACAGTCCCAAAGATGTATGGGGCCATGTATAAGTTCAAACTCGTCCCAGTTAGTCATGACGCTATCAAAACAACTTTTGTAACCGAGTTGATTAGTGAGCAAGTTATATTCTATTATTCACCCTCCGGAGAAATAGAAAGTGTTCAGTATATAGACTATTATGGAAAAAGGTATAGCGTGAATAAGAAAAGATAGACTATCATAGAACTCGGTAATTTGTCTATTATTGCAAATGAGTAGATGTTACCTATGTGCATCTATTTGATGTACATAGAAAGAATATACTGAAGGGCAAAAATAGCCTATTTTTCGAGAATCAGTTATTGGATGGCGTTAGGAGATTGTAAACAGCCTACATGAAATGCAGGTGAAAACAACTTAAATAAGCAGTAAAGCTTTACTCACTCAATTAGCTCTTAAGAAAATGGCATTGTGGAATCGGTTATTTCATACAGAGGAGAGTGCGAATGATGCTTGTTATTTTTTTTGCTTTATATATCGGTATAGCTGTTTTCCTTCATTCCAATAAGAGTATTAAATATTCGATAGGATTATTGCCATTATTGCTATTTTCAATCTTGGCAAATGTGGCTTTAGCTCAAAATTACACGCAAAGTTTAATAGTTGGGGCTAACGATGGAATTGGCGTGTCTAACATCTTGGCTTCCTTCTTTATTCCAGAAGATAAATGGTCTCAAGAGTTGTTTCACTCTTTTTATGAGGCTTCAACAATCATTACAATTGTACTTTTGCAATTGTACCTTCTCTGCTTACTTCTAGAGGGATTTAAGCGACGAGTTCACTAAATCTAGTTGAACTCGTTTTTTTGTGAAAATTTAATGAACGATTTACCATTTTAAACTGTCTAATTGGTAACAGGGGGTGAGAGTATGGAGAGGGATTTGGCGAAAAGAGCAATTGCGGGTGATGAAAGGGCGTTGTTGAAGCTGTTGGAACAACATGAAGAGACGCTCTATCGTACGGCTTATGCGTATTTGAAAAATGAGCATGATGCTGTTGAAGCTATACAAGAGCTGACGTATCGAGCTTTAAAAAAGATACATACCGTCAAAGAACCAATGTACATAGCAACATGGCTTGTCCGAATTATCATCAATATTTGTTTAGATATGAAAAAGAAGCAAGGGGAATTTGTCTACGATCATAATGTAGAAATTGCATCGACAGATCATCAACCATTCGAAATGGCTGATATAATCGCCAGTTTGCCGATTGAGCAACAGGAATTGGTTTACTTAAAATACTTCCAGGATATGAAGAACGGGGACATTGCACAGCTGAAGCAAATTCCCGAAGGTACTGTGAAATCAAGGCTACACACGACGTTAAAAAGATTACGCGTACTCATTGAAAAGGAGGAACTATAAATGACCAACTTGAATGAGCGGGACTGGCAGAAGTTGACGGAGGAATTAGAAGCGGTTGACATCCCAAAAGAAGCCTTACATCAAGCACGAGTAAAGGCCGTACATCAGCATCGGCTGGCTAAGAAGAGAAAGCGTCGTCTGTATTCAGTCGCCAGTGTAGCTGCGATTATACTGCTGCTGTTTGTGACGTCGATTCGCGTTTCCCCTGTGTTTGCACAGGCTGTTGCCAAAATCCCAGGGTTTTCTCCTATCGTTGGCATGATTGCTTATGATAAAGGAATCAGTGACATTGTCGAAAATAATTACTATGAAGAACTCGGAATTGTAGTAACGCAGGGCGACTATACCTTGACTTTACAGAGCGTCGTAGCTGATCATTCAGGCATGACGATATTCTATAAGCTTGAATCCGCCTTTGATCTTTCCAATGTGAGTATAACTTCTTTAGAGGTGTCTCAACAAGGTATTCCATTTGGTGTCGCAAGTTCATACATTGTCTCTAAATCGGGTGAAAGGACTGTACAGGAAGACAAAGTTGAAATTACGTCTGTCGATGAATTATCGTATGCCAATATGTCATTTGAATTTAATATGGACTTGAGTGATGCAGCAGAGACAAAGTTCGCCGTGCCATTCACACTTACGAAGCCCATTAAACAACCAAAAGTATATGAAGTGAACCAATCTGTTGTCGTAGATGGTCAAACAATTGACATTAAACAGTTGAAAATTTCACCGTTACGCGCAGAAATTCGACTAGCTGCTGACGAACAAAACACGGTGCAATTACTAAAATTTACATCGGTTCGGTTGATTGATGAGAATGGTGAAGTTTGGGGTCAACAAATAAATGGCGATGGCGGTCTATTGCGTGATGGCGAAGTAAGTCTATTCATGCAGAGCAATTACTTCAGGCAGCCGAAAAAACTAACGTTAGTGATGGAGGGGATCGAAGCACTTCCAAAAGGCTCGGATTATATCGAGGTCGATTTTGAGCAACAGAAAGTGCTGTATGTGCCAAGTGGACTGGATATCGATGTGCAAGTGCCATCACGCAATACATTGGAAGTCACTTATCCACCTGGTGGTTGGCTACTATTGTCTGGAGTATTTGACAAAGAAGGCAATGATTTAAGTAATAGTTTAATCGAAATGCATGCTAGCAGAGAAGCACCTTATGTCACAGCAGTCTCTACATTTGAATTTGATAATGAAGTGAATCCAATACGTCTGAATATTAATAGCTATCCGTTGTATTTGGATGGGAAGGTGGAAATTGATATCCCATTGGACAAATAAGCGTTCAAAGAAACACCATCGCCAGGAGTTGCGCGATGGTGTTTCTTTTGTAGATTAAACTTTCTGTATTTTTTTCACATCTTATTAGCAAGGAGGTAATACATGAGACTATTTTCTCAAAACATCTATATTGGATTTACGTTTCTTGCTCTATCTATTCCAATGAGTTATTTCGGCTCTATTCAACGTATGAACAGCTCAGATTTCGAGAGTTATATGCATGAAGCGACAAAACATATTGAAGGATCCGGAGCAGTTTTTGGATAAATCATGGCTGCACCTACGATTCAACTTGCAACTTCGAGTATTTCGGTGGTATTCCTGTCGGTTATCTTTTTGCTATTGAGGATTATCTTTATAAAAGTATCTTCCGTAAAAGGAACCCAAACTTTGTACGTTGTTTGCTCACTTGTCATTATACTTTTAAGTATAATTGTTGGAATAGATGTTATTGATTACATCCGTTGGGATCTTTATCTCTTAGCCTTGCACGCTTTTATGATGATTTTATTTGGGGTCTTCACGATAAGACATTTAAAGTGGTTGCGTGCAGTTCCAAGATAATTTTGGACGATGTTTATGAAAATATCAATAAAAATCATCTCGATTATATTTGGATACATTATCGTAAGTCTCAAAGGGGCAGTTTCATTACTCTTTTTATTCATCCATCTCCTTTATTCTTGGACATGCGCCAATGAAATCCTATCAACAGATGATTCGGTGAACGGCAGTTATACAGCTTATACATTACGAGGGACTACGGTGCGACGACCTCTGTATCTTATCAAATTTCCATCCTAAAAAAAGATAAAGCACTTAAAAATAAAGGCGGCAACACATTTGTCTTGAAGCAGGAATTTGATGTTGAATGGGCAGATGATAAACAATTATATATAGCCTATCTGAAATCTATAAAGACGTATAAAATGGATAATAAGGTCGGTAGGGTAGATATTATTTATACATCAAGATAAAAGTTTTACAGAAATGGGGGACTAGGATGGCGGGCTATAGTGAACCTTCCTTCTTACTATTTTCAATAGAGCATATGTCGGCGATAGGCGTGTTGTGTCTGTTGATCTTGTTGTTGTTTATTTCAAGAAAACGATGGTCTGTATCACAGAAGCAAGAACGTCTTTTTGCGTTGACTTTATTGATAATGGAAGTCTTTTATCATGTTTGGATGATTGTAACTGGGAGGTGGGAATTGAGCGATTCGTTGCCGCTAGAATTATGCAGCATTAGTTTACTTGTTGCTGTTGTTCTCTTATGGACAGGGAATAAGCATTTGTATGATTTCATCTTTTTTGCAGGTATCGGAGGGGCCCTTCAAGCAATGGCGACTCCTGTTTTAGATGTTGGATTTCCGCATTTTAGGTACTTTCATTTTTTCTATACGCATATTGGAATCATATTAACGGCTCTATATTTTACTTGGATGAAAGGATATAGACCAACTTTTAAAGGTGTTCTCAAAACGATGCTTACTCTGAATTTGTTGCTGCCACTCATATTTTCTGTAAATGTGTTATTTCAAGGAAACTATATGTTCTTAAGGGAGAAGCCATACAATGGAAGTTTACTTGATTATTTAGGACCTTATCCATGGTACATTGTCTCACTGGATGCAGTCGCATTTATCATCTTCGTCTGTTTATGGTTGCTATTTAGGAAGTGGAATATCACTGATAGTGAATTTAAGTAGATTTCGCTAAGTCTTAAGTCTGAGTTGAAATCACATCTCAGGTCTATTTGAATGAAACTACAATAAAGATATACTAAATTGTAAGCAGGGAATTGATGGAAAAAGAGAGAAGGGCACAGAAATATGGTTGATTATACGAGAAGAGTACAAGAGGAGTTGCATTTTTGGAAACGAAAAATGACAAAACGATCTGGCCTAATTAGCCGTACGTCAAAAAAAGCGCAAACGAAAGTGAATGGTCTTATTCCGGAAAAGTTTCATAAAGTGATGACAGAGAGCATAAAAAACATGGTAAAAGCAACTTTAGTCGGCTCAAATATCACGACGAAAAAAGGGCAATCAACCGTACTAAGTTTATATGAGCGAGATGAGTTATTTAAGGAAAAGCTTTCTTCATTCCGTAAAACTGCTGTCATTGAGGGCGCGGGAACAGGAGCAGGGGGCATTATGCTGGGCCTTGTCGACTTTCCGCTACTATTATCCATTAAAATGAAGTTTTTGTTTGAAGCGGCTGCGGTTTATGGATTTGATACAGATGAATACGAAGAGCGTTTGTTCATTTTACATGTTTTCCAGCTTGCCTTTTCAAGTGAGGAAACAAGGAAAGAGACATTGTCTATCATCGGAAATTGGGAAGAGGAGAAACTTTTGATTGCTGATATGGATTGGAGGGACTTTCAGCAAGAATACCGGGACTACATTGATTTGGTGAAAATGTTTCAATTAATTCCTGGCTTCGGCGCGATTGTCGGCGCGTTTGCCAACTATAATCTACTCGACCAACTTGGGGAAGCGGCGATGAATTCATATCGGCTTCGTTTAATGCAAAGAACTTCGGATACACAAAAGCTTGAAATCATAAATAAGGAGGTTTGACACGAAATGTTTATTAGAAATATAGTGTTCATTATCGTAGCATTGGTATTGCTTGTTGTTGGTGGAATTACATTGATGTTCAATACGGGGGATCACTTTGACAATAACGCTAAGGAAAAAGTTATTGAGGATCAATCATTTACGAATATTGAAATATTGACAACCAATTCGGCGGTGGAAATTTTGCCCACTAAAGATTCGGTAACGACAGTGGCGTATTCAGGAAAGACTAAGAAGAGTTCGAAACTCATTTTTAAGGCTGATGTAAAAGAAAATACACTATCCATTCAGTTCAAAGAAAAGCGGCGAAGTTTCATTAATTTTGGTTTTTCCTCATTAGATTTAAAATTAATCGTGAAAGTGCCTGAAAAACAGTATGAAATGATCCAAGCGGAAAGTGATAACGGGCGGATTAAAGTGGAGAATATCCAAACGAAAGAGCTAGCTCTGGAGACAGACAATGGCACGATTGAGTTAAATACGATTGATGCTACAGCTGTCGATATTAAAACTGATAACGGAGCAATTATACTAACTCAGGTTGATGGTACGATTATTGGAAGAACAGACAACGGGAAGATTTCTGTTGTAACAAACAATTTAGATCGACCAATTGAATTAACGACAGATAACGGTAAAATTGAGATTCAAACTGAAAAAGAACCGACGAATGCTACAATTGATGTGAAAACGGACAACGGAAGAATCGATGTTTTTGGACATGAAAACAAACATACGAAATTCGGCAACGGTCAGAATTTGATTAAATTAAGAACGGATAATGGGAGAATAACGATAACGAAATGATAGGAGACATTCTATCATTTCGTTTTTTCTATTGATTGGAGTACTTTGTAATCAGTGCCGGGAAACAGCTTTCTCTTTTGGAGAAAATCATGGATGCTTCAACGCATGAACAAGACGAAGAGACATTGATTATTATCGCACGCTAAAAATTCGGGAGGGTTATTGTTTGCTACAACAATACGGACCAGGGGTGGAAAATCAGTACATATAATAGATGCCATTGAAAAGCCGATGGAGAAGGTTGGGTATACTAGGAATTATGTCGTTCCATTAATGTCGCGTGCGAAACTCGTGACTATCATAAATTCTCACACAAAAATTACAGTAATCCATACAATGAAGACATAGAAAGTTCTGGGCGTACGAGCAATTGTTACGTCGTATATTCCCTTTGCACATCGACCCAATACACGCTGACCGTCCACCATTCGCATTTAAAAACTTTCTCCAATTGCGGTTGTCGATGGGTAACCGCAACTCCTTGTGTTTGAAAAAGGCCAGACTAAATAACCCATCCCTGAGTGTACTGCTCGTTGGGGTGGGTTATTTAGTCTTATAGGTAACCAACTGTATGCGGATTGATGGGGCTGTTTTTATACTAATCATTCTAATTCCGCTTGAATTTAGCTCTAAAAAAAACCCCTTAGCCTTACCATTTTAGTGTCATTAATAAATTACAACAACTACCTTCATTTCCAGCGTTGGTTAATTCAATACGAATTCCGGTGGGACTAAAATACGTTTTAATTTTTAATGTAATCCCCGTTGATAGTATTAATTCATCTACCTTTTTTGTATTTGATAGTTGTGCCGCTTCCATTAGATCATGTGCAAATTCTTTTGAGTTAACAATCTTGCCTGCTAATAAATCAGCCTGTTTCAATAGTTCTTGAAAGCTATGTGCCGAAGTATTCAATACCTGCGTATTAATAGATGGAAAAGGATTTGGTGGACTTAAAACGGTCTGTGGTTGTAAATTATTGTTGAACAGCCACCGAGGGTCAGAATAAGGATAAACCCACTGTGGATAAGGATAGTAGTGCATAAGAGTACCTCCATTCCAAGTATCAGGTAATCCTATACTATGTTCAACGACTCTTTGTTGTTAAGGTTATTAGTCGCATCTTAAATGAAATATGGAACAAAATATAGTGCAATTCTAGCGTCTTTTACGGATTGTAAAGTTATCTTCAAGCAACAACCAATTTTGAGGGAAAGGGTAACCCAGAACCCAGTAACTGATTCCGCGTAAATTATAGTCTTTTACCACATCAAACTTAGCCTGTGCACTACGGGCATCTTCGAACCATACTTCATGGTTACGCCCCTGTGTATCGGTGTATCGATAGTATGGAGACTGCGCAATTGGGTCATATTGAATGGCCGCACCGTATTGAATAGCCCGGCGGATTGCTTCCTGCTGGCTGAATGTTTCCGCTTCCTGTCCTTGTACGTGAGGAAGGAGCCAGTCGCGCGCATAGATTTGAAAACCAAATAAGATTTTGTTTCTTGGGATGACGGTAACGGCGTAATCTAATACCTTTTTTATTTCATTCAGCGGTGAAATTGCTTGTGGTGGACCTAATCGATAACCCCATTCATAGGTCATCAACACGAGGAAATCAACGATTCTTCCATGTGCCGCATAATCATGTGCCTCATATAACAACCCTTTTTGCTCATCGCTAGTCTTTGGAGCAAGTGCTGTTGAGACGGAATAACCTTCCGGATGCAAGCGGTCTACCGCCCGCTGCAGAAATTGGTTATATAATTCACGGTCGGCTGGGAACACATTTTCAAAATCGACGTTTAAACCTTGATACCCTTTTTCTTTCATAATTTTTATAATATTGGTTAATAAAACATCCTGGAGATCAGGACTTGCAAGTATTGTATGTGCAAGTTCCGACCCAGCAGCCGTGGCACTGAAATTTGTAATGGCTAACACTGGAACGACTCTCTCAGAAGCGGCAGATTGAAGCATAGCAGTATCATCAATGGCGTTTAGTCCACCATCTTCACGAATCGTATAGGCAAAAGGCATCCAATAGGTTAAATACTGGCCAACTTCTTGAATTTCCCTAGCACCTGTTTCTCCTGTATTGATTGTGTAGGCATTCACATCAATAACTGGTTTACGGACGGGAATGGTTAGTTTTGTGCCTGGAAAGATTAAATTCGGATTTTGAATTTGATTCGTACTGATGATTTCCTGAACGGTAATTCCATAACGATGAGCGATTTCCCATAAATTTTCACCAGCTTGGACAGTATGTAACTCAGGCTTTGTAGGAATGACAAGCGCCAATCCGCTTACTAGTTTATTTGGACTTTCTAACTGGTTAGCTGTCACGACTTGGTTCACCGTGACGCCGTAACGTTGTGCAATCAACCACAATGTCTCCCCCGGATGTACCACATGAATTTGCATATAGTTCTCTCCTTACTATTCATCTCTTATATGATATTCAAAAGGGACGGGGGATATTATTGGTAGTGTGTGAAATAACCCTTTTCGTTAAAAGTGAAAAAATTCGTATTTTATTTTACCAGGTGATTTTTTCTGAATAAATTGCTTTAGATACTCGAACTATTTTAGTAATTGATCACATTAGCTAAAGCTTTTTGCAATTGAAGGTTTATAGTGAATTTGTACAATGAACACAGAACATTCAATTACCGTATAATTAGACTGAGGAATGGTACCAGAATTTATGCAGCGAACTATAAGGGAGTTGTGGAGTAAAAAATGATTAAAGCGGTACTATTTGACTTGGATGGAAATTTGTTAGATCGAGAGGTATCTTTAGAAAGGTTCATTAAATCGCAGCACGAACGATTAAATAAATCGGTAGGACATATCCTAAAAGAGCAGTATGTTTCTAAGTTTATCGAGTTAGATTGCCGGGGATATATTTGGAAAGACAAGGTGTATCAGCAAATGGTTGCAGAATTTAATATAACGGGAGTAAGCTGGGAACAATTGCTTCAAGATTATGTGCATCAATTTAAAGGATATTGCGTTCCATTTCCTAACCTCATTCAAATGCTAACTTCTCTTACAAATCAATCGATTGTCTTAGGGATTATTAGTAATGGAAAAGGACAGTTCCAGATGGATAATATCATGGCGCTTGGTATTGAACACTACTTTGAAACGATATTAATATCTGAAAAGGAAGGAATAAAAAAACCGGACCCTCTACTATTTAAGAAAGCGTTAGAACAACTTAATATTACTCCAAATGAATGTATTTTTGTCGGAGATCATCCTGAAAATGATGTGAAAGCATCTAAAGATGTAGGGATGTTAGCGGCTTGGAAAAAGACTTCAGAATGGGAGAACGTAGAAGAAGATTTCATCGTGCATGATTTAATGGAAGTACCTCTACTTAAAGAACTTATCGTCAATAAAGAACGGACTATGGCAATTAACGAACTTCCTAATCGTGGTAGTTAATTGTGAAAAAAGTTTTTCATAAATAAATTATTAAATTACCCATATGATCTCCCCAGATCATCATTAGATAAAGAGAAAGATGAATTTTCACACTGGGGGTGGATGGTCTTGGCGAAAAGTAAACGAGGAAAAGCATTAAAAAAGCTCCCTTCAAAAGGAAGAGGAGGCTGCCCGTTATGTGATCGAAATAGAATTAAGTTATTGTACGTTCATAGAAATGAAGCGAAAGAGATTATTAAAGTTTGTAAGTTTTGCAGAGATAGATAAGTATTTAGGCTTTTAGATTTAAATTTGGGGCATCTTTCGAGATACCTCTTTACTTACATAAAGATGACGATATGGGCACAAATGGATTACGCTGTAATAGTGTAAAGTAAGATTTCGGGGTTAGTTGTTGTCATAATTCCGAACAATTATATGCTTTAAATAAGGTTTTATGGAACGTATGTATGGTATAATAGAAGAGTAATAGAATAGGTGACTCAAGGGTGGTTGGCTCATTCCCATTTGGAAGGGGGGTGACGCCAATGACAGTATTCGAGGGATTAATGCTAACATTTACATTTGGAGCATTAATTGTTGCGATACTTTCATTTAACCAAAAACAAAAATAACCCATCCTTGAGTTGACGGCTCAATTTAGGATGGATTATTTCATACCTGATGCCAATCCCCTTGAAGGGAACCTGCTTATTACATTGGCCGTTTGGTGTTAACGCACCAAGCGGTATTTTTATTGTATTCTAATCTTATTCCTATTATACGTTTGAAGGGTTCATCTTTCAAGTGTTTGATTCGGGTAAGCTTCTGTATAGGGGTAATCTTGAATAAGCTCGGAAAACAATTTAATCATACCGGGAAGAACGTATATGGTATATTTATGAAAAAGGGGTTGTAGTGATGAATGAATTAACGATTAAGGAGCTTCAAACTCATGATGAAATTGTTAAAGCGTATCCGATTATGAAGCAGTTACGGACACATTTGGATGAAGTTACATACTTGGAATTAGTCTGTGAAGCACAAGAAAAAGATCGTTACCAACTGTTCGCTTTACAAAGTGAAGGAGAAATCCTTGCAGTAATCGGTTTTAAGCCAATGATCACACTTTATTATGGTAGATTCATCTGGATTTGTGACTTGGTGACCGATACCACGAAACGGTCTAGCGGATACGGGGAGAAGTTACTTACCTATGTCCATAAATGGGCAAAAGGAAACGGCTATGAAAGTGTCGCGCTGTCATCAGGCTTACAACGAACAGAAGCACATCGGTTTTATGAAGAGAAAATGGAGTATGACAAAGTGAGTTATGTTTTTAAAAAGGATTTATAATAGATAGTTGAGATATACAGGTCAGTTGGGTGTATGAATTGGCAGCAAGAAATACTCTTTCATGACGCCTCTTTCGACGATATGAAGAAGTAAGGAGGGATTTAATTGAAGGTTGCATTTTTCGATAGGGATGGGACCATCATTGAAGACTATCCTGACCATAAGTGGACAGATATAAAGAACCCTGTATTTCTAGCCGATTCAATTCAGACGCTAAAGAGAGTTAATCAAAAAGGAAATGAAATAATTATCATCACGAACCAATACCTAATTAACGAAGGATTTATAACCGTAGAGCAGTACAATGACATTACTGCAAAGATGCTATATGAATTATCGTGTCATAAGATCGAAGTCCTGGATGTATTTCATTGTCCTCATAGAAGGAATGAAGGCTGTGATTGTATAAAACCTGAAATTGGGATGATTAGGAAGGCAATAATGAAGTACCCTAATATAAGTATCGAACAATCATTTATGGTTGGTGATTCAATCGTTGATGTAGAACTAGCTATAAATATGGAGATGAGAGGGTTTGGCATAGGGGTAGAAACTTCTTTCGACATGAAAAATATCGACGTATTAACCAATCTAAAAGACTTGTATTCTTATATATAAATTTACTCCTCACAAGATATTCAAACACCTTTCCGTTATTTATCATCTTTCATTTTAAGTACATCACTTATGATTAGTGATGTGCTTTTTTAATTTATTCACACAAATCCAAACTATCTTCATCAAATTTACGAATATACTTATAGAATGATAATGAACATTGAGGAAGCATGTGGTGAACTATGGAAAATGAAAAGCGGTGGATTAACAGGATAAAGAGAAATGGTAGCGACACAGCGGCGAATGAACTTGTTTCAAAATATTACAAAGAAATGTACGGCTTTATTTACAAGCAAACGCTCAATATGGAGTTGTCGCTCGATCTCACGCAGGAACTATTTATTAACGTCTTGAAGTCGATTCAGAATTACGATAGTCAGAAGGCGGCATTTCGGACTTGGTTGTACAAGCTGGCATCTAATCGGCTCGTCGATTATTACCGATCAAAGAGTTATAAAGACGCCCACCTCGTCCAATCTATCGAAGATTACGAGTTTGAAGATGAGCATGATATGACAGTTTCGCTCGAGTACAAAGAAGACCTTGAAAAAGTTACAGCGCTTGTTAACGAGCTAGATGCCAGTTCACAGCAAGTTGTCCGCCTCAAACTATTCGGGGACTATACGTTTCAGGAAATCGCATCCATTGAAACAATTCCCCTGTCGACGGTGAAAACGAAATACTATGCTGCTTTGAAACGGATTCGAAAAGGAATGGAGAAGGTTCATAATGAATAAAGAAAAATTTCATATCCCAATGCCTGATGAACGCGCAATCCAGATGCAAATCGCTCAAATTGTCGCTAGCGGCGTAAAACAGAAGGAGTCATTTCTGTCTTATTTGAAATCAATGGTTCAACAAGTGGGCTTAAGGCATTTGTTCTCAGACCGATTGGAGCTTGTGTATATTACGTTTATGGCGCTTACTGCATTCGTTTTGATGTTCATTCTAGCTGAACCTAAACAACTACCTGTACAGGATTTATACGGAATTATCTTTCTGCTATCTCCAATTCTGTTTCTTAGTTTTTCAGTCTACACATATGTCAATAAAGTGCGGAATGACACTTTTGAAATTGAGATGTCGTGTAGATACAATGTCTATCAAATCATTGTATTTAAGATGTTAGTGTTCAGTGCCGTTTCAATTGTAATCAATACGATTACAATTGCTTTCATCGTCCTAGCGTATGAAGATATTCAATTTCTACGGGCGTTTATGATTTCGATTACGGCACTGTTCACATTTTCTATTCTATTCTTATATGGCATGATGAAGCGGCGTACGACTGTTGCCGCCGCTATGCTGATTGTATGTTGGATTGTTGGAAATCTACTTTTACGAATCTCAAACTATACGATATATACCAATATTCTCGTCACATTGCCGCTCTTTGTCTATGGCATCGTCCTAATTGGTAGCATGTTTTTCTATCTAAAATACCTCAATAGATTGATCCATTTTAAACAGACGGAAGGGGCGTTTTAAGATGATTATTGTGAAAGATGTCAGCAAACAGTACGGTAGTTTTATTGCACTTGAAAATATAGATTTGGAGTTTACAAATGGGCTATATGGGTTACTCGCCCCAAATGGTGCGGGGAAAACGACGTTGATTAAAATGCTGGCAACATTGATTTCGCCCAGTAAAGGGGAAATTCTGTATAACGGTCTGAATATTGTTGCGATGGATGAAGACTACCGTTCGTTACTAGGTTATTTGCCACAGCAGTTTGGTTACTATAAAAATTACTCACCGAAGCAATATTTACTTTATTTAGCTGCGTTAAAGGGCATTGGAAAAAAAGAAGCTGTAGCCAAGATTGATGAGTTGCTAGAAAAAGTTGCATTGAGTGAGGTCACGAATAAAAAGATGAAGAAATTTTCAGGTGGGATGATTCAGCGTGTTGGGATTGCCCAGTCACTGTTAAATGACCCAAAAATCCTTATTTTGGACGAACCGACAGCTGGACTTGATCCTAAAGAACGTGCTCGGTTCCGTCATTTACTGACTGAACTTGCAAGAGAACGATTGGTCATTGTTTCTACACATATCGTGTCAGATGTCGAAACGATTGCCAATGAAATCATTATGATTAAAAATCAACAACTACTCTATAAAGATTCAGTTGAAAACATTTGCGCTACACTAGACGGTCATGTCTTTGAGACGACCATTCCCTTTGAACAAATGGAATCGTTCCGGAAACAGTATGTTCTATTATCTGAAAAGCAGGATCGGGGATCGATGGTCATTCGTTTCATCCATAAAGGGAAAGTAGAGGCAAACTGGATACCCATATCTCCGCAGTTAGAAGATGTGTTTTTATATGAATACCGAGATGATATACAGTTGGGTGTGTGATGGATATCCGAATCGTATGGCATGAATGCAAAAAAGCGTTGTTGTCACCGATACTTGTGGGACTTCTCCTTCTATTTACAGCATTCAATATTTTCTTGATTGTGAATAATTCCTACTTCAAAGATGAGCTCAAGGTCGCAAATCGGTTAGTTGAAAACTATGGTAGGGAAATTACGGACCTGTCATTGAATCAATTCGAGAAGGATCTTCAAGTTGACCTTGTGAAGTTAGAAAAAATAATAGGGCAGGAATTGAGTAGTGTCCATGAATTTTTAGATGGATTGAATTATGAAGATCATGAGCTTTATAGTGAGAGTGACTGGCAGTTCATCGAACAACTGCGTTTGAAAGAAATGTACTTGGGCATGGCGAACGAAATTGATGGCAAATATACCAGAATTGATTTGAAAAAGGTTGCGGAAGAGACAATCACGCAAACTAAAGTGAGTGGCAATGCGGCGAAGACACTTCGGAATGAATATGAAGAATTTTCAAAGCGTTTCGAGGAAATGAAACAGAACGAGGAGCATAAAGAGTGGTTTTTTGCAGGGAATGCGTATTTCATGCACAAATTTCTTTTTAAAACTGTATTCCTGCATATTATCATAGAAGCGTTGATGTTAATTATCCTATCAACTGTACTTATTACGAATTACGAATTTGAAAATAGAACGCATCTTGTTACATATGGCACACCGAGGGGTAGGCGCTTAATGAAGGACAAGCTTGGCGCTTCAGTCTTGACGGCGGCGTTGCTCACGACATTTATTCTGGTCATCACACTTAGCATTTATTTCACGGTTTTCGATTATACAAACTTATGGGGAAGCTCTATTAGTAGTGCGTTCAATTGGGAGTATAATTTTCCGCATGTTGCTTGGTGGGATTTGTCAATAGGCTTTTTTTTAGCTGGGGTGGTTGTCATTGTGTACATCACCATGTTGTTATTTTCGGGTCTGACGTTTGCATTGACAACGCTTGTGAAAAACAGCTATGTCACCTCTATACTAATGGCTATTTTTTTTGTCCTTGCGTTACTTATACCCGGCTTCATGCCAACTTCTTCAAATCTGCTATTCATCACAGGATATAATTTATCGATACTTGTGATGAATATACCTGCATCGTTCATGGGAAGCAGCGGTCTCTTCATGTTCAAGAACTTTGAATGGATGACCGCCGTATGTTGGACGATTATCACGATTGTTCTTTGTGTTTTTTCATTGAAATGGTTCAACAAAATGGATATCCATTAAGGGGAGAAGGTAATGCGGATTTTGTGGAATGAATTAAAGAAAATCTTGACATGGAAAATGATGTTTTTACTTGTTCTCGTCAATAGCGTAGTCTTTTTTTTGCGGATCGAATTTT
This sequence comes from Sporosarcina sp. ANT_H38, assembly GCF_008369195.1. Taxonomy (GTDB): domain Bacteria; phylum Bacillota; class Bacilli; order Bacillales_A; family Planococcaceae; genus Sporosarcina. The sequence continues at coordinate 1,215,871 of NZ_VOBC01000001.1, read as the reverse complement.
ATATTGAGTATTTCCCGAATGGAAGTGGGATATATTCGTACGATATTGGGGTCGAAATGATCGATAAATATGGAACACAGATGGATGATGAGGAATTTCTTGATTTTAAGGAAGTATACGATTTACAGGTGAAGGAAGCTGACCAATACCTACAGCCCTTGAAAGGATTTGTGGATGCAGGCATTGATTCATATGAAAAATTTAATACGTATGACTGGGGGAGTTCGTCAGAAGAAGTGTACCAACTTCGCAATAATGTGTATCACGAGGACAAGGTCGATACATTCTGGGAACTTCAAGAAAGAGAGAGATTAATCGAGTTTTATGAAATGAAGGAAGTACTTCCAGGCTTTGATAATGCCAAACAAGAAAAGCGTTATAAGGAATTGATTGCTGCCGAAAAATATGGAGTGTATCCATCAGTAGCGATTGAAAACTTTAGAGAATTCATTACGAATGTGGCAATCGCTATCCTGTTCAGTGTCGTATTGGTAATATCACCGATGATTTTGAGGGACCGTTCGAGACAGCTGCTTGCCTTGCAATACACGTCTAAAAAAGGACGGAATCTCTATAAGACGAAAATTCTTGCTGGATTAGTGGCTACTTTTATTGTCATTACCTCTTTGCTTACTGTCTATTTCAGTATCTATTCATTGAATAAAACATCTATGTATTTTGACATAGGGATGAATACATTTATCGGAAACGAATCCTGGTACGACCCGACATTTTACCAGTATATATGGCTTACTGTGGCTGCAATTTATGTAGTAGGTTTTGTATTTGGATTATTGGCCATGTCTTTCTCAAGTATTGTTCCGAATACGATGGCCTTGATTGGCATTCAAATCCCATTCATTATTGGGATGCTCATTTTTGGAATGAGACCATTGATCAAGTATTTCATTTTGATTTGGAATCCACAATGGCTGGCTCCGACAGCGTATAATACGATGGTTGTCGTAAGTGTACTCTTTATCAATTACCTTTGGAAGCGCGAGAAAAAGAGAGATATCGTATCGTAAGAAATGCTAGGCATGATAAAATAAGGAAGAAACTAAAGCACTTCACCAGTTGGGTGAGGTGCTTTTATTGATTGACCAATATGTTTGTAGACAAACAATTTAAGAGAAAATAATTTCCCAATGCAACTAATCGGATGCATTCCTTATCTAATCTATTGAATAGCAAATAAGGAATAAGAAAGGAGGTGCCTACATGGAATCAGTAAAAGTCTTGCTCAAGAAGGCTAAAAAGGGAGATGGAGAGGCATTTGTTGCGCTCGTACAGCAATACGAGGATGTCTTGTACAGAATGGCTAGCAGGATGTTAACTAATGATGAGGATGTTGCTGATGCGATGCAGGAAGAGATTCTATCAGCTTATGAAAGATTACATACGCTGAAAAATGATGCGTACTTCAATACGTGGATTTGTAAAATACTCATCAATCAATGCAATAGCGTATTAAATAAACACAATCATTTTTCAACGATTGATGTCGATGTGCTGCCAGAACAGCTTCACGATGATTTTCAAAAATTGGAACTTGAGGATGCACTAAATAGTTTAAACAAAGATTATAAAATAGCATTTATCTTATATTATATTGTCGGTTTGAACTCAAAAGAAATCGGTGCATTTTTAAAAGAGCCGGAAGGGAATATTAAATCAAGACTGTCCAGAGGAAAGACGCTATTGAGAAATAATTACTATAAAAGCGAGGGAGTGTTTATCAATGAAAACTGACTTCAAAAAGGAATTTAAACAGGCGATGACTGAAGAGAAGGAAATACCGTCGGCCGTACGGAAATCATTAGATAGCACCTATGCTAGTATTAGAACACAATCCAAAATGAAAAAAAACCGTTTCATTTGGAAAAGGGTCACTGCGGCTGCTTGTGCGTTGTTATTTACTGGTATTTTGCTGACCAACGAGCGTGTCATCGCCAACATCAATGAATTCTTTAAGTTTGGAGATAAAGGAATCGAACGAGCTCTGGACGAAGGCTTTGCACAAGACAGCAATAGCTCTGCCTCAGATCAAGATGTCACCATAACACTACAGCAAAACTTTTCTGATGCTAATAAAATTGGGATGAGTTTTCAACTAGAATTTGAAGACCCGAGAATTCTTGATGCTGATGTGACAGATGTTACAATGGATTTCCGTTTAAAAAATGGAGATGGCGAGTACGTTGATGAATTTATTCCAGATACAAAGCCTTTAAAAGGTACCAATAAATATGATGCCTCAGGTATTGCTATGCATAATCCAATACTAAATGCGAAAACTGGGAAAGTTCAATTTGATGTCATCATTGATTCCAACAAGGGGATGCTCCCTTGTCTTCAGGATGCTGTTGTCGAAATAGAAAGCATAAATGTTTTCCGTGTTTTTGCGTTTGAGACCCTCAAGAAAATTGATGGCAAATGGGATTTAGCTATTATGAATCAGGATATGGGTAAGCCGATGACGATTATTGAATATACGATGGATGATCCATCGTCAATCATTCAAGTTTCTTCCGCCAAGGCAAGTCCAACATCTTTAAATCTCATCTTTTCGGTGGACGAAATATTTGACAATGAAAGTCCATTTTCACACTCGATGAAGTTTATCGATAAGGATGGTAATGAGTATTTAACAGACGGGTTTAATATGGATGAACAAAATAATCAAACTATTATTGCAGCAAATTTCCCGATAACAGCCTATCACAATGCAGCAAAAATAACTTTTGTTTTAGAGGGGATCGGAGAAGTGAAATTACTAACAAAATAGGTGAGAAAACCGGAAGCCTTAGATACTTATGGGCATCTGGTTTTTCTTGTTTAGCCCGAATAGTATAATAATTTTGTAGAAATATAATAAACTAATGGTAAAATGAGGTGATTGAACATTAAAAGTTGGAGCCCTACAATTGTCTCATCATTAGGGATCTAACGGTAGAAACGACTATTTAAAGAAAGCAATAGATTATAATAGATACCTGGTAACAAAACTACTTCTTTAAAATCGGCTCCCCCTGAAAGTCGCATTCTCTCAATTTCCACACGTATTCATATGATCAAAATATGTGGTAGCTTACAAGTGTGTGTTCCTGAACGTATCTTTTTTCATATACGGCTAAAGGAGTGAAGAAGATGGGTTTTACTGATATACCTTTTTTAAAAAATAGTTCGTCTTATAAGTTAATCAACAAAGGATTTTCAACTGATGTGAAGTGGTGTGTTGATGAGAAGTATTTATTACGCATTTCACCAACTATCGATGTTAAGCAGTTAGAAGAGCAGGCATTTTTAACAAATGCGGTTCATGCAATTGACCCTCGCATTCCGTATGTGTACGAAGTAGCATTACACAAGGGACATGCATACATGATTTTAGATTACATTGCTGGAGAAAATGGGGAGATAGTACTTTCAACAAGAAGTGATGCGTTACAGTATAAAATTGGACAACAAGTCGGACAAACACTTCGGAATATGCATAGTATTCCAGCTCCCATTGATTCTCCAACCTGGGAAGAACGTTGGACGAGGCGTGTAGAACTACTCTCTCCGCGATATGAAAAAATCGCTGGTCAAAATGGGAGATATCTTCGAGTTTTAAGCTTTGTGCAGGGACATTTGCATTTGTTAAAGGGACGTCCTAGTCACATCCAACATTACGATTTTCATCCAGGGAACATCTTAATTCAAGATGATCAGTTCACAGGTTTGATTGATATGCAAAAGATTACTTATGGAGATGCTGTGAATGAGTTTTACAAAATGGAATATTTTAATGTCCCAGTGAGTATTACTTATTCGCGTGGTGTATTAGATGGTTATCATAATAACAATCCCATTCCAAAGAATTTCTGGGAATTACATAGGCTGTATGCTGCTATCCATATCCTCTCGGCTGAAGTATGGTCTAATGAAATTGCACTAAATCAACAAGAAAAGTTTAAAAAATACACGGTGTTCACAATGGATCAATTTGATGATTTTAAGTTACTTATTCCGAAATGGTACGCGAGAGGTACGGATGACTAATATGGACATTACACGAGGCTCCAGAGCAATACGGTGACTTCTATTAAATAAAGTGATTAATGAGTACTCATTAACGCCAAGGGGAAAGGCGAGTGTTTTCAAATGACGGGACCAATTAACCAAAGAAAATCAGAGCATATTCAAATTACATTGAATGAGCATGTAACGGGTGACACTATTACAACCGGCTTCGAAAAGGTTAGATTTATCCATAATGCGTTGCCTGAAATCAATTTTAGTGATATATCAATTGACACGACATTTTTAGGTCATGATTGCAAAACACCCTTTCTTATTAGTTCGATGACCGGCGGGGCGGCTTTTGCAGAAACAATCAACCGAAACCTTGCTGAAGCTGCGCAAGAAAGAGGTTGGGGATTGGCTTTGGGTTCGACGCGCGCACTGATTGAAAGTGCGGAACATCGATCCTCTTTTCAAGTAAGAAAATATGCACCGAGCATTCCTATAATCGCTAATTTAGGTGCGGTTCAGCTTAACTATGGCTTCGGGATAGATGAATGTCTCCAAATCATTGACATAACAGAGGCAAATGCACTCGTCCTTCATTTGAACAGTATTCAGGAAGTGATTCAACCGGAAGGAAATACGGATTTCAAAGATTTATTGAAGAAAATAGAACGACTTTGTAGTGAGTTGGAAGTGCCAGTTGGTGTAAAGGAAGTCGGTTGGGGAATCGACGGGGCAACTGCTAAGCGATTATGCGATGCGGGGATTTCCTTTATCGATGTAGCGGGGGCAGGCGGCACATCATGGAGTCAGGTCGAAAAGTTCCGTTCAACATCTGCTGTGAAGAGAAAAGCAGCGGAAGCGTTCAGTGATTGGGGAATCCCGACAGTCGAATGTATTACTTCAGTGAGAGATACAATTGGCAATCAACCAATAATTGCAAGCGGAGGAATGCATACCGGCCTAGATGGAGCCAAAGCCATTGCACTAGGTGCAGATATAGTCGGATTCGGCAGATCGATTCTGAAGGAAGCTACGCAATCTACCAAGGATGTCCTGGAAGTGATGGAAACAAGGGAATTGGAACTTCGGATGGCAATGTTCGGCATTGGTGCGGGTTCAATGCGAGAATTGAAAGAGACAAATAGGGTTAGTTACCAGACTCATGTACGTTAAAGCATTTTAATGCTCTTAACACAATCTAAATAATAAACTGGAGTCGTCCTTACATGATGTAAAGGCGACTTTTTATAATTTTAGTTAGCGAACTATTTAATCAATATGACAAAGGAGAGGAGCTATTTATTGAAGACTAAATTTTTTGTGATTCCATTGCTAATTGCCATTACGTTCGGTGTAATCCTTAGTTTGAAAACTTTTCCAAAACAATTTACGGTTAATTTAGAAGGGATCAAGTATCAGTTGGGAGCCGGAAATATTTACTTCACAAAGCCTATAACTATTCATATTGATGGGAAGCTACAGCAGAGTCTCACGGGTTCCAAAACCTTCAAAGGATCCATTGATATAGATCACGAGAAGATACCAGTACCAGAAGATCAAAGAGGGTTAGAAATTAAGTTTCTAGATAACGGTGGAGGACACATCGTATATGGTTATATCGAAGATGGACGTCCAGGTACATATGGTTATGGGGTACTTTATACGAATAGTAATTTTAGTGAAGTTACCATTACCATACTCCAAAAGGATGAGACGGACCAAACTAATCGTGGTTGGACATCTGAAAATGGTCAAATGATAACCGCGCCTGCTGCTAATAGGGCCGAAGCTTTGAAGATTTCGAACGAGTTGATGCAAGATTATTTAAAAGGCAATTCGTTAAAATGATACTACTCTATTCAAATAGTAAACCTTTTAAGGTTTTTGATGCTTAATTCATCCTCAATTGTATCCATAACGTTAATGGCACCGTACTCGTCAAATTGGGTTTATTTAAATTATTGCAACCGGACTATACTGAGTAGATTCTCTAATTAATGGGGTGAATCTACAATAAAATGTGATGAAACTTGAATGGAGGTAAATTTAATGGGAAAAGAATTCCCTATAATTGAAACAAGAAGATTAATCTTAAGAGAAGTATCAATAAAGGATGCTACTGATATGTTTAAATATCTTTCTGATAAAGATGTTGTGGAACCTATGGGGTTAGCACCTTGCCAAATTGTAGAAGATGTTTGGGATGAAATAAGATGGTATAAATCGATATTCGAAGAAGGAACAGGAATTAGATGGGGAATTACGCTAAAAGATTCTGGTGAGATTATAGGAAGTTGTGGCTTTCTTAATATGCTTACCAAACATCATCGAGCTGAAGTCGGATATGAATTAAGCAAAGATTACTGGGGTAAAGGGATTGCTAGTGAAGCATTGGAAGCCGTTGTTAAGTATGGCTATCAACACTTTCAGTTAGAAAGAATTGAAGCTTTAATTGAACCTGCAAATTTCCCTTCACAAAAATTAGTAGAAAAGCAAGGCTTTAGAAGAGAGGGATTACTAAGACACTATGAATATACTTGTGGTAAATTCGATGATTTATATATGTACTCAATCATAAAATCAGATTTCAATATTGACTTCAATGATACTAAGTAATAGTGGGAAATATAAATGGCGGCGGAAGAAAATATGCTGATTAAGGAATGCCGTTTGATTGTCTATTACTTAGGTTAAATTAGCAACAGCTAAAAAAGAAATAAGGTCCATTGCCTATCAAATAGCAATGGACCTTATTTTTATAAAAAACGTTCCCAATCACTCGGAAAACCCCATATATGAAATATTGATAAACTCTTCGTATTGATCAATGAGTTAATTAAAGGTTAAGCCGTTTTCAGCTATTTGATCGCTTGCTGATAATGATCATAGCAGTCAAATCCATATGTAGTAAATCGATAATAGTTCATGCCTCAGTAGTACAGCTTTAACCTTAATAAAGAGGAAGATTTAAAAACGTGCAACTTTTGAGTACCATTAGCCGTGGTTCTGTTGAAAGGGGGAACAAATGTGAATCTTGATGAAGCTTTTAGGCAATACACAAATGAACTATACCGATATTTGTTTTCTCTTTCAAAAGATCATCACACAGCAGAGGATTTAGTACAAGAAGCTTTCTATCGTGCCTATTTGCAATTAGAGGACTATGAAATTACAAATATCAAAGCGTGGCTTTTTAAAGTAGCTCACAATGCATTTATTGACCATTATCGCAAGAATAAGAGGGTTGTTATTCGCGAACATGTTCAGGAAAGTCTGTCGTTTACTATGAAGACTCCAGAGGATGAGTTTGTAGAAAAAGAAGGGTTCATACTGTTACTAAAAGACATACATTCCTTAAAGGATCAAGAAAGGCATGCATTGATATTGTGTGATTTACATCATTTTAAGTACCAGGAAGCAGCAGCCATTCTTGAGATGAAACTAAACACCTTCAAAAGCAACTTAATGAGAGGAAGAAGAAAGGTAATGGAAAAAATAATAGTTAGGAGGAATGAGGATGAAAGACGACAACAGGAATGATCATGAAGAAAGGTATAACGATTTTTTAAATCGAGCCATTCAAGATTTTAATGCTTCACATACAATTTCTTATAACGACCAACAACAAATTATCAAAAAAGGTAGAAACACCGCAACTAAAAAGAATATTATGGTCAGTCTCGCAATTCTTCTCTTAATCGTCCCCGTTATGACGCTTGGAACCTATTTGTATTATGCGACAGGCGGCAAGGCTAATAATTTGATTGAGGTCGGTACCAGTACAATCTATGTAACTGAACCGAATATGAGCCTAGAACCAATGAGAATAAATACGGATATCGGTTTCTTTTCAATGAATATGATGTTTGATATCTATAAAAAAATCGGCAGAGAAAATTACAAAGTAGGCGATTACGATGTATACTTTGCTTTCGATAAACCAGCTTTTTCGGAGAAAAATTTAGTATTGGAGCGGCCTTTACCTGAAATACCTTCAAAAGAGACGGAGTCACTAATTCACCCAAAAGTTCCTATTCCAGCAGCACTTTATTCACAATGGGCAATTTTAAATGGACTTCCGGAAGGTACGGTAGCCGAGGTACATGTATCCATGTCGGAAATAATGACACCAAAAGAGTTGGAAGAGCTACTAGGACAGGATATCGAAATTCGATGGTTAGCTGTCGATACTGGATTGGAGCAAAGGCAAGTCGATCAAGAGGGAGTCCCCATTACACCACTCGGCTATCCAGCTCAAGTTGATCATACAACGTGGTCCCCGTTTAACGGAGAAGACAAAACAAATGCACAAGTGTTTATGGAAATGTTAACGTTTCTCGAAAAAAATGAAGCTGTAGCAGAGAAAATAGCGAGGGCTAAGTCCCTGGCTCTTAAAGAAAGGATTTCGTACATTAACGATAATGGAATCCGTATATATGCTGCTACTGTTACAGGATCTACTTCAGAATTAAGGGATATGGAAGGGAATAATAAAGTACGTGCGATTAAAGTGGGGGAGGTTAAACTATGGAACTAAATAGAAGAAAGGTTACTATAAATTGGTCAGCAATAGCGGGCTTACTCTCTTTCGTTATCTCTTTAGTCGCTCTAGCAGGTTTAAATGCATCTCTGTTATTAAACTCCGACGAATTTCCCTCCTTTTTTATAGTGACGCTTCCTTCCATTGGATTTGTACTCGGTGTTTTCGGGTTGTTTAACAGGAAAAGCTCCAGTTCTTCGGCTATTTGGGGAATTGCCTTATGTGTTTTCATTTTTCTATTCACATTTCTGATGTTTGGGTTAGCATGGACAATTAATCCGAAGCCATAAACGGTAATAATAGTTTGACAATTCAACGCAACTCATGCTATTATCATCCGTAATAAAAGCATACATTTTCGTTGACGAGAAAAAGTAGCGATTGAAACTGTTCTCCAGAGAGCCGGTAGATGCTGAAAGCCGGTGTTCAGTTCATTCATGAAAATCCTCTCTGAGAAATCAAGCTGAAATCAAGTAAGCTTGAACGGGTGTCTACCGTTAAAAGGAACGCGTATGATTGTACGTGGCTAGTGCTATTGGTAAACGAGAGTTTTCAATAGAATTAGGGTGGTATCGCGGTTAAACCCGTCCCTTTCTATAGGGACGGGTTTTTGTATGTTTTTAAAAACCATAGAATGGAGCGATATCAGATGGAAAAAGAAACGGTGCGTCAACGTGAGGAGCGCATTCAACAACAATGGGTACAGCATTGTACTTTTGAGCAATCAATTGAAACGAGAGAAGGAAATCCATCATTTGTGTTTTATGAAGGGCCACCTACAGCAAATGGCTTGCCGCATGTCGGGCATGCATTAGGACGGACCATAAAAGACATTGTTGCCAGATACAAAACCATGACGGGCCATCAAGTCCTTCGTAAAGCTGGATGGGATACGCATGGATTGCCTGTTGAATTAGGCGTCGAAAAACAATTAGGGATCTCCGGAAAGAGTGACATTGAAAATTATGGCGTTGAAGCTTTTATTGAAAAATGTAGAGAAAGTGTTTTTATCTACGAAAAACAATGGCGTGCGTTTACTGAACAACTCGGCTATTGGGTAGACATGGAGAATCCTTATGTCACGTTAAGCAATTCTTATATTGAAAGTGTATGGAATATCCTTGGTACAATTCATGGTAAAGGGTTATTGCATAAAGGCCATAGAGTGTCGCCATACTGCCCGAGCTGTCAAACTTCGCTTAGCTCACATGAAGTCGCGCAAGAATACAAAATGGTGAAGGATTTAACAGCAACTGCTAAGTTCAAGATTCGTAATCGCGACAACGAGTATTTTCTTAGTTGGACGACAACGCCATGGACATTACCTGCGAATGTGGCGTTAGCTGTGCACCCGTCGATGAAGTACGTTCGTGCACAACAGGGGAATGAAGTCTATATCGTAGCAGAATCATTAGCTGCAACAGTGTTAAAGAACGATTATGAAGTTCTATCTGTTCACCTGGGGGCGGAACTAAAAGGCATGGCGTATATTGCTCCGTTTGATTTCGTACATGTAGCCATCGGGCATAAAGTAGTGGAAGCTGACTATGTAACGGAGGACAGCGGTACAGGAATCGTTCATATTGCACCAGCATATGGGGAAGATGATTATCAAGTAATACAGGAAAATGGTTTCTCTTTTGTGAATGTTGTGGATGAAAAAGGGCAGTACACTGCAGAGGTTCCACCTTTTCAAGGACGTTTTGTCAAAGACTGCGATGTCGATATCATTCGTTACCTTGCTGATAAAGGCTTGTTATACAGTAAAGAAAAATTTGAACATAATTATCCTCACTGTTGGCGCTGTGATTCGCCTCTATTGTATTATGCAAACGACAACTGGTTTATCAAAACAACAGCTTTGCAAGAGCAATTCATCCAAAATAACGATGGAGTGACTTGGCATCCTGATCATATCAAGCAAGGGAGATTTGGAAATTTCTTAGAGCAAATGGTGGATTGGAATATTAGTCGTAAACGCTATTGGGGAACGCCGCTGAATGTGTGGCAATGTGACGATTGTCATCACGAGCACGCACCTAAAAGCATAGAAGAATTACGGAATCTTTCCATTCATCCACTAGTTGCAGAGCTTGATTTGCATAAACCAACTGTCGATCAAATCAAGCTTCGTTGTTCAGTTTGCGAGGGAGAAATGTCAAGAACTCCTGAAGTAATTGATGTCTGGTTCGATAGTGGCTCCATGCCGTTTGCTCAATATCATTATCCGTTTGAAAATCGTGACACTTTCAACAAGCAATTCCCGGCTGACATCGTTATAGAAGGCATTGATCAAACACGTGGCTGGTTTTATAGCTTGCTGGCTGTATCTACGCTATTTACAGGGAAATCCCCGTACAAACGTGTATTATCACTGGGTCATATATTGGATGAAAATGGTCAAAAGATGTCTAAAAGTAAAGGAAATGCTCTTGATCCAGTAGATTTAATTCAAAAGTATGGGGCAGATTCATTAAGATGGGCATTAGTAGTCGATAGCGCACCTTGGAACTCGAAACGTTTTTCAGAACGTATCGTACAAGAAGCAAAATCAAAATTAGTCGATAGGTTAGACAATGTGCATAGTTTTTACGTCCTATATGCAAACTTAGACGGTTATGAGTCCCAAAATGACTATGTGGTTGAAAAAAATACATTAGATGACTGGATCCTATCTCGTTTGCACAGTACCATTAAAGTAGCCAATGTGAACTTGGAAAATTACCATTTTACGAATGCAGCCAGAGAAATCGCGAAATTAGTTGAAGAGCTAAGCAATTGGTACGTAAGACGATCACGAGAACGCTTTTGGGCAACTAAAATGAGTCCTGACAAGGCGGCGGCCTATCAGACACTTTATGAGGTCTTGACAAAAACTAGCCAATTGATCGCACCTTTAACTCCATTCATTGCTGAGGATATCTATTTCAACTTAACGGGTAAAAGTGTACACCTTTCAGACTATCCGACTTATGATGAAAACAGGATAGACGAACAATTAGAAAAAGAAATGGATGCAGTCCTCCAGGTAGTCGAATTAGGGAGAAGCATTCGAAATTCGACTTCATTGAAAGTAAAACAGCCCTTAGCGAGTCTTTCCGTGCTTAGTGCCACGTCAACTATAAACTGGGAGGCCTATCAAGACATCATCATGGAGGAATTGAACGTAAAACAATTCCATGAAGTAAGTGATGAAAGCCAGTTTGCTGCAATAAAACTAAAATTAGATTTTAAAAAATCAGGTGCTAAGTTTGGTAAGCAATCAAATATCGTCAATACATGGCTTCAGCAATTAACTATTGAAGAATCTATTGCGTTCATAAAGGCAGGGTACGGAGAGATAATTACAGCATCAGGTGAGCTAGAACAAGTAACGGTTGAAGATGTACTCATCGAGAAGGTTGCTAAAGAAGGCTACTCTTCAGCAACAAATGGGGAATACACGGTAACGTTAGATACTGCATTAACGAAAGAGCTTATACAAGAAGGTATGGCCCGTGAATTGATCCGTGCGATACAAGAGTACAGAAAGAAATTACAGTTACCAATTAATCTGCGCATTGATATTGTAGTAAGTACAGACGAAGCGCTACAAGTCGTTATTGAAAAATTTGAGTTTTTACTACAAGAACACTTACTAATGCGGAGTTTATTTTTGAAAGACCACGTTATAGATGGAACGGAAATTAAAATAGGGGAGCATACAGCATTAATCCAACTAATGCCAATCACTTAATAGTTACAAGGCGGCAAGCGTTGGTTAAAGTAGCGAATTAAAAGAACGCCAATTAAAAGCACAAAGTTGTCTTATAGCTAAGAAAGTAATATTTGCTCAATGAAATTGAAAGTAAGTACACTAATGAGGAAACGTTAGCATTTAAAGTTTTAACCTACAAGGAGCTTAACGACGTTAAGTCTACCTCTCAGACTGGCGTACGACCGTTCACAAGCGGAAAACATTCAAAAAGGATATACGTGCCTATAAGGAGGAATTCACGGCTCTACAGCTCGTAGCTACACAAATTCATGATAAGGCGGCGAAAGTAAATGCCTGCAATAAAAACGAAGCAGTATTACCTTATTTGGCAATGCTGCTTCGTTTTTATAGATTTATGTCGAAAAGACAGATGAAATTTATCCTTATAGAAATCCTACATTTGTTAGTTGTAGGCCAGAGCTTTGGTTTGCACTACTATTTATTTGTGGAAAACGAGAACATCCGTGATTAAAATGGAAGGATAAATCCGCTTTTAAGAGTATAAATGCCGAAATTACGCCTACTGAACACTTGTTCTCGTTGGGGGATAAAATTGAGAGGTGAGAGACAATGTTCAAAAAAATTTGAAGAACCAAAACGATATTTCAAACAAAATCACCACTACTTTATGCAACTAGAAAAGTTATTCTAGACTTTTTTGTTTATAAACTCTCAATTTGGGTATGGAAAGCTATAATGGAACATTTGTTCTGACCTCTATAAATGAGCATATTTTGTTGAGTGTTTGGAATTAATAACTATCTACAATTGAATTTAATCAACGAAAAATCGTTCGATTATTAAGAAGGGGCTCACCAAAAAAGCCACAAGGAGGGGAGTAAAGGCTATGCCGAGAAATCCAGGTATGACGGACGAAGTCATTATAAAATTATACAAAAGTGGCATGTCATTTAAAGAAATGGGCCCAATTGTTGGGCTATCTGATCGGGCAATTCGGGGTGTGATGTATAAGCATGAGATTTTAATGAATCGAGAACAATACTCTGGCCAACCTCGAAAGCATAAGGTGAACGAAGGCTACTTTAAAGTGTGGACACATGAGATGGCTTGGGTATTAGGCTTGTTCGTGACAGATGGACATGTGAACAAACAATTTCATAGCATCTATTTCTCCCAAAAAGATGAACGAATTCTTAAGTTGATTGCCAAGTATATGGACGCAGATTATGTGCTATCGGCTACAGGACCAACAAAAACCACACCGACTTTAATCATTAATTCTAAGGAGATTAAAAAGGATCTTGAAATGCTGGGGATCATTTCTAATAAATCATTATCTGTTCCATTTCCTAATGTGCCAGAAGAATATTTAGCGTCGTTTGTAAGAGGAGTTATTGACGGAGATGGCTGGGTTCAAAAAACAGGTTACGTTATGAATGTCACATCAGGCAGTCAGGATTTTGCAGCTGGGCTATTGACCGTATTTCAATCATGGCAATTACGGTCAGAACTCACAATAACAGTAAGTCCGGCTGGAAATCCTATTTATCGTATTTGGGTAAAAGGCAAATACGAGCTTCCAAAACTTGCGGAAATTTTATATACTAATGCAACAACTGATAATTTTATTTTTTACAAAAGACAACGAATGTCTCAACGGATAGATTATTAGCAATATGGATAGCCAGATAGGAGTGCTTTTACTTTGTGGAAATTGGCAGATGGAAATTTAATTCATACAACAGATGTTTCAAGAATTAAATTTAGAACTAATATTAGTGAATCAATTCTAGAGTCTTTAAAATTAATGGCTGCAGCAAATAATACACATGTCAATTATTTAATTGAGAGTGGTTTACAAGCAGTTTTGATACAAGACGTGATTTCATTTAATAAAGAGTCCAGACCTAAAGATCGAGTTCAATACAAAACAACCTATGATAAAGAGTTATTAGAAAGTACGAAGGTGTTTGCTAAAAAAAATAACTTATTCATTAATGATGTCATCGAATATAGTGTAGGGAATATCGATATTGAAAATGTAAAGAAAAACAGTTATAGATTTAGGGTTGAGTGATAGGAAGCATCTATTTCTCTAATTCATACAACGCCCCCGTCATAATATATATTATCGGTAGTTGTGTTTCATTGAATAAGTATACTTGAAACAGTGAGATAAAATGGAAATTTACACGTTTATACGGAAATATAAAAACTAATCGAAAATGACAATCAAAATCGATACTTTTATACAGTTTTTTAAACAAGAAATTCAAATAAATTTTGACTTTCTTGGCTCATTTATTTGTACAAAATCTACGGATCCATTTGTTGTATCTTATTTATTCCATTATCTAATAATATTAGCTAAGCCTTATAACTTTCAATCATCTTTCGTCTTATATTCCCACTATAAAGCAAACGAAGTGCCAACTTCTCTATTAAAGAAATCGGCACTTCGTTTATTTGCTATACGTTATCGTGTCGCTTTTGGCGGTTGGCACACGTCACATTTACGTTGGTTATTATTTTTAAATTTCGTAAATGATTTTTCAAAGGTGCTACCACATGCGCATTTAAATAGTAACTTTTGAGAAAAACCGTGATATTCCGTCGTTTGCAAAATACTTTCTGAATTTTTCTCAACAAATTCTTTAATTTTACCAATCGTCCATTGTTTTTTCATTCTCTTATACCTCCAAATTTTATCGCTATGCGGAGGGTTTTCTTCGCATACAATTATCCTAAGTTAATCATTATAACATGAGCTGGCGCTCAATTAAACAGATGGAATATATCTTAATTAATACACATTGGTAAAAATTTGAAGTTATCACCCCCTTTTCCTCCTGTTCACACCGGACGTTCGATTTTCATCGCTAAAGATATATTAACTAATCCATATTCAAAAGCCTTTAGATGGTTACAAACTTGTCTTCAGCAACCAAACGGATACACGATGCGCTCTGTGCCTCTTTAAAGCTCGTTAAGGATGCCTTTATTCCAAATAAGCATATTTACAACAAATTGTGCTGGAACGATAAATAGGGCTATTCTGCCAGCTTTTAAAGTCATATAAAAAAGACAAGCCATATAAAGCCCGCCTTAGATCTTCTGCTGCATTTAATTAATGTAGGGTTTAATTATAAAAAACCGTCTTAAAAGTCATTCACAGCACTTTTAAGACGGTTTTTTCAAGCTCATTTCCCTTGTCTTACATTACGTAATAATAGTGATAACACAAAACCAATGATGGCAATGATTAACCCAAATGTTATCGAATTTTGAACACCTTGAATCGATCCTTCTAGCTGTGCTGCTACTGTATTGCCGTTTTCATTCACATAATTCGCTGTACTAATCGACATAATTGTAATTGCGACTGCTGTACCGATCGCACCGGAAACCTGCTGCAACGTATTCATAATGGCTGTTCCATCAGGATACAACTGCTTAGGAAGCTGATTTAACCCATTTGTTTGTGCAGGCATCATCGTTAATGTGATACCGACAAACATAATAATATGGAATGCAACGACAAAATAGACAGATGTCGTACCGTCAATTGTACGTAGTGCAAACAACGCAATTATGCCCATAAATAGTCCACCAGGTACCATCACACGTGGACCGAAGCGGTCAAACATATTCCCTGCTATAACTGACATAAAGGCATTGATAACTCCGCCCGGTAATAACGCTAAACCTGCAATGACAGGTGTTAACAGTAAAATGTTTTGTAAATAAATAGGTAGTAATACCATCGTCGATAAAATCATCATCATACAAATCATTATGATAGCAAGGCCCATGTTGAACATGCGGAATGTAAATACACTTAAATTCAGCATCGGTTGTTCCATTTTCGTTTGTCGGAATCCAAATAGTACTAAGGAAAGTAAACCGATACCTACTGATACAAGTACTTCTGTTGACATAAATGTGCCAAGTTTACCTGAAATACTAAAGCCGTAGACTATACCGCCAAAACCAATTGTCGAAAGAATAATAGATAAGATATCGAACTTCACTATTTTTACTTCGCTGACATTTTGGATAAACTTTAAACCGAAAAATAGGGAAAACACTAAAAATGGTAGGCTTAACCAGAAAATATAGTGCCATGAAAACTGATCAATGACTAAACCAGCTATCGTTGGCCCAATTGCCGGTGCAAAAATGATAACAAGCCCAATCTTCCCCATAGCCGCTCCACGTTTATTAATTGGATAAACGAGTAAAACGACCTGCATCATCAGCGGTAAGATAATGGCTGTACCAGCTGCTTGAATAATTCTTCCCAACATTAAGATGATAAATGTTGGTGAAATGGCTGCAATAAACGTTCCTACAATCGAGAATACTAGCGATGCTACAAACAACTGTCTAGTTGTAAAGCGTTGCATTAAAATGGCTGATATCGGTACTAACACGCCAAGTGTTAGTAAATAACCCGTTGTTAACCATTGAATGGTTGGTGCATCAGAGTTAAAATCAGCAATCAATTGCACAAAAGCCATATTCAAAGCCGTTTCGTTAAATAGCCCGATAAACGTAGCAATTAAAAAAGCACTGATTATTTTAATACGCTGATCATATAAATTATTATTCATTTTGTTCCTCCCTAAAAAAACTGACTCCTCACCTTACCATAAAATAAGATAGGAAAATAGCTGAAAGCATCATTCGTCAAAGAACGAATTATTAAATTATTCAACTCATTGTTTCATGTACAACTAATTAATCAGCTGAACCTCATTACAAAGCCTGTACTTTTAGCGGTGAAGCCATTGTTTATATAAAATTCGTGTGCATCTTTCCTCTCAGTTCTAGTTCCACTGTTTAAGATGATGGCACTTCCACCTTGCTCAATCACAATTTCTTTTGCTCTTACCATCAATTGTTTACCGATACCGTTTTTTCTATATTGTTGATCCACTACTAAACATATAATTCTTCCATAGCAACCCGAAAATTCGTATGCTAATCCAATATGTAAACCCAGTAGCCCAACAACTTGATTATCAATTTCCGCGACAAGCGTATGATAATCTGGATTGCTATTCAACTTGAATAATCTACTTGTTACTTCATTTTCGGTTGTTTCATATCCTAATTCAGATATAAGAGAAGTTATATCTGCTAAATCCGTTTCATTTGAATATCGTATTAACAGCATGTAACCACCCCTGTCTAAGTATAAATACATGTATTCCCTATCCATCAACATCTTCATAATAATGTTTATGCTGCTTGCTAAATACTTGGATACAAAGTAAAAGTGTTATGAATACTGCAATACTCGCAAATCCAATTGCCGCCATTTGCAGAGAGAACCATTCCCCAATTACGCCTAAAATAAAAGTGAGTACAATCTGCAGTTTGCTTTGAAACATCGACGCTAAACTCCCAAAACGCCCCATGATCGTAGTCGGAACATTTTTTTGATAAAAAGTATCGTAGCCAGCATTACTAAAGGCCATAAAGAAACCTAAAAAGACAAAGGCTGCTGTTGCCGTCAAAAAACTATCTGAACTGTAGAACAATAAATAGCCTACTGCTGTAAAGACCATTCCGATAGCTAGATACATTTGCAATGAGAAGCGTTTTGCAAAGGCAGCAGAAGCTGCTGCACCTATTAATGCACCAATACCCGTAATACTAACAATGAGCCCATACATTTGGTCCGACTGTGCTAAATCCTGTTTAATAAATGTGACCTCTTGGGAATCTAAAGCAAAAGCAACCATAAGTGCAGACTGGAATAGCAAATAGATTTTTATAAAGTAACGATCTTGTTGAACAAACCCTTTTACGACCTGCCAATCTGTAGCAAGTATCTTCACTGTAATCGGTTCTCGTCGATCTACGTTTTCATCTCCTACATCAGGCAACTTTGCGATACAAAATGCACAGAAAAAGAATGTAATTGCGTTTAAAATTATACACCACGTTGTACCAACTAAGGCAATTAGTACGCCGGCAAATGCCGGTCCAATCAAAAATGAACCTGAATTCATCATACTCATGATTGAGTTAAAGCTTCTTCGGTCGGTTTCAGACACAAATTTCGTAATATAAAAGGTTGAACTTGGACCAAAAAATGCGGCTGCTATATTAGCCATGAATAGGATACCGTAGACAATCCATAGCGAATCGAGAAATGGAACAAGTAATATAAGCGAACCTCTTAAGACGTCTGCTAGGACCATTAATTTACGTTTGTTAACACGATCGATGATGGAGCCTGCCCAGAAGTTTGTCAGCAACCGAGCAATTGGTCCGACAATGTAAACCCCTGCAACTGCCGCCGCAGAACCTGTCATATCGAGCACCAATATATTTAACGCAATTAAATAAACCCAGTTTCCAAAAAAGGAAATACCTATACCACTTAATAGAAGTGAATACTTCTTCCAAATCCTCATTAGAATCCCCCACATTTCTTGCCTTCTGAAATTTCTAATTTAAGCTTATCAAATTTAGAGGTTAGAAATAGTTATTTTTGGGGCTATAATGTGAATATTCTGGACTGGTAAGTAGAAATCTACTTGATTTAGTGGATAAATCCTGCTATACAGCTTATAATTAAAGAGTATAGAGAGGAGCCGTTTAGTGTGAAGGAAATTCAATTAAATTCTCCTGAGTTTAACCGCGTATTGAAAAATATGCAGCTCGAAAACTTACATCTTAGTCATTCGTTACAACAAAAAGCTCTTGAAATTGTCAATTCCGGTATACCAGTAACTCCGGCTTTGATTAAGGAAGCTTTGGCAAATGGCGAAATACAATGAATTTGAAAATGACGATTATCTCTTAAAGTCAAATCTGTTAGGTATTACAGATTTTGCTGAGCTTGAGCAGGCTGAAGCGTTTACTTTTTCGATTCGTGCAGCTCAAATTGAGCAAGGTGCATACAACATCACTGCTTTTTCGCGCACTAATTTTGTTGGACTTCACCGTCACCTTTTCCAAGACATCTACTCATTCGCAGGACAATTCAGAGATGTGCAGTTGATGAAAGGCCGTACGCTTTTTTGCCAATTACAACACATGAATGCATACGCTTCAAATTTATTCGCGCAATTTGACAATGAACCCTCCTGGGACAATCTTGAATATGCCGCCAAAAGATTAGCTTTTTTCAAATCAGAGCTGAACATGTTACATCCATTTCGTGAAGGCAACGGTCGTACAATTCGTATCTTCTTACAATCTTTCGCAAAGTCGAAAGGATTCCTATGGACATACGACAAAATCAATCGCGAAGAATACATGCAAGCTATGATTCGTTCTGTAACGAGTGAAGATTTACTTGAAAAGCTATTGCTAGACACATTGAAATCCATAGATTAAATGCCGACGAACTTCCATAATGGAAAGTTCGTTTTTTCATGTTATGTATAGAAAAAACCGCAAAAAGTTAAATACTTTTTGCGGATACTTGTTTGGGTTGTTCTAATATGATATTTCTTTTTTTCATTTGAACAAAGAAAATTGCTGTCATGCTTAAACTGATCAATCCGAAAATGATAACCATCGATTGCAAACCGATAATATCGAGAAATGCACCCGCTGTCAGTAAAACGACCTGGAACATGACGCGTTCCAACATATTGCGGAACGAGAAAAAACGGCCATGGTACTCTTTCGGCATCTGTTTCTGAAAAATAACCATTGCTGTTGGGAAAAAACAGCCTAACGCGAATCCAAGTACAGCAAAAGCACTTAACGTAATAACTGTACTTTCTGCAAAGAAGAGCATGAATTCTGCCACTGCTACCATCGTTGCAAAGGAAAATAAGATCGTCGTCGTGCGCCATTTCTTAGATATATACTTCACGGCGAATGTTCCGACCATGAATGCTACTCCTTCAAATGTATAAATAAGTCCTTTAATTGATGCGGAATCCTGGATTTCACTAATATTAATAACAAGTAGGTTGAATGATCCGAGGAAAAGCAATGGAATAAGTGTCATAATGAGTGTCATGCCGACAGCAGGATATGCTTTCAACACAGGAAAAACTTCCATGAATCCACCATTGTTACCCACAGATTTCACTTTTGCCTCTCTTCCCTCTCCCTCATCGATACGCAACATCATCGTAAATAGTAATAGTGCACCGTAAGCTACCATTGATAGCAAGTAGAGCGACATAAGCGACCAATAGACGAGCATAATGCCCGCTAAAGCCGTACCAAGCACACGTGATATCGTTGCAACGTTCATATGCCAACCATTTAGGGACAATAAATCATCGTCTTTAACGACGAGTGGAATCGTTGCCTGTAGTGCAGGAAAGTAAAAGGTAGCAGATAGTTGAATGCTAACCATGAATGCTACCATCCACCAAACAGAATCGGTTGATATTGCAATTAGCATAAAGACAACACTGAGCATGCGCCCTGCTCCCGATATAAGTAGTACTGTTTTTTTCTTTGACTGGTCAATTATCTTCCCAGCTAGTGGTCCTGCAATAATTCCCGCCAAAAGTCCTGCTGACATTATTAACGCTTTAACGAAATCGGAAGGGATTTTTTCTTGCATAAACTCTAGATTCCCGATTATTCCTGTCCATAATCCTAACCCAGCAATCATTTCCCCTGTTAAGATGATCCAAATATTTCTATTTTTCCACATAGCTTATCTCCGTTCTTTTAATAGTTACTCAATAGTCCACACTTGTATAGAGTGTGCCTATTCTATATAGGGTGAAATAGTTGAATACGATTTATAAACTAGCGTAGGCATCCCCTGTGCCGAAGCGCTATTCAATAGAATCGATCATTCAACCAATCTAGTACAAGTTCTCTTTTTGAACGTTCAATTTATTTCGCTTATCGAACTATTATACGTTAGAAGAAATTAAAAGTCATGGGAAGATACTCCCATGACTTTTAAAGTTATTTATTCGATTTCAGCTTTCGGATCTTTGTAAATATGTGTAATGCTGCCATCTTTTTTCTCATCGGCTAAGCTACTGCCGTTTGAAGAACGGTCAACTGGTCGCAATGATCCCGCTACGATAGGGATTTTACTTCCCTTTTCCGTCGCTAAAACAATAATTTCATCATTTTTCACCATTAATGCCCCGATAACACGATACGGATTTGACTTCAGTTCTTTAAGAACAACAACACCTCGTTGAGCTCTGGATGCGATTTCTAGCTCTTTTAAGCCCATTCTTT
The DNA here is from genome assembly GCF_008369195.1 of Sporosarcina sp. ANT_H38. Lineage (GTDB taxonomy): Bacteria > Bacillota > Bacilli > Bacillales_A > Planococcaceae > Sporosarcina. Next base: position 1,194,404 of record NZ_VOBC01000001.1, on the reverse strand, counting down.
TCACACTACCTCGCTGTGTAGCGATCAAGACGGAAGCGCCGTCATCTGCATTAATCGCCATTGCGACGAGCTGGTCGTCGTCCTTAAGGTTAATGCCACGTACACCGGCAGTCCTGATACCTGTAACTGATAACTCAGTAAGTGGGAAACGGAGCGCATAGGCCTGTTGCGTGAAGAGGATAACGTCTTCGTCTCCTTTGACGAGCCTTGCGTCAATCATTGTATCGTCCTTTTTAATGCCCATTGCTTTAAATAATCTTGAATAGCGTTGGACTTTAAAGTCGGCAAGTTTAGATTGTTTGATTAACCCATTTTTTGATGCTGTGACGATTAGCGCTTCTTCATCGAAGTTCTCAAGGCCAATTGCCGCCACAATCGCTTCATTCTGCGCAAGTGGGATGATACTGGAGATATGTTGCCCAAGATCTTTCCACTTAATATCTGGCAGTTCATGAATAGGCTGATAGAGATAGTTCCCGGCTGAAGTGAACAGCAAGAGATGATGCTGTGTGTTCATAGGCGCTTCTAACAGCGTATAATCGGATTCTTTCATTTCTTGTCCCATACCGTTAGATGCGCTGTATGAACGAACGCTAGTACGTTTCACATAGCCATCTTTTGTAACTGATACAATCACTTCTTCACTTGGAACAAGGATATCAAGATCGACTTTAATTTCTTCGATTTTTTCCTCGATAACAGAGCGTCGTGGTTCTGCAAATTGTTTCCGAATTTCCAGAAGTTCTTTTTTTATGACAGCTGAAAGCTTTTTATCACTTTTCAAAATTGCATCAAGTTTCTCAATTAGTTTCCGTAGTTCAGCATCTTCTTGCTGAAGTTCAGTAATATCTGTGTTCGTCAGTCTATAAAGCTGCAGTGATACGATTGCTTCAGCCTGTATTTCGGAGAATTCGAATTTCGCGATAATATTATTCTTAGCATCACGTTTATCTTTTGATGCACGAATCGCTTTTATCACTTGATCCAGAATCGATAAAGCTTTCATAAGCCCTTCGACGATATGTAGCCGGTCTTTCGCTCTTTGGATATCATATTGAGATCTACGTGTGACGACCTCTTTCTGATGGCCAATATACGCGTCAAGAAGCATCGGCAGCGACATTAATGTCGGTCTACGTCCGGAGATCGCAATCATATTGAAATTATAAGTCACTTGCAAGTCTGTATTTTTGAGAAGATATTGTAAAATGGCATTGCCGTCGACGTCTTTCTTCAGTTCTATGACAACTCGAAGTCCAGTACGGTCCGATTCGTCCCTAACGTCTGCGATGCCGTCCAATTTTCTGTCATGACGAAGCTCATCCATCTTCCTTACCATATTCGCTTTGTTAACGTCGTAAGGGATTTCTGTCACTACAATTTGCGATTTACCGCCCTTTAAGGGTTCGATGAACGACTTCGATCTAATGATAAAGCGTCCTTTTCCTGTCTCATAGGCCGTTTTAATACCACTTGTTCCTTGGATAGTACCGCCAGTTGGAAAATCAGGTCCTTTGATAACTGTCATCAATTCATCGACTGTAACGTCTGGCTTGTCCATCCGCATAAGGACAGCGTCAAGTACTTCGTGAAGCGCATGTGGAGGGATATCCGTTGCATACCCTGCAGAAATACCCGTTGAACCGTTGACAAGCAAGTTTGGATACCTTGAGGGTAAAACAGTTGGTTCTGGTTCAGTATCATCGAAGTTTGGTATGAAATCGACTGTGTTTTTACCCAGGTCCCTCATCATTTGTCCTGCTATTGCGGAAAGTCGTGCTTCTGTATACCGCATTGCAGCTGCAGAATCTCCATCGACTGAACCGTTATTACCTTGCATTTCAACCAACATATGACGTAGTTTCCAATCTTGGCTCATCCGTACCATTGCTTCATAGACGGATGTGTCACCGTGGGGGTGATAGTTACCAATGACATTCCCCACGGTTTTTGCGGATTTACGGAATGCTTTTTCATGTGTATTTCCTTCGTTGAACATCGCATACAAAATACGCCGCTGAACGGGTTTTAAGCCGTCGCGTGCGTCAGGCAATGCCCGGTCCTGGATGATGTACTTGCTGTATCGTCCAAACCGGTCACCGATCACTTCTTCCAGGGGAAGGTCTTGGTAGCTTTCCGATAGTGTCATTCAAATTCCCCCTCAACGTGCAAAAATTCGTTGTCCAAAATATTGTGCTCTTCCTGCGTGCCGAAATCGACGTTATCTTCAATCCAGCGTCGTCTTGGCTCTACCTTATCGCCCATCAGTGTCGTAACTCGACGTTCAACTGTAGCGCTGTCTTCAATCGTCACACGGATCAATGTACGCGTTTCAGGATCCATAGTCGTTTCCCATAATTGATCGGCATTCATTTCTCCAAGTCCTTTGTAGCGTTGGAGCATATACCCTTTACCGACTTTTTCTATCGCTTTATTAAGTTCGGTGCCTTCAGTCCATGCATATGCAAATTTTTCGCCCTTACCTGTCCCTTTAAACACTTTGTAAAGAGGTGGTAATGCGATATATACTTTTCCTGCTTCAATTAGCGGTTTCATGTAACGGTAGAAGAACGTCAGCAACAGCACTTGGATATGTGCTCCGTCCGTATCCGCATCCGTCATGATGATTACTTTATCGTAAGCAATGTCTGCGACTTGGAAGTCAGATCCTACGCCGCCCCCGATTGCATGGATAATCATATTTATTTCTTCATTTTTCATGATATCCTCGAGTTTTGCTTTTTCAGTATTGAGTACTTTTCCTCGTAGTGGAAGGATTGCCTGGAATACACGGTCTCGGCCTTGTTTGGCAGATCCGCCGGCAGAGTCACCTTCGACAAGGTATAATTCGTTTTTCGCAGCGTTTCTAGATTGTGCAGGTGTTAATTTACCTGATAGAAGTGTATCTGATCTTTTTCTCTTTTTACCTGAACGTGCATCTTCCCGTGCTTTTCGCGCGGCCTCACGTGCTTGGTGTGCCCGTATTGCTTTACGTACAAGAGACGCACTTAAATCCGCATTTTCTTCAAGGAAATACAGAAGCTTTTGGGATACGATTGAGTCGGTTACGCCCCTTGCTTCACTTGTACCAAGTTTGCCTTTCGTTTGTCCCTCAAATTGCAGAATTTCTTCCGGTATACGGACTGAGACGATTGCTGCAATTCCTTCACGGATATCCGCACCTTCGAGGTTTTTATCTTTTTCTTTTAATAAACCTGCTTTTCTTGCATATTCATTAAAAACACGAGTCATACCTGTTTTTGCGCCGGTTTCATGTGTGCCGCCGTCTTTTGTCCGGACGTTATTCACGAATGATAATATCGTCTCTGAATAGCCATCACTAAATTGGAAAGCAAACTCGACTTCTATGCCTTCTGATTCGCCCTCTAAATAAGCTACATCATGCAAGACGTCCTTCTCTTCATTCAGATAGGAAATGAAGGCTTCAATCCCTGTTTCGTATTGAAAAATGTCGTGCTTGTCCGTTCCTTCTTCCTTTAGCTCGATTTTCAAGCCTTTTAACAGGAATGCAGACTCCCTCAAGCGTTCACTCAATGTTTCATAATGATATTTTAACGTTGAGAAGATTTTAGCATCCGGCTTGAAATGAATGAGCGTCCCTTTTTCACGTGTTGTTCCAATTTGTTCAAGCGTCGTGACTGGCTTTCCACCATTTTCGAAACGTTGACAGAACTTTTTTCCGTCGCGAAAAATCGTTACTTCGAGTTTTTCGGACAACGCGTTTACGACAGATGCGCCAACCCCGTGAAGTCCACCACTCGTTTTATATCCGCCTTGACCGAACTTACCGCCCGCGTGGAGCACAGTAAGAATAACCTCTGCAGTCGGCTTACCTGATTGGTGAATCCCCGTCGGCATACCTCGCCCGTAGTCACGGACACTGACACTACCATCTTTATGGAGTGTCACATCTACTTCGTTACCAAATCCTGCTAGCGCCTCATCTACCGCATTATCAACAATCTCATAGACAAGGTGGTGAAGTCCGCGTGAATCGGTTGAACCAATGTACATACCAGGTCTTTTTCGTACCGCATCGAGGCCTTCAAGTATTTGGATCGAATCATCATCATACGTATAACTATCTACGTTTTTCGTCAAAGTGCAACCTCCATCAAACAAATGTTCTCTATTATATAATCGTACCGCTTCCTTTAAAGCTTGTCAAATCAACGTTTTCGGAAGCTTGCTCAATTAATTGTATAGAAGAACGCATTTTATTGCAACGAAGACAGGAAATTGTTAGTATCGGAAATCAGCTGTTAGAGAACTAAAAGTTCGAAATCAGACTGGAACCGTTTAACTATATTTAAACATATTCCATATGAAGCCCATTGTCGCAACTTCACTGTTCTGCTAAACTAGGTCTATACATAAACCAATTAAAAAAGGGGTACGCCAATGGAACTTATCATACTTTTACTGATTGCTTACTTAATCGGATCAATTCCTTCTGCACTTTGGGTCGGGAAAATTTTTTACAACACTGACATCCGGAAACATGGTAGCGGAAATCTAGGTGGCACGAATACCTTCCGTGTACTCGGGAAAACAGCGGGACTTACCGTCACTATTCTCGATATTTTAAAAGGAACGGCAGCTGCACTGTTACCGCTCCTCCCTGTTTTCGACAGCGTCACTGTCCATCCACTTATTCCCGGACTTCTGGCGGTTGTGGGTCATATGTATCCTATCTTTGCTTATTTCAAAGGCGGCAAGGCTGTTGCTACTTCTGGTGGTGTGCTGCTGGCCTATGAATGGCCCGTCTTTATCCTTGTGTTCATAACATTTTTCATCGCTTTGAAAGTAACGAAAATGGTGAGCTTATCGTCAATGATCGTATCTGTCGTTGGGTTATTATACAGTATCTATTTTTACATTCGAACAGGCGATATTTATTTGATGGTGATGATTGGTCTATTCGGTGCCTTTATCTTCTATCGTCACCGGGCAAATATCGGCCGCATCAAAGCAGGAACTGAGCCAAAAGTGAAGTGGTTATAATACAATTAAAGTAGTAACGGAAAGGCAGGTGTTTCCAATGAAGATTATTTTGTCGAACGAAGCGCTTTTGTGGTTTAAAGAGGAGATGGAAGCTGAACCTGGTGACGCTATCCGCTTTTTTGCGAGATACGGCGGATCCAGTTCGATACAGGCAGGCTTTTCACTCGGTGTAACGAAGGAACAACCGGATGAAGTAGCCATTGAAACAGAGCATGATAGTGTGCGTTATTATGTTGAAAGTAGGGACAAATGGTATTTCCTTGATCATGACTTACATGTCAACATAGATCCGAAACTAGATGAACTTATTTATTCATACGAAAAAGCGTGAGGGCCATATGCCTCACGCTTTTCTTCTTTTATATATGAGTAGGCAAATCATTGATGAAGAAGGGCAATAAGAGCATGAAATACTTATGGTTCACGCTCTTTAAAGTAGATTGAAACGCTCTAATTGATGGCGTAGTCCTTCTTTTAGTAAAATATCTCGTTCATGCTTACCAAACAAATCAAAATGAGGGTAATTGTTCCCCCTATCAATCCATTCCCTCTTCAATCCATATTGTTTTCCCCATTCGACAAGTTTGTCGATATCTGCGCAACCTGCTTTCGTTACTGTATTGCATCCAGGAAAGCGTTCATCCAGCCAGTAATGAGTTAAAAATGCCATTTTCCCTTCATCGACTGCATTTTTCCATGTCTGCAGTTCTGCGCGTTTAATACCAAATGCCATTAGTCTTTACACCGCTTAACTTCAGTATATTTAGCATCCCAATCAGGGGCAATTTTCTTTAGTGAAACGGGACGGAATGACCCTTTTTTCACGACGACATGCTCTGATTTAGCTGTTGCTGAAATTGTGCCGTCCTCATGTAGGATTTCATAGCCATAAGTTGTACGCAGCCTCCCATGTGACTCTACCCACGTTCGTACAGTCGCTTTCTGGCCGTATTTCATCGCCGCCTTATATTGGATAGATAAGTCCGTCACTGGCGACAGGAAGCCATCTGCCTCCAGTTGCGCGTATGTATAGCCTAAGTCCTCAATCAGCTTTGTGCGTCCGATTTCCATCCACACTAAATAATTCGCATGATAGACGATACCCATCTGATCTGTCTCGGCATATCTGATTTCAATTTCTTTTTCACTGATAAACACTACCATCACCTCACTATCCATTATACAAAAGCAATACTGAAAAAGCTGTCTCGGAGGCTAGACCTAAAAATTCTACCTTGAAAATATGCAAAGTAAGAAATTTTATTATTGCCTAAGCAGAAAAAAGGTGCCCGAATAAATCGGACACCTCTCCTAATTAAAATTAGTTCGTTTTCATTTTATCACGAAGAACCATTTGCAGGATTCCACCGTGACGGTAGTAGTCAACTTCAACTTCAGAGTCGAAACGTGCTAGTACGTCGAATTCCTTGACAGAACCATTTTTAGCTGTTGCTGTCACTTTCAGAATATCGCGTGGTTTAACGCCTTCTGCGATATTAACGTTGATTTCTTCTTCACCAGTAAGGCCTAGTGTTTCAGCACTATCGCCTTTCATAAATTGAAGTGGAAGAACGCCCATCATAACAAGGTTTGAACGGTGAATACGCTCGTAGCTTTCAGCGATAACTGTTCTGATACCGAGAAGTGATGTACCTTTCGCAGCCCAGTCACGTGAAGAACCCATTCCGTAGTCTTTACCAGTGATGATTGCAAGACCTGTACCTTCTTCTTGATACTTCATAGCAGCATCATAGATTGGCATGATCTCTTTAGTTGGCCAGTAAGTCGTAAATCCGCCTTCTGTTCCTTTAGCAATCTGATTACGAATCCGGATGTTAGCAAATGTACCGCGCATCATTACTTCATGGTTACCACGACGTGAACCGTACGAGTTGAAGAAACGAGGGCTTACGCCATTGTCGATCAAGTATTTACCAGCAGGTGTATCTTTACCGATTGCTCCTGCAGGTGAAATATGGTCCGTTGTGATTGAATCGCCAAATTTACCAATGACACGAAGACCTGAAAGTGCTTGAATGTCAGCTGGCTCTTTTGCAAGACCTTCAAAGAACGGTGGGTTTTGGATATAAGTTGAGTTTTCATCGAAATCATACAATGAATCGTCAGTTGTTTCGATTGCATTCCATGCTTCGTTCTCAGTGAATACACGTGCATATTCTTTTCGGAATAACTCAGGAGTAACTGTTGATTTAACAACTGCTTGAATTTCTTCCGTAGTTGGCCAAATATCTTTGAAGAACACATCAAAGCCTTCTTTGTCTTTACCAATTGGATCTTTTTCGAAGTCGATATCGACTGTTCCAGCAAGTGCGTAAGCAACAACAAGTGGCGGTGAAGCCAAGTAGTTTGCTTTCACAAGTGGGTGAATACGTCCTTCAAAGTTACGGTTACCAGAAAGAACAGAAGACATTAGCATATCGTTGCCCATGATCGCTTTTTCAATTTCAGGAAGAAGCGGACCAGAGTTACCGATACATGTTGTACAGCCGTATCCAACTGTGTTGAAACCGATTTGATCCAAGAACACATTAAGACCTGAGTCTTCCAGGTAGCCTGTAACGACTTTTGAACCTGGTGCAAGTGATGTTTTCACGTAAGCAGGCGGTGTAAGTCCTTTTTCAACCGCTTTTTTCGCAACAAGTCCAGCACCTAGCATAACGTATGGGTTAGATGTATTTGTACATGAAGTGATAGCAGCGATTGCTAAGTCACCTGTTTTGATTTCGACAGTACGTCCGTCTTCGAATTCGATTGTAGCTGTTTTTGATAGCTCTTTCGGAGATAGACCGAAACCTTGGTTTCCTTCAGGCGCTACAACTGCTTCATTGAATTCGCGTTGCATTTCTGTAAGTGGAATCATATCTTGTGGACGTTTCGGTCCAGCAAGGTTCGCTACAATATCAGCAAGGTCAATTTCGACAACATCAGTGTATGTTGGTTCTTCATTATCCACAGTGAAGAACATATCGTTCTCTACTAGATATTGTTTCACAACAGCGATGTCATCATCTTCACGGCCTGTTAACCGCATGTAATCAAGTGCTTCCTCATCAACTGGGAAGAATCCACATGTAGCACCATATTCAGGGGCCATGTTCGCAATTGTTGCACGATCTGCAAGTGGCAAGTGGGCAACACCAGGTCCGAAGAACTCAACGAACTTACCTACAACGCCATGTGCACGAAGTGTTTGTGTAACTTTAAGCGCAAGGTCAGTTGCTGTCGTTCCGTTTGGAAGTTGACCAACAAGTTTTACACCGATAACTTCTGGAATTGGGAAATATGAAGGCTGTCCAAGCATACCTGCTTCAGCTTCGATTCCGCCGACACCCCATCCAAGAACACCGATACCGTTGATCATCGTCGTGTGAGAGTCAGTTCCAACAAGTGTATCTGGGTATGTTTCGAATGTGCCATCTTCGTTTTTAACTGCATGGACAACGTTTGCCAAGTACTCAAGGTTAACTTGGTGAACGATTCCTGTTGCAGGTGGTACTGCACGGTAGTTGTCATATGCTTTTTGTGCCCAGCTTAGGAACTGGTAGCGTTCTGCATTACGTTCGAATTCGAGTTCCATATTTAGGTTTAGAGCTTCTGCCGTTCCATAACGGTCAACTTGTACGGAGTGGTCAATAACAAGGTCAACTGGAATTTCAGGATTGATCTTGTTAGGGTCGCCGCCCATTGCCGCCATTGCTGAACGAAGTGATGCAAGGTCAACAACAACAGGTACACCTGTGAAGTCTTGAAGGATAACGCGTGACGGTTTGAATGGTACTTCTGCATCCGCGTCCGCATTTTTACCCCATTTTGCAAGGTTTTCAACATGATTGTCTTTGATTACATAGCCGTCGTGTTGACGTAGGACGGATTCAAGTAGCACTTTAATCGAGTAAGGTAGATTTGAAACTTTAGCGATACCGGCTTCTTCGAGTGCGGCAAGACGATAATAGTTATATGTCTTACCATTCAGATCGAATGATGTACGGCTGTTGTGCAAATTGCTTTTTGCCATTACTGAATTCCTCCTTCTATCTGTAAAAAACTACTGAAAAGGCTGTAAATAAGCATCTTTTCTCTACTCCATCATATAATATCAACCCACATAAGTAAAATACATTAACTTTATAGTCTATCATAAGTTAATGTTATGACTTGCTGTCGACCCTGGAATATCTTTTTAAATACGAAAAATAGATTGCAAGTAATTTGTCATGAAAACGCTTTTTGGGTCGTACTGTTGTCGAATTTCCATGAAACGTTGGAGGTTTGGATAAAGTTGTCGCATTTTTTCATTTGTCAAATCGTTCACTTTTCCGAAATGTGGCCGCCCATTGTATTTTTCCATTAGCATGTGTACCCATTTAAAATAGGGTCCAGCGTCCATTCCTTTGTACATATGAAATGCAAGGAACGCCGTTTCCTCACCTTGCGTAGGGCTAAGAAAAGCATTTTCACCAGCAGTGACTCTGCATTCGATTGGAAAATGGACGTAAAACGGATGTGCACGTAAGAAGCCATGGATTTCTTCGATACATGCTTCAAATGCATGCAAAGGAATCGCATATTCCGTCTCTATGAATTTGACGAGTCGAGGTGAAGGGAACACTTCATAATACATACCCCTTTTTGAACCGTTTGGAACACTTTTCGCAGAAATAGTTGTCAGCATTCGTGACATACTGGGTTTGACGCGGCAAAGTTCTGAAATCACTTTGAAACCAGCATTTTCAATTAGCCCATTTTTCATGAATTCGACTGTTTTCGATTGTAAAGTTTGTTTGTGAAGTGGCGTTATGTTGGTCTCTTTTACTTGGACCGTATCCGTTCCAGGGAAATAAAACCATTCTAGATGCCGATTGTCCCGAATTCCGGAGGACCATTCAGCGAGGGCATTACCGAGCGTACTTCGATAACTCTTCATCTGCAGACTATAAAGAGGGACTGCCTTTATAGTCACGTCGATAAGGACCCCGAGCATGCCAAGCGAAAGGCTAAGCGCTTTCGACAAATCGTCTTGACTGCGACGATGATACTGTATCTCCCCTTTTCCGTCGACCCATGTCCAAGCAACAACTTGGCTGGATAGCGAACCAAGAGCGATTCCCGTGCCATGGGTTCCTGTACTTACTGCCCCAGCTATTGTCTGCTCCTGAATGTCGCCCATATTTTCAAAGCCCAAACCAATGGCTGCAAGTATTGGCGCAGCCTCATGCAAATACGTACCGCCCCAAAGTCTCACTTCCATTGCTTCAGAATCATAGGAGATAAGCCCCCGTAGATTATCGAGTGACATGGCATCACTTTCCGGCTTCGCAATAGGACTGAATGAGTGTGCCGCTCCCGTTACGCGTAGTGATACACCCCGAATTCTGCAGCTATTAACAACGTCTTGTATGTCGCTGACACTTTTCGGGAAATGGTAATAATCAGGCGCTGCTTTCACATTCCTAGACCAGTTCGTCCACTTCACCCTTTTTTTCGGAACACTCATAGAAAACAACCTCCCTCGCCTCTATAGGTTTTATAAGTACCAACATATTCAGATCCACGCCTTGCATGTAGTTCCGAAAAGCGTTCGCAGAGTTCCCCAGCTTTGGCATGCCTAAAGTAGACGGTATCTCCGACTTGAAGAGTTCCATTTTTATCCCGTAACGGCGTTTGGACTTCTCCCGCTCCTTCATTTTTCAAGAAGGTAAGGTTCTTTGGCCATATGGGTACTGGATTTTTGTCAATTCCTGTTGCTCCAGACGCAATATAGCCACCCCCGTGACAGACGATAACTCCTGGTTCGGGCATTCTTGTGATACGAAGGGCAAATGTCGCTGCCGTTTCAAGCGGCAAATTTTGATATCTGGAGAATAATGCTGGAAAGTAAAAGGCAGAGCCTATTGTCAGTTCCGTCACTTCCTCTTCCCCAGATGTGAAATCGATGCTGCCAGAGCCTCCGCCATTTACGAATCGAAAACTTGGCGACTTTTCTCGAATTATATTAACTGCGCTTTTACGGAAATTGCGTACATCTTTACGAGATAGCCGCTTCAATGGTTTGACGAGGGCCGACTGCCATCGCGCTACTGGGATATCTGCCACACCCGCAATTTGTGCTTCATAGCCCATTAAACCAGTGATTGGTGTATGTGTGAATAAACTGCCTGCCTCCAATAAACTCTTTAACTTTGCAATGGATTTTAAGGAAGAGCGGTTTGTTCCGAAATACAGTATTTTGAAATTTGATGATACGTTTATATCGATACAGATTTCAAGTAGGACTTCATTCTGCTTGGCTATAGACTCTAGCCACTCCCACTGTTCAATCCGGTCAACCATAAAGATGACTGTCCGACCTTCACGAATAAAGGGAATGAGGTGCATAAGCGCATGTTCTTCAAATTGCGGATAGCCGAGCAACAGGTCGTTAAATCCTTTTTCGAGTAAGAAAAGTGTTTCCCTGAGATCGAATGTCATCCAACCGGCAGGAGAATCCAATCTCTGTCCAATGTATTGCAGTAATTCTACGGATCGCACAGATTTCGTAGCGATTCGGACTCCTTTCTTTCCAGAGGACTTGTTGACAAATGCGATATTTCGGTCAAGCGCTTCAAGGTCAATGCAAGCGAACGGACGTGTAAGATGGGCGTAGGCCGCTTCTGCTTCTTTCAAAAGGCTATCTCCCTTCAGGTAGGAACAGCTAGTATTCTATCAAGTATATTCTGATTGTCACTTCCGCGCAAAATTACTTTTATATTCGATTTTTTAAGAGTAATGAAATAGTTACTAAATTATGGCATGATGGAATGGATGAAATTAAAAGGGGTGGCATAAATGAAGAAGGCGTTGTTGGTTATTGATTATACAGTGGATTTTGTGGCTAAAGATGGTGCACTTACATGCGGTCAACCAGGAATTGAATTGGAAAAATATATCACCAAATTAACGAAAAAATTTTTAGATGAAGGCCATTTCGTTGTAATGCCAGTTGACGTTCATGATGTAAATGATTTGTATCATCCTGAAACAAATCAATTCCCGCCCCATAATATTCGTGGTACTGCCGGAAGGAATCTATATGGCTCTCTCCAACAATTGTATGATGAACGCAAAGAAGAAATCCATTGGATGGACAAAACACGTTTTAGTGCATTTGCAGGAACAGATCTGGAATTGCTTCTTCGAGCACGCAGAATTACCGAATTACATTTGGTTGGTGTCTGTACAGATATCTGCATTCTACATACAGCCATCGATGCTTACAACTGCGGATTTGACATTTTAGTTCATGAAAAAGGTGTCGCCAGCTTCGATCCAGCAGGTCATGAATGGGCACTCCGTCATTTTCAACAAACGTTAGGTGCTACTGTTGTGGGTTAACTCCCGTGTTTTTTATTTTTTGATGTTTAAAGGATTGTAATAAAGGTTATAGCAAAGACTGTAGACGAAATTATAAATTGCTGAAAAGGAGATGGAAAATATGAGTTTTATTTGGTATTTAATTATTGGCGGGATTATCGGTTGGCTCGCAGGCATGATTATAGGGAAAGATATCCCAGGCGGCATCATTGGTAATATTATTGCCGGAATCATCGGTGCATGGATTGGTGGAATGTTACTTGGACAATGGGGTCCTAAAATTTCCGATTTCTACATTTTCCCCGCTTTCATTGGATCGGTTATCCTTGTATTCATTGTGAGCCTAATTATGAGATCAATGCGTAAAGCTTCGTAATTCCAATAAATAACGAATAAAAAGATGGACCACAATTTACTGGTGGTCCATCTTTTTAATTGTGTTTAGGCACTTTTCTTAATTGGCTTTTTCCATTTCAAGTCGTTGGCCTTCAAAATCATTAAAAAAGTGCAGTACGTCCTGGACGTATTTTTCACTGCGATTATAATTGAAAATCGCTTTTTCGTAATCTCCATCTGCTGCACCGCTTTTTGAAAGATAGTTAGCGGCGCTAAAAATCGCGTCTTCGATATCATATGGATCGGCAATACCGTCACCATTTGCATCAACGCCGTATCCACCGTATTTTTTGATGATTTTGGGATTTGTTTTATCTTTTTCAGGAATTTCTCCCTTTCCAAGACCGCCGCATCCCGGATAAGTCCAGCCAACGAATGTGCAAGGCATGAACTGCAAATGTCCTTCTGCACCTACTGGCGAAAGAAGCGGGTCCATCGTTGAAAATCGAGTTTCAATACGGTGGTGTGCTGCAAGTAGTGTCCATGGCACACCATACGTCTCGGCCGCCTCTTTATAGACTGGTATGTACTCTTCAGGAATTGTTGTAGCAGTGTGGCGTTCCCCTATTTCGAGCAAAGTACTTGCAGATTTTCGAATGAGCTCTGGATTTTGTATACCTGTCCAAATAATAGCCGTTAATGTGAAGACAGTAACAGCTATGGGGATAAGCAGGATGATAAGCATCGCTTTCACCTTGATAGATAATCCTTTACGTTTTTGCTTTTTCATCTTTCCACCCCGTTAAATCCAGTATTGCTTTTTTAGTTATGCACCCTCTTTACTAAGTGCTTTCATGTCCTTGACGATTTGATCAAATGGCACATCTACCATACCATTGTAGGTTTTAACGACTTCCCCTTTTTTATTGACTAGGGAAAAGTAAGTTGCGTGCATTACTTGGTCTGAATCGGGTATATCAGCAACAAGCGTCTTGAATGACTTCGCCGCAAAGTCGGTGATTTTCTCTTGTGAATACCCAGTAAGCATTTCCCATTTGCTTTGATCTTGAACATCATATAAATCTAAGTATTCCTGTAATAGTTCTGGTGTATCGACTGTAGGATCAATACTGAAGGAGACGATTTTATAATCTTCAACGCCTTCATCAATAAGTTGTTTATCGAGATCAGCCATATTACTCATCATCGGTGGGCAGGCACTCGTACAAACCGTGAAGATAAATTGTGCCAACCATACTTTACCTTTCATATCATCTAATGAAACCTTTGCATTGTGCTGGTTTGTAAATTCAAACGGTTCAATTTTATAATTATGCTCTTCTTTGAATCCGCCAGAACATGCACTCAAGATCAGCACAATAAGTAATAAATAAGGTAGTACTAGTTTTTTTCTCATTTGTATTCCTCCACTAACCAATATACTTCCATCATAGCGGAAGAAATAGCACCAAACAAGCATTGTGCTGATTGAAGTCATGTCAAATCCATGACGATTCCGTGAAGTTCACTTCTTTTTTAGAGATACAAAGACATCGTCTATAGCGACAAGTTTTGTTTCGAGTCAGTAAAAAAGATAGAATGATACAAAGTTCGGAAACCTAACTTCTTGTATTAAATTCGTCCATTGTTCCATCTCTTCCCCCTTTCAAGAAATGTGCAAGAGCTTTGGTAGACCCGAAAAACAGGAGGAATGTAGTTCTAGTCCCCTGCTGGAGGCGCGAGGCGCTGTCGTCTAGAGAGTGCTCAGGTTTAAAACTTATACTTTTTAATACGTCTGTCGATTAATCAGTAAATAACTTGATCACCACCTGGCCACAAATTTTGTAGTAATGCTTTCGATTGCTTCGGATAGAATGACTTCAATACGATTAAAGAGATAAATGGTTAATCCTTCTTAAATTTGCTGGTCACCATGTGGATCACCTCTTTTCTCTCCATTTATAGTGTGAAATTAAGGGAAAAAATACATTGTCCGTGTATTTTTTTACAGATGCTCTTATAATGGTGAGTAGAATGGAAGAGGTGAAGAATTTTGCAAGACGATCTATTTATGTGGTTCATCATTTTTTGGTGCGTAGTCCTTATTGGACTTTTCGGCATCGGAGGCTTTTTCATGTTCCGGAAGTTTCTAAAAGTATTTCCAAAAGCGGATGGGAAATCTACACTTGATTGGGAAGAGCATTATGTGGAGAGCTCTCTTCACCTTTGGAATAACGAAGCAAAACTATTATTAAATGAGCTGGTCGTCCCAGTACCGGAATTATTCCGCCCTGTAGCGAAGCAAAAAATCGCAGGAAAGATTGGCGAGATTGCACTCGAAGAAAATGCGAAGAAAATTGATACTGATCTTATTATCCGTGGATATATACAAGCAACGCCGAAACGGGACCATAAATTCCTTCGCAAAAAACTGACTTCAATGGAATTCGATCTGACCCCATATGAGGATTTGTTTTAATTTAACAAAATACTGGGGTCTAGATGTAAAAAGGTGTCCGCAATTTAATTGCGGACACCTTTTTACATCTATTGTTCTTGTATTTTTTTATACTTGAGAAGCATGCCAATCCTCCAAGGAACAATCATGCCAAATGCAAGAATCCAGAACATGCCACCAAGTTCCCCTACATCGATTGTATTGCTGAGAACTAATTTTCCGATGAGCCGGACGATAAGTAGCCCGAGTAAGATAAAAAGGAATGCCTTCGATCGTTTCATATAGATGTCGCCGTCTTTGCGTTCGAAATTTGTTGTCTTTATTAAGATAATTGAAAATAGCAACCCGACTAAGAGGGCTTCGAGCACTTGAGACAGCGGAATCCGAAATTCCTCGAATATAAACATCAGTGCACCTGTGGACATAAAGAGAGGCGGCAAGATAATTTTCATAGGAGTAACTGGTCTCTTTGCCGCTTTTGTCCGGATAATAAGCGCCATCGTCCCCATAAATAGCGCTAGGACAGTAGAACCTATAATGAGATACCCGGGGGGCACTTTCGTGAAAATCGTTTCAATCATTTCGTTCATTGTATTTCCTCCAAGCGACGTTTCAATCCTTCCATCGAGACAAAACGTGCGAATCGTGCATATTCTTTCCCTTCATGGAATAACAAGACAACAGGCGCCGTAAACAACGATAGCTGTCCTGCTATTTCAGGTACTTCCGCAACATTCACTATATAAAAGGGTAATCGATAAACCGTTTCCAATGCTTTCACTTGTGGATATAATCCAACACAAACTGAACAATTATCGGTTTTCACAAAAAGGAGCAGCTTTCTTTTTAGTTTAACTGTTTCAAGCCATTCCTCAAATGATTTAATTTCCTTCATTGTATTCCTCCAAACTTAAATCAGAAGCCCATGAAATCGCCAAAAATAGGACTTAGTAAGCTCGTTATGTACTGCATGCCATTGAAAAACAGCAAAATTCCAACTCCGATCATCACATAACCACCTATTTTCATGATTAAACCACTGTGAGTTCGAATCCAGGAAAGGCGTGTAATGAAGAAAGACAGTACGAAAAATGGAATAGCAAAACCAAGGACGTACATAATCATATAAATCATACCCGATCCAGGATTTGAGGCAGCAAGTGTAATAATAGCCCCAATAATCGGACCAGAACACGGTTGCCAACCTGCAGCGAATGCAATCCCGATAACCATGGTACCTAAGTATCCGGCAGGTCTATTTTTGAACTGCAGTTTTCTTTCTTTCATCAGGAATTCAGGTGTAAACACTCCGACGATCATGAGTCCGAATAAGACAACGAAGATTGCTCCCGCTTGTCTCAATATCTCCTGGTTTTCCTGGAAAAATGTGCCTACAAAGGATGTACTGTAGCCGATTACAATGAATATAATAGAGAATCCTAACAAGAAGAACAGTGTATGAAGCATGCCGCTTCTGCTCATGCGTTTCGAGTCCGATTTTAGATCATCCAGTGACATACCAGTAATATACGAAATGAATGCTGGATACAACGGCAATGTACACGGTGATATGAAACTTAAGAAACCGGCACCGAAAGCGAGAAATAGATTTAAGTCTGTTGCCATTATTCTCTCCCCTTCAATTTTTCTACCTTAATCCTATCAAAAGAAGCACCAAATTACGTCTAATATGACTGTGAACAGTTTATGACATTTCGGCGGAATACCCCGCCTCGTGCTACAACGACTACATAACCTTAACTCTGTAGACATAAAAAACCGCCTTCCCAATCGAGGGAGGCGGTTTTTGTACGCGACAAATGGAAAAGTATCGTATATTGGACGCAGCTTACGTTTATTAAATAACATCATCTAAGATATTGTTTTGAAGCAGATACATCTTATGATAGAGGCCTTTTTGTGCCAGCAGCCCTTGGTGAGTTCCACGTTCGATTATTTCACCTTTATGAAGAACAAGAATTAGCTCTGCATCTTGAATTGTACTCAGCCTGTGGGCGATTGCGATTGTTGTACGCCCTTTCCTCATTTTTTCAAGGCTTGACTGGATAGCCACTTCTGTTTCAGTGTCAATATTGGCAGTCGCTTCATCGAGAACGAGAATTTTGGGATTCGTTGCAATTGTACGTGCAAATGCTACGAGTTGCCGTTGACCACTTGAGAATGTAGAGCCGCGTTCCGTTACTTTTTGCGCGTATTTTTCTGGCAGTTTTTCAATAAATTCATTTGCCTGTACGAACTCCGCCGCCGCCCTCACTTCTTCAGACGTCATTTCCTTATCATGCAAACGGATATTACTTTCGATATCACCATAGAAAAGGAACGGGTCTTGCAACACAAGGCCTGTCTTCTTCCGCAGTTCTTCTTTCGGGTATTCTTTCAACGAATTGTCATCAATATAAATGCCGCCCCGCTCATACTCGTAAAAACGCATTAACAAGTTGATAATGGAGCTTTTTCCGCTACCTGTATGACCGACGAGGGCAACAGTTTCCCCTGCATTCGCAGTGAATGAAATGTTTTTCAGTACGTCGGTTTGACCGTCATACGAAAACGATACATCACGGAATTCGATCTTACCGCTTTGTATTTTGGCTTTTTCATTAACTTGCTGCTCCGGTTCCATATCTGGATCATCCATTAATTTAAACACACGTGATGCAGCTACCATTGCTTGTTGGAAAATAGATAGTCGCTGCATTACTTGTTGAACAGGTTGGAATAAACGGCCAATTAAAGTTGTAAATACATATAGTATCCCCACTTCAACAGGACTGGCAAGGGATAAAAATCCAAAGTATCCGAGTACAAAAACGATGGCTACAGCATACAGTAAATCGATTGCCGGACCTAGCAGGATACTGTCAAATTTAATGTTACGCATTCCCGCACGGAAATGTTTTTCATTAATATCATCAAATTCCGCTTCTAATCGATCTTCCTGTCTAAATGCTTGAATCATTCCCATTCCGGATAATGATTCAGCTATTTTAGCGTTGAGCTGGCTTAGTCGCTCACGAATATCTTGATAAAAATCAGCGCTATAGCGTCTATAAACGACGATAACGGCTAAAAACAACGGCAATAATAATAAGGAAATAAACGCCAACTTTGCATCAAGTGAAAACAGTGCAATGTAAACGCCGATTATTACGAATATAGCTTGTAAAAACGTAACAATGACACTGACGAACATTTCTTTGATTGCCTCGGTATCATTCGTTACACGTGACACGATACTTCCTGCAGGTGTTTTATCAAAATAACGCATCCCGAGCCCCTGCACTTTTGAAAACACATCGATTCGCATTTGCTGAATGATTTTTAGTGCAATATCTTGAAATCGAATAAGCTGGAAATAGGATACGATGACCATAAATATCTGAATTCCTATATAGACAGTTGCGATAGTCATGATTTCACTCTTCGGGAAATTCATTGTTGTTAAATGATTATCGATGAAGCGTTGAATAATTAAGGGACCAACAATACTGCCTGCGACCGTCAAAATGAGCAGGACAAGCGCTAAGGTAACGCTTTTTTTATGAGGGATGATATAGCGTAATAATCTTTTTAGCACGAGCCATTGATCTTTTGCTGTTAGTTTTGGGTATTTTTCAATAGACATTATCCCTCGCCCCCTTTTTCGACAAGCACTTCAAGTTGCTGCAGGTCATACATTTCTTTATATCTTCCGTCCATTTCAAGAAGTTCTTCATGTGTTCCGGCCTCGACAATCGTCCCTTCATGCATAACGATGATTTTATGCGCATGTTGGATGGCACTTAATCGGTGTGAAGTAATAATTGTCGTCTCCCCTGTGCGAGTTTGTTTGAGTGATCGCAAAATCGCTTCTTCCGTTTTGGCATCGACAGCCGATAAGGAATCGTCCAAAAGCAATAATTCCGGCTCCATGATTAACGCACGAGCAATGGAAATACGTTGCTTCTGTCCACCAGACAACGATACACCACGTTCTCCTACGATGGTGTCATATCCTTCCGTAAATCCTAAAATGTCGTCATGGATATGTGCAAGTCGTGCTGCTTCATGAATTTTATCGGTTCCAATTCTCGGATTTGTAAAGGCTATATTTTCAGCAAGTGTTGTTGAAAATAAGAAGTGATCTTGTGGAACGTAACCAATCGACTCTCTTAATCGTTGCTGCTTGTATTGATTAATTGGTTTGTCTCCATATACAATGTTTCCTTTGTATCCTTCAAACTCTCTCAGCAATAGTTTTAAAATTGCTGTCTTACCCGACCCGGTTTTACCTACAACACCCATTGTTTCTCCTCGTTTTAACATAAAGTGAACGTCGTGCAATGCAGCACGCTCATCACCTGGAAATTTGAACTCATCTATATCGAAGTGTAAATCGCCTTCGGGTCTTCTATCAATCGCACCCGCTACGTCTTTAATTTCTGGTGCAACCGATAACAATTCCGTAATCCTACTGTAAGATGCATTTCCACGCTCTACAATGTTAAATAGGAAGCCAAACGCAAGCATAGGCCAGACAAGAAGTCCAAGGTATGTACTGAACGCTACCATGTCACCAATTGACATGTCACCTGCAATAATAAACTTCGTTCCGAAATAGAAAGACAGAATGTAAGAAATCGCGAATATCCCTGTAATCGTCGGGTCGAATAATGCATCCACTTTGGCAACACGCATATTTTTACCAACGACATCCGTAGATAAGCTCGTAAAATCTTCTATGTCTTCATTTTTTTGACCAAATGTTTTTATGACTTTAATACCAGATATACTTTCCTGCGTTTTGTCATTTAAATTCGAGAATGCTTCTTGTGCGAACCGGAATCGGTTACGCAATAATTTTCCATAGTAACTTGTCAGAAAAATCATGAATGGTAGTGGAATGAGTGCAATCAAAGTCAATTTCCAATTGATCGTGATGGCCATCGTCAAAATGACGAATCCCCCTGTTGAAATGGAATCGACAAGTGTCAAAATTCCCATACCTGCCGTTTGCTGTACAGCACCTATATCATTTGTGGCATGGGCCATTAAATCTCCTACACGTCTCTTTTGATAGAAAGAAGGTGACATTCTTGTAAAATGATTGAATAACTTTTCCCGCATTATTTTGGCTAACAAAACGGCCGAACCAAAAATCATCACACGCCAGTAATAGCGTGCAATATACATGAGGATACCTGCCACAGCTAAGATGACTAGCCATTTTGTGAGCCCTTCAGCCGTTAAAGAACCCTCTGTAATGTCATCGACAATAATTCCGATGATTTTCGGCGGCAACAATTGCAATAATGAAACGAAAACAAGCATCGCTATCCCGAAAAGATACTGCTTCTTCCGCTGTTTAAAAAACCAGCCCAGCTGTAATAAAACCTTCACGCTACTCCCCCTACTTTTCCTTAAAATTAGACCTTTGATTAGTTTAGCAAAAGTCTGAACAATATAAAAGGTCCGGGATTCAAATAATTCGGACTGAGAAATAGTTTAAGTGTTTTAAACGGGATAAAGCATGCTGCTACCTCATATTATAAAGATGAAATGGGTTAAATTAATGGTTCCATTGAATAACGCTTCGGGTAACCATGTATGGTGTCTTCTCTAATTTCACTATTCAAAATAATCCTTTAATTTAAAGAGTAACAAGGGGGAAATGCGGATGATATCTAAAAAAGTACATCTATTATTACTTGTGCTACTTAGTATGGCACTAAGTTCAGCCTGTTCGTATGATAGTGAAGAAGCGGTTCTTAACGGTGATGTCGTCAACATGCACGGGCCTGTCTATAACTATCCGAATTTCGAATCGTTCTTGGAGAGTATGGAGAAGAACGAAGAGGCTACAGTTCGTATTGCGAATTACACACTTGAGGGAGACCCAACACTATATAATCTAGTTTTCGACGGCACCACAATTGACTTGGAGATTGACCGTTCAAAAAATAAAAATAGAGGAAATGATTCCGCCAAAACCAACATGACATGTAAGGATATCGTTGAAGAAGTCGGCCAACAATTATTTGTATACACACTTACAGGATGTGATTCATCCGTTGAAAGTTTTACTATACTAAATGTAGCGAAAGAACAGGAAGAAGAACATGACCACTAAGCACTGCTTATCAAGGCCAATCGATTGTACAGCGCCTGTTCAGTCACGTAATTTCATAAGGTATGAAGTGTGTCTATTTAAGACTAACGAAATTACTTAGTACAATTACTTTTGCGTGGTAAAAATTTCATTAAAACAGAAATTATAGGATGCACTCTACTATCCTCTTATAACAATAAAAAAGATTAGCTAATAATATACTTCCATCACTATAAATATCAATAAATCATTTAAAAACTGTATCGGTGTTCCGATCCTTACGGTGCACTTATTGTTGCTCCACATGCAAAAAAACTTAAATAGAAGAACCCTTGCTAGTGAACTAGCAAGGGTTCTTCTATTTTTAATCCATTATTTCTTAATCCCTCGCATTTTATAAATTCCAAGCAGCAAAATAAACCAAACGGGCGTTACGAACAACGCAATACGCGTATCTTCTGCAAGTGCTAAAACGACAAAAACGAAAGCTAGGAAAGCTAGAATCATATAATTTGAAAATGGATATAGTGGCATTTTGAATTTACTCTTTCTCACTAAATCCGGTCTTGTTTTGCGATATTTCAAATGGCTGATGACAATGATTCCCCAAATAAAGAGGAAGCATACTGTAGAAATACTTGTAATTAGTGTAAATACTCCTTCTGGCATCACATAGTTCAAAACAACAGCGATTAAAATGATGACAGTTGAAAAGAACAATGCATTGGAAGGGACTTTATTAGAAGTCAGTTTTGTAAATGGCACGGGTGCATGTTTATCTTTGGAAAGTGAATATAACATCCTGCTTGTACTGAAGACGGCGCTGTTACATGCCGACGCTGCGGATGTTAGGACGACAAAATTGACAATGCCGGCCGCAGCAACGATACCAACCGCAACGAAGACCTGGACGAAAGGGCTTTCCAAAGGATTAATAGCATTCCACGGATAAATACTCATTATGACAATCAGCGCGCCAATATAAAATATTAAAATCCGAATAGGGATATTATTAATTGCTTTCGGGATAACTTTTTGCGGATTCTCTGTCTCGCCTGCAGTCAAACCTACAAGCTCAATGCCGACAAATGCGAACACAACCATCTGGAATGACAATATAAAGCCATTGATGCCATTGGGGAACATGCCACCGTGGTTCCATAGATTCGAGAAGCTGGATGGGCCCGAGTCGGTGGAGAAGCCCTTGATGATCATGTAAACACCGATAACAATTAGTGCTAAAATCGCAATGATTTTAATTAATGCAAACCAGAATTCTATTTCGCCAAACAGTTTCACGGTTGCAAGGTTCATAAGTAACAATATGACAAGTGCAATTAATCCTGGCATCCACTGTGGTACATGGGGAAACCAAAACTGAGTGTAAAGACCAACCGCCGTTAAGTCTGCCATTGCGATTGAAATCCAGCAAAACCAGTAGGTCCAACCAGTGACAAACGCCGCCATATGACCTAAATAATCTTGTACAAAGTCAACAAAAGAATGATACTTCAGATTGCTTAAAAGTAATTCACCAAGAGCCCGCATGATTAAAAAACACACGAGTCCTGTGATCAAATAAGCAAATAAAATCGATGGTCCCGCTAAATGAATCGATTTTCCCGCACCGAGAAATAACCCTGTTCCGATTGCCCCTCCAATAGCGATTAGTTGTACATGTCTGTTTTTCAAGCCTCTCGCTAATTCTTGTTTCTGCATCCGATTTCCTACTCTCTTTATGCATTAATAAATGATATATCCATAGATTTTAACATACCAACAACTAAAAAAGCTTAAGATTCGGAAAAATAGCTATTCAAAAAAGAGTAGCTATAGAAACTACTCTTTTTTGAATAGGAACTGTTCCCCACTACTTCAAATACCATTCAATGCATAAACATGGAACGACCTCAAAATCTAATTATTTCACCTCTACAACAAATGTGTATGACACCTCGCCGTTAGGCCATTTTGACACTACTTCATAGAAATAACGGCCACTTGTTATTGGGACTGTTAATTCATTACCTTCTATAATGTCAGTACTTCTTTCAGCAGCCCAAATATACACGCTTAATTCAGGATTTTGCTCTATCTGTATACTTGCTTTGCTAGTCGGTTCCAAAATAATTGCCTTGAATTTTTCTGCAAGTTGCGTTGGACCTGCGGCATGTCATAGCTAGTTTCATCAATTGTAACTAGCCCAGGTGAAGCCATGATTTCTAAAATCGAATGGATGTAATGAAGGCTGTGCCGCCTCTACAATCTCGATATTCAAAGCTTTTGCAGAAGCTGGCGACGATTCAGCGATTGGTCCAGCTATCCATAAGACAACTTCATGCCCCTCTTCAAACTTCGTTATATCTCCGTGATCGGGCAGTGCCAGCCAAATGAAGTCCATATCCGGATCATTCACCAAAACTCGATTTCCTTCAACATCGACTTCCGTAAAAATGCCTTTACTATCGATCTGTCCTTCAACCGCCTTATCCTTCGCTTCACACCCAGCTAAGTTCATGCAGACAATCAGTAATAAGAATAGATATCTCTTCATAAGATTGTCTTCCCCCTCTATCTGATTTGACGGGTGTTTATAATGAAAGTTACTGAAAAGTTGAATTAGTTACTGTGCAAAAAAATCTACTTCGGTAAAATCAACTTTTAAGGAAGTCCAGAAGTAAGAAGAATAATGAATCGTAAAAAAGTGATTGGTTCAAAGGATTCCTCCTTTAAATCAATCACTTTTTTTCACTTGATTTTTTATAAGCACTACACTCATATGCAATCTTGATCAATTCATACACGCTCAACATGCATCATAATCTCCGTGACATAATCCTCACTGCCACTCACCGATATTTCATCTAACACATATTCCTCATACGTGTAGTTGGTCAGCACTAAATTATTAGTACGTATGAAATCCTGCATTTTTTCAAATGTTTGATGAATAAATTCCTCGCTTCCTTTATGGTAAGCCACCACAAACAGGCCTTTTGGTTTTACATAACAAGCAATTTGCGGGTCCAGTTGTTCCATCCTCGTATAGAGATAGGAATAATTTTCATAGTCCCCTTGCTCGACTTGTTCTTTACTGACCATCGCTCCAATGGGATAACCAATATCCAACTGATTGTCTTTGACAAATTCGATAAATGTAGAAACTGATTTAAGGAAGCCCTTATCCGAACAGTCCAAAATCGAACCGCTAAGAAACATCCGTTCCTCCTCTTGTTCTTGTAATGTAATCTGTGAATAATCAATGGTTAATGCACGTTCTGTTAGCTCAATCTTCTTCTGGATAATTTTTTGTATACCCTTCAAATTGCTAATTTTTATATCAATTTCTTTTGATTTATTTTTTAAAAGTTCAATGAGCTCTACTGGGGTTTTATTTTCCAAAAATAATTTAATTTCTTTTAACGGCATGTCGACTTCTTTTAATAGTTGAATGACGGAAAAAACATCGAATTGGTGGTACGAGTAGTATCGATAGCCTTTGTCGTTGGTGATTTCGGGAGACAGTAGCCCGATTTCATCGTAATGAAACAACGTTTGTTTTTTCACTTTACATAGTTTGGCGAATTCACCGGTTGTAAAAAATTTATGCAGCGTCTGACTCATTTGAAAGTACCTCCTTGACTGTATGGTAACCGTATACTTTAGGATGTAATTGTACCATTACAAAACTCAATGGGTACGAAATAGAAAGGATATGATAGTCATGAGTATATCCATTCATGACGTAACAAAAGACAATGAAGATGAAATTTTAAGGTTGAGCGTGGCTGAATCACAAACGAACTTTATAGAAACCACAAGGCAATGTTTAGAGGAAGCGAAGGAATGCGCTCATTATCAACCCGTTGGCCTTTACGCGAACAATGAGCTAGTCGGCTTTGCTATGTATGGGTGTTTTCCAGAAGCACAAGAACAGAGTCGTGTGTGGTTAGACCGTTTTCTCATTGACGCTAACTTTCAAGGCCTGGGCTATGGAACAATCATGTTACAATCAATGATTGAAAAGTTAGTGCAAGAATTTTCTTGCCAAAAAATCTATTTAAGCATATACGAGGACAACCATTCAGCCATTTACTTGTATCAGAAATTCGGATTTCAGTTTAACGGTGAGTTTGATGTGAATGATGAAAAAGTTATGGTGAAAAATATATAGGCATCACCAAAAAGTGCTCAACCCATAATTGGTTTGAGCACTTTTTTAATCAACCAAGACCATAGCTTGAAGTATCAAACAATATCTTGAGTAGACCACCGAAAAGAATCCGTTGAGACGTATTTTCCCAATCCTCTTCTACATCGGCCATCAGCCACATGACTTCATCCAAAAAGACATGCTCCACTGCATATTGCCAATAAGCATATTCTACATCAGTAAATGTCACTGATTTCGTATAGCCTTGTATGAATAGCTGCCATCGTGCAGGTGTGAATGGTACATCAGGAGCTGTTGTTAATTCGTTATGAAATAGTAGTAACGCCAATGCTAAATCGAAGATGCGTGGCACCCACGCTGCATTGTCTGGATCAATTAAATAGGGCTCCGGGGTATAGATTAAGTTATTCGCTTTGAAATCATGAGGGGTTGCTACAGATGTCATGCCACTACTTTTAAGTTCATCTTGTTGGGATACTATTTGTAATAGCTTCTCTTTTAGTTGGAGTTCATCCATTTCAAAATGATGGCTTGCAGCATTTTTCGCTATTTTCTCAACACTCTCCGTCACTTCATCCTTATTGAAATCAAAAACATCGTATTCTTTCAGGTCAAATGTATTTCTTGTAGGCGAAAGAGCGTGTATTTTTCCTAAAAGCTCGCCCGCTGCTATAATTTCTGTCTCTGTACCTGAATAGGTTGCTCCTTCAATAAATGGATAGACAACGTATGTATCATCACCAATCGTTTGAGGGTTATTAGACGTTGCAAGTGCTGGTGTTACGATTAAAACACTGTTTTCTTTTAAAAAAGTTGTATACGTCATCAATCGACGTGCCCTTTCCATAGGGTGCTGTGTTTTCTTTATAATTGCATCATTAACCCGATAAACTGGCGAAAAAGGATAGATACTTGCAGGTTCCTCCTTTGCATAAAAACCAAATTTCTGTAAGATATGTATTCCAGTCACGTTAGTCCCCCCCATATATTTAGCATTAAACACTAAAAAAGTAAAAATGATTAGTTTCTTTGTTAAACCCGATTTTTTCATAAAGACTTTGAGCTGTTACATTTTCTTTACCTGTCTCAAGCAGAACTCCTTTTGCATCCGTCTCCTCCGCAAAAGCAATCGCTGTTCGTATTAATTTCTCGCCAAATCCTTTGCCACGACCATTTTCTTTCACATACAAATCGTTTAGCACCCATGTCCGTTTCATACTTACCGATGAAAATGACGGATAAAGTTGTACAAAACCAATAGAATCACTTCCATCATAAGCAATAAAGATGACCGACTCCTCGTTATGTAACCTTTCTTTGATAAACTTCCTTGCACCGCTTAGATCAGATTTTTGCTGATAAAATAGCCTATACAAATCAAAAAGCTCGGCTAAAGAATCAAGGTCACTTACCGTTGCTTTTAGAATACTCATGTAGTTCCCTCCTGAATTATTATACTTATGAATCATCTGATTTCACTATAATTTAATTCTGAATTGTTGATCATTTATTCTGATTATGGCACTACCGAAGAATGGGCTCTATTCTTTAAGACCCTACTACTAATTCTACCTGTTACCATTATTCTCAATGGAGTTTCATACCATGTTAAAAGTGAATCGTATTCAGAGTCTTTATTATGAGCAAAACGAATTGCTAGTACTATATTACTTACCCATGTATATTTTGTAATTGGCCATTTAGCATTTAGTTTACTCAATTTCAAGCCAATCCTCAGCTAGCATGCCATAAACAACATGGTCAACATAATGATCATATAGCCATTCCGCTTGGCGAATGCACCCTTCTTTTGTAAAATTCAACCTCTCAGGTATCGCTCTACTCTTCTTATTTTCAACAGCCGCACGGATCTCGACACGGTTTAAGCCCAGCTCAACAATTGCATGGTTCACAAAAGCACTAACGGATTTAGTCATGAGTCCCGAGCCTTCATAGCCATTGCCTAACCAGTATCCAATGCTTGTCGATTTATTGTTCCAATCAATCTTGTGAAATCCGATGACACCGGCAATCTTTTCATTATGCCAAATGCCTGCTTGAAATCCATTATTATCACTAAATTGTTTCATTGTTGACTTTATAAATGCCTCTGTATCTGCCGAAGACTTCGTAAGTTCAATGAATGGCAGCCACTCTCTTAAACTCTTTTTCGATTGATCAGTTAACAAAAATAACGACTCCGAATCTTGTGGAGTTAACATCTTTAATGTTGTTTTTTCATCAATGTGATAAGTAAACATATAAATCTCCCCCTTCATGAACGATCATTTTCTACTAGTTCTGTATGAACCTAAGTCATTATTATTCGACAAAAACAGCGAAATTCCTCTTATTAGGTGATTTTCCTCTTCATGAAAACAAGTTTCCGTTTTTTATTGATGCATGGAACATTAATTTATAATTCAAAAAGCGACTTTAGTTTACATAATAATATTATGAGTAATATATATATTTCCTAATTAACATCCCCAAAATATTTATGCTCAACAAAAAAAGAGCTGAAAATCAGCTCTTTTTTTGGGGAAATAAGGCATTCTTTATTCGATTGTTTCTTCTCTTGCAATCTTCTCCCGTACTGCCTCTTCCACATATTCACTCATAGACAGACCTTTTTCTTTAGAAATCTCTTGTAATTCATCTAGCAGGTTGTTAGGTAAATCAAATGTCGTACGCCGATAACCGCTAATTAGCGTCCACTCAGCTTCTCCGAACACAATATCACCTAGTACGAGAAATTTCTTGATAATACTCTCTGTAAGAATGTCTGGTACCGCTATAGGCAATGTGATTACACCGCTTTTTATCGACAGATTGATGTGTGTCTCCTGCTCGCGGATGCGGATGTTTTCGATCCCCCATACTTGGTAGATGAAATCAAGAAAATCAAACGATTCTTGTAAATCTTTTGGCAATAAGAAGTCTGTATACCCTCTTACTCTACTGTTGGGACGATGAATCGGATACACCGCCTCATACTGATAAATATGGATACCATTCGTAAATGGTATCCATGTACGCGATTGCAAATAGAACCCCCATTCTTGGTTGTCGTTGCGTAAAACACGCATATCTTGTCCCTGTTGTGTGCGGAAAAGCTGATAAAGTACGATGTCAAATTTAGCATCATAAAATTCAACTCGTGTCCCGCGCGTAGATGCAGTTCGTTCGATTTCTTGTTGGATCCACGCCGCCGTTTCATCAGGGATGGAATAGATGGTACGCTCATCGCCAACTGGCAATTCATCCACGGGTAGAGTTGTCTCTCGAATTAGGGCGTATATACGTTGCGTTGTGACGCCCAGCTGCTTAGCGAGTGTAGAAGGCCGTAGACCCAACGGCTGATGGCGTTGGCGTTCAATCGCAAGCGCATCTACTTCTTCCTGTTTGTACCTAGCTTCGCGTATTAGACGATGTAGATTTGGTATTTTGATGATTTTCTTTTGTTTAGCATAGTGGTAGACAGTAGCCTTAGAAATACCAAGTATGTCCGCTACCTCTTGCCTCGTGTACCAATTTTTCAAGTGAATTTCCCCTGTCTGTCGAATGAATATGATGTGAATACTGGGCATTTCATGCGTATTTCATTGCGTTTTACTAAGTATTTTTATATAAAAACACAAATAAATAGTGCTTTTTTTACTAAATTAAGCGTTTAAAATGATCGTTTTCATATAGTAATTTAAATTTATCTGGATGATAACACTATTTTACTACATCTCATTAATGTTAACTATTATAAATATAAGTATAGTTAATATGAATAAAATAGATACTAAAATACTAGAGTAACTCATTATATTATTACACATTATTACTACTAGTTTAACGTATATAAATTACAATAGCAAATGCATATCATATTAGAATACATTCTTTCTAGATACAAATAATATATAACCTAAACAAAGGAACTGTTTTTTTATATCAGATTAAATTTATGATAGAATGGATATGTTGATAGAAACTAAATGCACTTACCTATAAAATGATTGTATTATTAAACTATATAAAGGAATATTTTTGGATTGATAAAAAACAGTGTTAACTGTTTTTTATTTACAGATTCAAAAATATCAGCTGTAAATACCTGCAACAAGAATGTATTTCTAAAACCGAGCGATTTACGCTGAAATCCAAAATAGTATGTTAATTAAAGTTGAAAATAGGGTTAAAAATATTGATTGTATTACAAAACATCGTAATACCATTACATATCGATTTATAAAATGAGCGTTAGGTTTTTTTGAAAAACATGAACTAAAATTGCTGGAAATGAGATTTCCATAAATTTGTTTATTGAAATATCAATTAACCATACTATTCGAAATAGAGTGGTTAATAAAGTTCAAAATAGGGTTAAAAATATTGATTGTATTCTAAAACAATATAATACATAATTTTTGGATTTTGAAAAAGGAGTGTTAAGGTTATTGAATTTTTTAACGAGTGATACCAAACAGTTACAAATGAATAGTTTAAAAATAGAATTACAAAATCAAGCAACTTTACCTGCTCTTCAAAGTCGATTAGATGAGGCTGAGAAAGAAGGACAACTGGCTTTTCATGATTTTACGGATCCGGACATGATGAAATGGTTTCTTTACGAACGCCGCCACTTGAACCAAAAAAATGACCGTACGGAGAGGACTGTTCGTGAGTATGAGCGTGAGCTTCTACTCTTCATCGAACAGCTCTTCACGTACAGTACAGAAATTGATGTAGATGTTGCCTATATAATAGAAGGTTCTCTGTTTAAATCACTTCAATCGCGTCATTTAAGAAAGTATCAGGAGTGGTTAGCAACTGAAAGTCCGTATGTGATTAGTAAAGGTTCATACTCTCCCGCCACACTTGAACGGAAAACGACGATACTGAAAGCCTTTTTTGCATTTCTGCATCGCACTGGTTATATCCAGGAACCGATTCACCAGGGACTAAGGATTGCTACAGTTCGAAAAGATGATCGACCTAATCGTGATTTAGGTCCAGTCGATGTCGTTACGCTACTTAATACGTTTAGGGACATGAAACAGCCAGTCATGTTTATGATAATCCATGTCCTTACAACTACAGGAATTCGGAATGAAGAGTTTTGTATCTTGCAGGTGAAAGACTTAAAAGTGGATGCTATTCAAGGTGGCTATTATCTTGATGTGTTGGGGAAAGGTAATAAGAGGCGGCATGTTCCGCTGAAAGAGAAAGTGGTACATAGCATACGGAATTTCCGCCATGCACGGGGCCTGCTGCCAATAGAACAAGCTAAACTGGGTGATCCTCTTTTTACAACGAATACAGGACGAGCTTATTCCCCCTCGTATTTATCGCAGTATGTGAAAAAGGAGATTACAAGTTTAGAGCAGCTGAAGTTATCGGATCAAACGATGAAAATCACCCCACACGTATTCCGACACGCATTTGCGATCATTTCAAAGCTAAATGGAGTAGATATATACGACATCATGAGATCACTTGGACACGAGAAGATTGAAACGACGATGATTTACTTGGAGAAGGTCTTCGAGAAGGAACGTCATGCGATTCATTCATGGAAATCGGAAGGTTTTGGAGAGTATATTTAGAACATGAACAAGTACAGCCCCTTATGTCGTTGAAATTCTGACATAAGGGGCTGTACTTTGTGGAATCAGTAAGCCCTTGCTAGCTCAATTTCCCCCAGTATTCCTAATCTTTTAGTTAGTCCTCTAATCCATGTGATCGACTCTAATACAACTTTCAATCCGAGTATACAGTTGGAAAATAACTTCTTCTATAAGTTTTATTTCTCAATAGACATCTGTTTTAGTAAAGAAAATGTTTCTACATTCAAGTCATCAGGTGACGAACAAAATGCAAATATAAAGTCGTAAATTATAAGGCATACCAATGTTATGGTTATTTTTAATTACGTTTAAAAATCGGGATAATGAGGTTCAAAGACGTTTATAACTGTTGATTAATTCGAAATTCAAAAACCGACTAAATTCTACATAATTGTAGCACCCATCCTATTTTGAGAGCAGAGTAAATTCACATAAAAGTGAATGGTATTATTTCACATATTCAATGAAGTACGTATCATATGACTCTTTAAAAATATAGCCGAGTTTTTCAGCTAATTTAACAGATTCGTTATTAGCCGCATCCCAACTCGGATAGAATCCTCTATCCAGGCAGTCTAATATCAACGCGGAGGCTGTTATTGTTGCTAAACCTTTTCTTCTATGTTGAGGATGTGTAGCAATTTCAATCTCAATTCCATCATCATAAATACTAAATGATGTTGCTCCACATACGACTTGTCCCTCATTCAAAATTACAAAACCTACTCCAAGATTAATAAAATCATCTATAGAATTAAACTGAGTTGTAAAATCTTCTGATAACTCATGCAAAGATGCTTCTTTTGCTATCACCGCATCTATTTTTTTCAGTTCATATCCTTCTGGTAATGGAGATAATAAGGTCTGTATGTGACTCTTATTGAGGTGTTCTGGATTTTTATAAAATTTAAATCGTTGAAACTTCTCAATTGAACCTTTATGTACTGTTTCGATTTGTTTTTTCCAATCCTCTGTATTTACTATAACAAGATTATAATCTGACAGATTGCACAGAAGTTCTTCTGCTGTCTTTGTAGTAGGATTTCCAGCAAAAAAAACAAATATCCCCACAGTTATTTGTGCAACTGTAGGATTTTCAAGATCGTCCACCCACGTTGTTCCCATATGCCCTTGAAGACATGAAAGTATAATAGTACTGTCCATACCATCGAACATTGGGATAAGCTTTTTTCTCAAATCCTTACTTAACTCAAAAATCATTGAATTCCTTCTCTCTATATATGAAATATTCAATCTCTACAACTATGATATCATTAATTTTCAATAAATGTAAAATACGTCCTTATATTTATTCCGTTTTCCACATAATGGAATTGAGCGTTAAAATAACCTGCTCATTAGACATACATGTACCTCGAAATAAGTGCTACACCAAGAAGATATTTTACGGGTGGATTCCATTCCTGGAATGTCCCTTCGTATTACTGGAAAAATCTTGGCTGAAATCGGAACCAATGTCGGATTTAATTTCTATGCTCTCCCCATCTAAGTTCTTGGGCAAGATTAGTACCTTGCCATAACGAAGCTGTTGGTAAAAGGAAAAAAGAACACACATATTAAAGGTCCGTCTAGTAGAAGCCGCTCACTCTGTAAATACTTGAAACAATGTGTAGGCGTACAGATGCACGAAAAGGTATAAACGTGCTGTATTTCTGTCGCCCACAGCATTTTTAGAATCACCTATTATCTCTTAACTCGCAAAAAAATGTGTGTAGGCTTAGGTGAAGATTATTCCGTTAATAGGCCAGAAAACGTATATTGCAATGTTTAATTACTGAATAATAAGTCTTTTGAACCAACAAATAATCTGAACCAATAACTTGACGTTATTCACTCTATTTTAAAAAATATAAAAAAACGTTTTTCTTTTAGTGTTGCCATTTAGCACAGTTTGTCGTTTTATTTTAATGAGAAGAAAGTATTATACCAGAAAAATCCCCTTTCAATACTTCTTTCCCATTCTGATTTTCACATAAAAACGATGCAATTAAAGCAGTTCTATTTTTATTATTCTGTTGCCTTTCGTATTTTTGAATTTTAACTTCACAAATTATTGTATCTCCAGTGAACACTGGTCTTAAAAACTCAAAATTCATCGTTTGAGCTAGTACATTATGATCTCCACCTACTTTTGTTGGTAGAGTTGCCGTTAATAACCCTTGAACTACAAGTCTTCCCTGTTCATCTGGGGTAATATGATGAATCCCTTCATCACCTGAAATCTCCAAAAACAATTCAACATCCCTTACTGTAAATGTCCGTTCAAATGAAATTATATCTCCTACTTTTAATGTCATATAAATCACCCCTAAAAGTTGTATACTGTATGGTGGTTAATAACTAGAATATTACGATAATTAACGATAATATTCTACTATCATTTTTCGTTTCAAAAAAGAGACCATTGCTATATGATAGGGTACACTGTTTTTAATTCACTTCATACTTGTTTTAGTTATATGATAAAATAGCTAGATTTCCAATCTATAGGTTTTGTATTCCGATTCATCCATTCTTCTTGTGGTGCTTGGTGTGGTGCGGTAGCGATGAATTGATTATTGTGCCAGGTTGCTGCACCGGAACGAATCATTTCATTGATCAGGATTTGAATAAATTCTTCTGGTCGAAGCTGAAAAGAGTGGCGTGCAAAATCTTGGAACCAACCACAGTTTAGTAGGTAGTTATCGATTTCTTCTTTTGCTAATCCGTTTTTAATAATTAATGTGAATGAAAAAATCCTCTTGCAAGCATGCCATGAAACTTTTTCTGGTATACTTAGCCACTTTTCAAAACGCTCCCTTGCTGCATCAATAGAAGCCTGAGGATTCTCCATTTGAGGTCCATGTCCCGAATATGCCTTTTGAATCCGGAGCAAGGACAATCGATCCAAACTTTCTATAGATCGTTGGATAGATCCAATTCCCTCGCGAAAGATATTTAACCATCCGATATCATTTTTGTGAAAGAGATCCCCGCAAATTAATATCTCTTCTTCAGGTTCATATAAAGAAATATGCCCTAAAGTATGTCCCGGTGTGTGCAGCACTTTCAAAATTTTGCTACCTGTATTTATCTCATCGTTATCTGAGAGCATTATATCGACTCGATAAGGTTCTACAGGCTGATCTAACCATTCTGAACTACATGCTTCAATGTCATTAGAATTAATTAAATCAGCTTCCCATTTATGAGCAGCAATCTTAACACCATAATTTTTTTGAAGATGAAAATTGCCTCCTACATGGTCACTATGATAGTGCGTATTCACAATGAGGTATAATTCTTCTGGTGAAACGCCTACCTTTTTAATTAGTTGTTCTGTCTCTTCTGCTTCGCTCCCAAAACCAGTATCAATAAGGATCGGAAGCTGATCCTTAATAAGAATCATATTTGCACTTGGAAATTTTCTTTCAAAGAAAATAACACTAGATTTTTCCAGAAGCTATTCCTCCCTAAATTTAATGACTGCACAATAGTGATTGAGCGTTCACCCATTCATTATTGTATAATGGTATTTCAGCATCCCCTGACGTTATCTTTGGCGTAGGTGGTTCTGTAAGAAAAGGTTGAAAATATAAATATTTATAACAATTTTTGGATATAAAAATCGCATAAGAAAGTATGACATAAAAGTAGTTGTCTGGTTTACAGTAGGTTTTGATGTAGCCATTTTGTAGGCGAGATAGAGCATATAAACCCAGCCGATAATTTACAAAACTGATACGTTATTTTGTCACCGATGTGCGTACTATTTGATATTTAAAACACTTCTTATTATTGAACTAGCCTGATCGTTAGGTAAGTAATAAGAGCCCTATTATCGCAACATTAATTGGTGATAAGTAGCTCTCCACTATCATTTTTCTTATAGAACCAAATACTCATAAGAGCTAAAAAGCGGCTATTTGTCAGATGTATATTTGTTACTCCCAGGAAGCTTTTTAAGGTGATTCCAGGCATCAATTGCTTCTTGACGACTTTTACCCTTATTTTTAGAGTCTGCGAAAAAATCACTCGTAAATTGATTGTATTCAAATTGAGGTCCGATTTTTTTCTTATACGATGGGGCTTTCTTTCGATCTTCTTCTTCATACCAAGCAATTACAACATCACGATAAGTCTTTCCTACATTTTTCTTAATATAGTTTTGAATATAAGTGGAAAAGTGAAATTTAGAATTAATCGCTATCTTGAAAAAGGCTCTTACGTTTTGACTGCAACGATGATTTTCCGTAATGAATGTTTCAAGGTTCAATTCATTTTGCGTGTAAAGTATCTTCTTAACTTTTGAATTTCTCAATGGTTTTGTTATCTCTCCTGTTCGAAGAAATAGTTCAATTCTATCTGAAATTTCCATCTTAGACCCAGTTGAACTTATTCCATTCTCCCTACAATATAATTGTAGCTCTTCTTTCAACCAGTAAAAGTCTTTAAACTCTTGAACATTACTGTTTTTTGTAAGCTTCGGTCTCACTACTGACACTCCCATTTATACTTATTCTCAATACATACGATTGTTTAAATGATTAATTCTAAAAATATCAAGTATATTCTCTGATGGATACACTGACTACATGCAATCTTTATTAAAATACCATTCGATTGCTTTAGACCTATAAAAGTTTGTTAGCTCCATTAATGCGAGAAGTAAGGGGGCCTGATGTATTAATGACTTGTGAAGCCTCCAGTTAAATTAACCCTACTGTATATACATTAATTCACTGAGAACTCCAAATACAATCAAATTAGTCTTTATTATTTTACGCTATGCCAGGCGTGTTCATTAAGACAATTCTCCAACCGTCCGGGTCTTCTATGGTTATCCCTAATTTTGCCCAATATGGATTTTCAGGAGGTACTGAATCATATCCCATAGATTTCAGCCTATTTGCGATTTCTTCTATAGTCCTACTATCCGGAATATATAAAACTAGCAAATTATCTTTCGTAGGGACCGGACATGGACTGCCATCAATATGTTGTGTAAATTCTAAATGATAGGTCGTATTAGGAAGCCCAATCATTAAACCATCATATCCCTCATGTCCTTCAAATGAACCCACTTTACGTAGACCAATTCCTTCACAATAGAACTCTTCAACCTCTCTTAACTGATCCGTAGGACGTGCCACTCGAACTTGTGCAACTTGCATTTCTGCTGGCCATTGATTTCCCATAATCCCAATCCTTTCAGTATAATTCTTATTTCATTAATTGTATCAACAAATCTACACTTTATAAATATTCAGTCACCATAATTTTCCTCTACTCAGCATAAAAGGTAATCAATACATATTTGTAGCCTTATCGTTCGGATAAATCTGTAACTCATTATCCGAATCGATGACAATTTTGTGGTTGTTTATTAATATAATTTCAAGTGGATGAATCGTAGACAGTTTATCAGAAAACAACCACTTCCTCCCAGGCTCAGTTAATAATAGGAATACCCCTTTTTCTTTCTCTCCCATAAAATTAAGCTGTTCCTTGCTTATTTCACTATTTTCATGTTCAGTAACTCCAATTCTCTTCAGCTGTTTACTTGCATCTATTGAGTCATTTACAATTAAACTAATTTCGCTTATATTGGCTATACTATTGATTGAAAAAGGTATCAAACTGTCTTTGGATACTAAATGTCTTGATATAAACTCTACGATATTGCCAGCAGGGTCATAGAAATATAGTGCATGTGATTGAAGAAATTGAACTTCATCCTTATCATCTTCAACCGTTAGAATTACTCTTTCTTTTGTCCACGATTTTGCTTCTGTAAATTTATTAGCTGGAATGTTAAAGGCGAAGTGATAGAAGGGGTTACCTTCTGTTTCATTTGTGGTAAACTCTAACTCACTTGTGCCAACAGCTATTCGAAAGCTAACCATATCTTCTTTAATTAAAGAGAATCCTAAAGTGTCAACATAGAATTTTTTCATTTCCATTAACTTATTGGTTCTCAAAACGACTAATTTTATTTCCATTTAATCGTAACTCCTCCTTAGAATTTGTTTTTAACTTTGCAAAATCGCTAATTATTTCCAACATACTAGAACAATCACTTAGATTTAAAAATCGCAATTACAACAATCAATCCTGATTTTTTGGGTAAATAGATTGAAACGCAGGCTTTTTTTTGCCGTCTGATTATTATTGGAGATTGCA
The DNA here is from genome assembly GCF_008369195.1 of Sporosarcina sp. ANT_H38. Taxonomy (GTDB): domain Bacteria; phylum Bacillota; class Bacilli; order Bacillales_A; family Planococcaceae; genus Sporosarcina. Next base: position 1,157,127 of record NZ_VOBC01000001.1, on the reverse strand, counting down.
GGCTTTCCACATTTTCTATTCCTATCAGCAATTGCATCTACTTGTTTTTTCCGTGTCTCTACTTCGTAACTAACAACATATCCATTAAAATCCATGGTTTAGTTCCTCCCTTGTTTTATCTTAGTCTCAAGATTAATGATACAGCTAGATAGCCCCCGCAGTCTTCGGGATTTTGAATGAATAATGGCAGCAAAATACCCCTACTATTAATGTAGGGGTTCTACGACTTTCGTATGAAACTATTCTTAATTATCAAAAATACAGTTTTTTATCGCGAAAATAGCAGCTTGTGTTCGATCATTTAGGTCAAGTTTACTTAATATGTTACTCACATGTGTTTTCACTGTTTTTTCTGTTATGTTCAATTCCAAAGCAATTTTTTTATTATTATTTCCAAGCGTAATTTGATTCAAAACATCTATTTCACGCTTTGTGAGTTCTGCTATTCTGGTCTCTGAATCTGTTGGTTGACCATTAGTGGATATACTTGCCAACAACAAATTTGTTGCTATGGGATGAAGTCGAGTTAGACCTTGGTATGCTGCGCGAATAGCTTCGACCAATTCATCAGGTTCAATGTCTTTCAGTTGGTAACCAATTGCACCTGCCCTAAGTGCAGGAAGTACATGATCTTGATCGAAATAGCTTGTTAAAACAATTACTTTTACATCCGGGTATGTTGATTTAATTTGTTTCGTTGCTTCAATTCCATCCATGATAGGCATCATCAGATCCATTAAAACAACGTCAGGTTTTAATTTACCAACTTCCTCAAGTGCCTTTAGTCCATTATTCGCCTCTCCAACTATTTCAATGTCGTTTTGGGTATTTAGAAAAAAGCGCAATCCTTGCAACACAACAAGATGATTATCAACTAGTAAAACTTTAATAGCCATGGCAATCACTTCCTTCTTTGTCCAGCCAAGGGATGATAATGTTTAATGTCGTTCCTTCACCAGGACTGCTTTGAATTTCCAATGATCCTCCTGCCAATTCTGCACGTTCCCTCATACTAATAAGGCCAAGTGACCATTTTTCGTTGAATAGCTTATCAAGATGAAAACCATTCCCTTGATCTGAAACTTCAAAAAAAACACCATCATTAGTTGTATGTAATCTGAGGAACACTTGACGTGTATCAGCATGCTTTTTTATATTGTTTAAGGCTTCCTGACCAATACGCCAAAGTGTTTCTTCGATTGCCCGAGACAAATTGTGTACGCCTTCAACATAACCGGACACAGCTAATCCAAGGTTATTTCCGTATTTTTTCAAACCTGCAATTAAACCCATTTCTACTCCGGCTGGACGAAGTTGCCAGATAAGTGATTTCATTTCTTTTAATGCATCCTGAGAAAGCTGCTGAATATCGTTCATGGCTTCTCTTAGAAGTGTATCGTCTTTTAGAATCATTGCCTTCACACCACTGCTTGTTAAAGACAATGAAAATAGTTTCTGGTTTACAGAATCGTGTAAATCCCGTGCAAGCCTATTACGTTCCTCATACAATAACAATTCTTGTCGTTTTTCATTAACTAGAATACTTTCCATAGCTAAAGAAATATGGTCGGATAGCGCTTTCAACACTTCTATTTCACTATCCGATAAAATCGTTTCCTTTTTTCCAGCAACAAAGAGAACCCCTCGTTGCACTTCCCCCAAAGTTAACAATGGTATCGCAATAGACGCCTCTTGCCCTGGGAGTCCCAGCGCAAGAAGCTGGTGATGGGCTGACTTATTTTTAATAATTTTTTGTTCAAAATAAGCCTTACTAATATCATTATTGGAACTGCTTGAAACTCGAATACTAGTATCTGTTTTTAGTTCTTTATTAAGGGCATGTAACCGTAGCCCACTACCTTCTTTCATATAAAAAGCAATCACTGGCCATTGAAATACTTTCTCGCTAGCTTCTACTACTTTTCCCGGTAGCTCTTGTACATCAGAAATTCCCCAAATAAAGCGAATCACTTCATCCAGTTTCTCAAAACTTTCTGCGCGGTTCTTTTGAGAATGATATAATTGAGTTCTTTTTATTGCCGTTCCTATTTGATAAGCCACCGATTGAAGTAAGGTTAGTTCTCCCTTAGAAAATTGTTTCTTTCCCGGAGATGCAACGTTTAAAATGCCAAACCTTTCTGTTCCAGCCGATAAAGGAATCGTCGCATGATGGGAAATCCCATTCGTATCTCCCCACGAATACTTCACGGCATTCTCCAAACGTTTGCATTTGCATTCTATCATATTAACTGGTTCAGTCAGCTTTCCATCCCAATATTCATTTAAACAAAAACATGTACCCTTACGCATCCGTTTGTTATTTTCAAATGACAGTGCAGCGGGTAAATTTGCACTTGCCACAAGACTATATCGGGGCTTTTCATCAACAAGAAATATCCATCCTGTTGCCAACCCAGTTACTTTTAATAATTCAATAAGTACAGATTGAAGCATGTTATTTAAGTCATTCGAACGATTTAACGTTTCAGCAATGACTTTTAATACCTTTAATTCATTTTCAGCTATGTCTTCATACAACTACTTCATCCCCTATTCAAAATCACGAAGATCCTTAAAAAATACCGATATAATTCCTTTGATGGACACGATTAACTCCAAACGTGATCTAATTTATCGGAATAAAAACCAACTGCTTTCTTATAACTTAAAATCTCTTGATCTACTGTCGTATCAGTTAAGCATTTAAGTAGTAACTCCATGGCTCCATCATGCTCTTTTAAATTATATAGTGTCATCGAGTAGAACACTTGGATGGCTCGATTGTCTGGAAACTGCTCCATTGCTTTTAGAAATATTTTTTTAGACTTTTCGTAATATCCCAATGTTCGATAGGTGCTTCCTAATCCTATAAAAGCTCCCTCTAATTCTTGTTCAGGTAGTCCTAGTTGGATAGCCTTTTCATAAAAAGGTACTGCTTGTGATTCTTCCCCTAATACATCAAAACTCCACGCACATTGATAGTTGATGAATGAATCCTCTGGATAAACTTTCACCAAAGTTAACAGTATTTCGTTCGATTCCTTGTGCTTACCTTCTATACGTAATTCAATTGCGCGATCTACTTCTTGACGCATAAATGTGTTCCTCCATCCGTCTTACTATTACAGTAAATCATTTCTTCGAAGTAAAGATGGTGGGTTGTATTGTTATTCTCTACTTTCAATTTAGTGAGTGATACTCAACACCTACACCCAGTTGACGCAGTAAGTCAAAATAGGTTGGACAAGTCTTTGATACGCAGCCGGGATCATTAATGACGATGCCTGGAACCTTCGCGCCAATCAATGCTAACGACATCGCCACTCGATGATCGTCATAGGAATCCAACGTTGCAGCATGTGGCGTTCCAGGATAAACAGTTAGGCCATCTTTATACTCTTTTACCTTGATACCAAGTTTTTGTAATTCTGTACAAATAGCGCTAATTCGGTCGGATTCATGATAGCGAATATGTTCAACATCTCGTATTGTAATTGGACCCGTTGCAAATGGGGCAATCGCAGCCAACGTCAGCGTCTGATCTGACATATCGAGCATGCTAATTTCAAACCCACCCTTCAACGTCGGTGTTCCGACTAACTCAATAAAGTCATTCCCTCTGGTAACAGTACATCCCATTTTTTCATAGATATTAATCATATTTATATCAGGTTGGCTATTTTTAGAAGAAAGATTAGTAATCTTCACACGACCATTTGTAATAGCAGCTAAGGCCAAAAAATAACTTGCAGTTGAAGCATCAGCCTCTAACTTGAGATCACAGGCCTTGTATTCGGATTTAGGAATAATGATTTCCCTAAGGTCTTCAGTGAATTGTGCTTTTACTCCGAATTTCTCCATTAGATTTAAAGTAATTTCAACGTAGTCTGGCTGAACAATGTGATCCGGGATAGTTACGGTTACGTCTTTTTTTGCATATGGACTTGCGAGTAGCACGCCACTTATAAATTGACTTGAAAGTTTGCCAGATATACTGACGGAACCTCCAGTGAGTTCGTTGGCCGTTATTCGGAGAGGGAAATAGCCGTCTTTATCTAGATAATCGATCTGTGCGCCCATTTTGGTAAGCGCATCGATTAAAGGTTTTATAGGACGTTCACTCATACTGTTACTTGCCTCTATAACCCAACTCCCGTTTTTTGAAACTGCTAGTGCACCAGGAAGAAAACGGGCAATAGTGCCTGCAGCACCTACGTATAAATTCGCATTTTCATTTGGCCAAACTGCATTATTACCATATACCGTAATTGTATCTCCCTTTAGTTCGGTCTTGATGCCAAGGTTATTGAGTGCATCAATACACCAATATGAATCATCACTTTTTAAAATTCCGGATAAGGTTGTGGTCCCGTTAGCTAAAGACGCCAGTATTAACGCCCTGTTTGTGAGACTTTTACTCCCTGGTATGCTAACTTCACCGTTAATGGATTGTGCTTCAGGTGGAGAGAGGCTTACGCTTTGAACTTGATTTAAGGTTGACCACGGCGACCGTGCTTTTAAATCGACACTACTCAAATTAAACATCCTTCCCGAGATTAAATTTTCAGATAAATCATAACCAGTACTCTATCACAATACACTATTACTCGTTTTAAATTAACTCTAAATTCTAACAATCAAACTTATAAATAATCCATTCTAATTGATCTGTTCACACATAGTTGGATTATTTTTTATGTCTAAATGGCAATATGACTATTACAAATACGATAACTATATGTGTGATTTAAACCATTTTTATAATATAGTGTAAGTAACTACGGACTTGAGTGATCCGTTCAGTCAATGAAGCTGATACGATTATGTAGAATTGCTCACTTTCATCCGTTTTGTATAATTTACGAACAGTCCTTCTTTCATCCGGCCAGAATCCAACCAATAAGTTGGTTTCTTCCATTTCGCGCGCTATATTATACAAATAGCCATTTGACGGAGACCAACCAAACAAAATATTCAATTGCTCCTGAACCTCGGCCATGTGAAAAGATCTACGATTTAAGCTAAGTCGCAATGCCATAAATCGAACAACATCTTTTACAGATAGTAACTTTGAAATAAACGACCTAAAGTCTTTGTGTAGTGGCTCAATAACAGCCTGTGGTAGCGGTCCATTTTGGGTTAAAAAGCTATAGAACCGATCAATGACAGTCGAAACTTCATTAAACCGAAGCGCATAGATATTTTTGTATTCCTGAAGACGAGATTTTCCTTTTTCCGTAATTCTAAATATTTTTTTGCGACCTTCTGTTCTAGAGAGAAGAAAGCCGTTATTTTCTAATGTGTTAGCAGTACGTGCGACATACTCATAGGAAACGGAACGTCCTGGGAAAACTAAGTTGAAGTGTTCATGGAGTGCTTTTGAATAATTTTCTCGTTCAAGAGTAGTGCTTAACAAGAACAAGCATAGGGCATCAGCAACACTAAATCCAACAGCATGTTGAAACGAAGGCAACTTCATAATCACACAACCCCTAATATTTTAAATAATCATACACCTCGCCAGTACATATATCAATACTATTTTCGGTCGCGATGTTTCTCCTTCTTTCAAAGACCTTCCCTTCCTTAAGTTATCAACTAAACATTTGTTCTTAAATGCTGCTAAATAATACCTCGTACGGGAATGTATCATATGCAGAAGAATATACAATTAGCGAGCGATTTGTTTGTATGTGCACTAGCGAGGTTTCATATATCAGATATATGTACACTTTTAAAAATGAACTGAACCATTTTTTGTTCCCATTCTCTCTCAAAGCAAAAAACCGGTTTGTCCACACCGGCATTTTTAAAAATATTTTCTTTTTATTTCTTCATAAAATACTTGCGCCCTAACCGCTCGACAAGTGTTGGCGCGATTGCGTGCATTCTACTCGTGACACCCATATACCAAGGTAAATTCACATCGCGAACCGGTTTCCCTATTGTTTTAACCACTGCATCGACCACGGTTTCCACAGTCAATAAATGCCTGCCAAGTGATGTACGATAAGTACCTGTTTCATCTGCGAGATCGAGAAAGGGTGTGTCAATCGGACCTGGGTTAATAGTTGTCACATTGATGTCGAATGCTGCCACTTCCATACGAAGCGCGTTCGTATAACCGATAATGGCATGCTTAGAGGCAGCATATATAGAAGCCTTGGGTGTTGCCACTTTTCCAGCTTGGGAACCGAGGAAAATTAAATGGCCGCTGCGCCGCTTCATCATGCTCGGCAATAGTAGTTTAGTAAGCTGCATAGGTGCGATGACGTTTACAGTCATCATGCTTTGTATCGCTTCATCAGACGTTTCATGCGCGAAATCGAATGAGCCAACGCCCGCTGAAAAGATGACGATATCGGGTGAACCGATCTTAGTCATCAATTGCTCGACGTCTTCTCTTTTCGATAAGTCTGCAACAATCGTATGCGCACCTTCAAGATGCAGCTCCTCTAAAACAGCAAGTGCCCTGCCCGTCGCCCACACTTCGTAGCCTTCAGCCAACAGCCGTTTCGTCAGTGCGTATCCAACCCCGCTAGTCGCGCCTGTTATGACAATCGATTTATGCTTGTTCATAATGTAGGACTCCACGTTCATCGCGTGTTTCACGAGCTAGACCTTTATCTACAAGGTAATCTGTTTGCCCAATCGTTTCAGAGAGAGTAAGACCTAGTTCTTTTTCATAGACAGCTGGGAACAGTTCTCGTGTCAATTCAAAAATTGTCCGTGAGCCATTGTCCATCATCGCAAGCACCTTCAATGCCCGTTCGCGCTGTTTCACCAATCGACTTTCAATAAGTTCGTGAGCATTGCGTACTTCATTGCCATGCCCAGTATATATAATGTCTACTGGTAAAGTAAGAAGACGTTTCAACGATTCGTTGTATTGCAGTAAAGAATGCTGGCGTCCTTGCGCAGGATCAAGTGGCGGCTCGATTAATGGGTTTGAAGACACTTTTTCAAGCACTAAGTCTCCACCAATCATCGTCTTATTTTTTTCATCCCATAACACGATATGACTCTGTGCGTGTCCTGGTGTTTCCATAATAGCCCATCCAGGATGCCCCGGAAGCATATCCCCCTCTGCAAGTATCCCATCTAACGGACGTTCGCCCATAAGATCCACAGATCGTTTCATCTTCTTAACCCATATAAGGTACTGTTCAGGTACGCCTTCTTCGATAAGGCGATCGAGATAAAACGTATCATGATAGCGAAAAAATGCTTCATCCCTCTTCAGCCATAAATCGTTGTACACATGACCAAGAATTTTAGCGTTATCAAACGCATCAATCCAGCCAGCATGATCAGGATGATGATGTGTTAAAATGACTTGTTCGATATCGTTAAATGTATAACCGGCACTCTTGATGCCTCGTTTCAAAGCTTCATATGCTTCAGGGGTTTTAGGCCCAGCATCGACAAGTGACAGTGTATCTCCTTTAATAAGAAATGCGTTGACATCGCCGACTGCGAAAGGTGTTGGAATAATAATTTTCTGTATCATATGGAAAATCCCCTTTATGAATATGAATGATTATTCATTACATTGTACCTTTTTTATTGTAAAGCGTCACCTTTTGTATCAATTCTCTATCATGAGGTTTTAAAATGGTATAATAATAGTACCTATACTCAAATTTAGTTACCAAGATATAGAACTACTAGGAGAGCTTAAGCATGGGTTTATTCGGATTTTTTAAAAGTCAATTTACCGAAGTCATTGAATGGACTGATCAGATTGCAAATACAATGGTTTACAGGTTTCCTGTTCAAAACAATGAAATCAAAATGGGGGCAAAATTAACAGTTCGGGAATCGCAAGTACCCATTTCCGTTAATGAAGGTGAAATTGCAGATGTATTTGGGCCAGGACGTCATCTATTCTACACACAAAACATGTCGATTTTAACGAAACTGAAATCATGGAAGTATGGATTCAACTCCCCTTTCAAAGCGGAAGTCTATTTTGTGAATAGTAAGCAGTTCATCAATCAAAAATGGGGTACATCTAATCCAATCATGATGCGCGATGCAGAATTTGGTGTCATTCGATTACGTGGCTATGGTATTTATTCGTATCGGGTATCTAATCCACTTGTTTTCTTAAAAGAACTGTTGGGCACAATTGCTTCCTATGATACGAGTAGCATTATTGGTTCGATAATAAAACAGATAGTTGACTTTTTTTGGTCTACATGCAATAATCGGTCTAATTCAAGTACATATAGGCGTTGACGAAGACAAATAGTTGCGGAAATGGAGAACAGAAAATGTGGTCATCGGATGAAAGCCACATCCCTCTCCCGCTTCGAACCTCCTTCTGAGCTGCTGTGGAAACACAGGCGTGCCTTTCGCGTTAAGAAAGAACGAGATGTACCGGCTTTATGCTGGTAAATTTAGGTGGTACCGCGGAAACATGCGTTTTCGTCCTTATTTAATAGGGACGAGAGCGCATTTTTTCGCGTCTAGACTTCAGCGCCTAGAGGCTCGGGTCTTAAGCCTCTGCACACGTGCTTACGCTTTATTAATGGAATGAGAGGGGTAATTTGAATGAAAACGATTGTATTTATAGGCGCGGGTTCTATGGCAGAAGCTGTTATTGCAGGAATTGTGGAACAAGGTGCAGTAGTACCTCAAAATGTTTTCGTCATGAACAGATCAGATGATGAAAGACTAACTTCATTACACAATAAATACGGTATATCGATTGTCTGCAAGGAAAAAGAAGCGCTGAAAAATGCGGATCTCATCGTTCTTGCGACGAAACCAAAGGATATTCACCAGGCTATGGCTGATACACTTCCCTATTTAGATGATAAAACAGCAGTTTTGTCAGTGATTGCAGGCGTTTCAATTCAGACAATCGAAAATGGTCTTGGTGCAAGACCTATCGCACGCTCCATGCCAAATACCTCCGCTACAATTGGTAAATCTGCGAGTGGTATTGCGTGGAATCAAGCGATTAGCAAAGAGTTAAAAAAACATATCCTCAGCCTGCTAGAGTCCATCGGAATGGTGAAAGAAGTGGAAGAAGATGACTTACATGCGGTCACTGCTCTTTCCGGCAGCGGCCCAGCCTATGTCTATTATTTAGCAGAAGCACTTGAGGAAGCGGCAATTGGTAAAGGTCTTTCAAAAGACATAGCGCGCGCACTTATCATCCAAACGCTTGAAGGAGCGGCTGCCATGTTGAAAGAAACAGGTACGGAGCCAGCGGAATTGCGGAACAACGTGACAAGCCCAGGTGGAACAACGGAGGCCGGATTGAATGCTTTGGAGAACGGAAAGTTCAAAGAGACGATTGCGGCTTGTATTGGAAAAGCGGAGGCACGCTCCCGTGAGCTAGGGGCGCAGTCTTGAAGCTACTCATTTTGCAATAAATAATGGAACGCAAAACTCGAATAATTAGTCACTTTTATAATAAGTGTCTACTATTCGAGCTAACGTTCAAGTTATAAAAACGCGTCTTTTATTCTCATCGAACTAGTTCGTAAGTAGCTAACTTTAGCTACTTTCTATTTGACTAAAAATACTCGACGTCAAATCTTTTCGTCGATAGACACTCAACACAACCCCAATTAAATAGGAATTCAACAGGATTGGCATTAATCCATAACTAATGAACGGTAAAGACATAGAGGTCATCGGAAAGTATCCGAGAGACATTCCAATATTGCTAACGAACTGGACCGTATAAATAGAAGCTGCACCGATAAGAAGAAGCTCGCTGTAAGAATTATGAATCTTGCAATAAATTAGGAAAGTATGATGACAAGCACATAATAGTGTACTTGAACAGTATAGTTTTTTCATTCTGTTTTTTACGACAAATCACCAACAGTGCACAAGTCATCATGCATAAAATCTTCCCATAACTACGGTATTGTAATATTGTCCGTCAGAAAGGATTTTGTCATTTTCAAGAATGCCTTCGGTTTTAAAACCAAAATTGTTATAAAGGTTTATCGCTTTTTCATTTGTTTCAAGAACATTTAAAGTGATTTTTTTAATTTCGTTTGAATCAGCCCAAGCAATGCACTCTTTTAAAAGATTCTTGCCAATGCCATAGCCCCAATAATCTTTTAAAACACAGACACCAAATTCTACTTTATGAGCAAATCGTTTCAATTGATTACCTTCACATCTTGAAAATCCGACAATCCGGTCTTGAACTACAGCAACTAAAAAAAGGTTCCTTTTATTTTCTGTATCCGTTTTTATTAATTGTTCAAAACCATGTACATCTATGAATGCCTCGCCTTTTTCTCTGTCAAGGTTTTGAGTCTCTTCATCAATCTGTAATCTAATATCAGACAAAATCTGTGCATCTTTATGTATTGCGGATCTAATTATGTAGGTCGTCCCATTAACATTAAATTCTTGCTGGTTAATTTTCATCCTATATTCCCCTTCACCATTTATCTGTTCATTCATCTCAAAAATAGATAACTGCTAGTTCGAACTCAATTATCTGCCCTATTTTCGACTACATCTTATAATTAGCGTTGTTAAAGAATTTTACTTGTATTATTCAAAAAGACATTAGTTGTGATATCAAGAAATTAAATCATGAATTCTACTTAAAGAGTTCACGACGATAAATAATGGAAACAGTGTAGCGAAAACAATGCGACTCTCCCAGATTGCATGCCAAAATTTCTTTCCCTCTCGCAACTTTAAAATAAGAATGAAGATCGAAAAGCTACTTGCAGTAAATAGAAACCAAAGAGATTCTTTCTGCCTCTTAACTGCATAATTTAACTCTTCAATCTTCCACAAATCATTTTTAGAAAGTGATAAGATTATAGTATCCTTTTCCCACCCGGTTATATTAAATGATTTTATGGTCACTTTTTCTTTTTCCTGTGAAACAATCTCATAGCCATTCGGTAAAAGTGAAAGCTTGTAAACAGCAAGATACGAAAAACAACCCACAAAGACTATAAAAAGAGTGAAGGCTAAAACCTTTCTGATTACACTTTTTACAGAGTGATTCATTATGTACTAACCAGCCCCTTATATCATTTGATTTTTTCAAATTGACATTTAGTTATTCTCAACTACCATTCCCCGCCATAATTGGTAAGTAACACTTTCAAAATCACTAAACGGAGAAGGTCCATTGATTATCCAAATATATCTAACTGAATCCCCATGTATAAACCAATAAAAAATAGTGAACTGACAACTAATAAAATGGATTATCCTAAAAACTCAGAAGAAAGAGTTTTACAAATTTGCGATATAATCTACCTCCGCCTGAAATCACTCCATCATTGCGATAAATAAGCAATAGTAAACAATATCATGATGATTAAGCCTATCCCTGCTATTAGTAAATTTAATCCACTGATAGTGAAAAAAGTAAGCTCTAAAAGTTTCATAACTCTTTTTTCATTGATTTTCAAGTCTATCAATCTCCCTAGTCAATCAAAAAGTGTCTCTTTATCAGGGTCCCTTGAAAATTCAAAAAGTGTTTTAATTTGAGACTCTATCACCCGATCAGCAGAAAGGTCAGGTATATTATGTTCAGAGAAAAACTGTATAGCACTCGTTTCGATTCCAGTAGACGGCATTCCTCCAACGATTTCACACTGAATAAAAATTTTATAATAATGATGTGGTTGTGGAGGATGCGGATGTTTGTTTTTATCGAACAAAGCGAGAAATTTCATAGGAACCACGTCATAGCCAGATTCTTCTTTTATTTCCTTTATTATATTTTCAGAAGGCGACAAACCTATATCGCAAAATCCACCAGGTAAAGACCATCTATTATCCATCTTTTCTTTCACCATTAACATTGTATCGTCTTTAAATACAACCCCACGAACATCCACTTTAGGGGTTTGATAACCCGTTTCATTCATGAATAAATCCTTGATTTTACTCATTTCTAACCCTGTGTGCTCTGCCATGATTTCTGCACTAATCATGCGTAATTCTTCATAACGCTCGATATCATAAATGTCTTTTGAAAAGGTCAATCCCGATTGAGATAATGCTTGTATTCTCTTTGCCCATTCCAACCATTTAGTACTCATAAGTCTCACCAATTCCCATAGAATCAATGAATTCGGTTACACTTTTGAAGATTGAATTAGGTTCAATCGTAAATTCCATTGAATGACAATCTGGCAACCATTGGACTCCCACTGTATATACGTTCGCTCGAATACCAGCATCTATATCTGCATCACTATCTCCAATAAATAGTGCTTCACTTTTTCCCACACTTAAAAGGGATAAAGCTTTCAATAACCCTTCCGGATGTGGCTTTGGTTCGTTCACATCATCCCCTGTTATGATGACATCAAACAGCCCTTCCATCTGCAGAGCTTTTAGGGATATATCTAAACTTCTTTTTGCCTTTCCCGTAAAGATGCCGATTTTGAGTCCTTGTTCTTTTATGCGCTTAATAAGATCATCAATTTCCTTATGTGGTGTAACAAATTGACTATGGCGTTCAGAGTACTTCGCATAGTACAACTCAATGGCTGCATCCTTGTTACTATTGGATAGGTTCTCTCGAATAATCCCGGTTTCTGACGGGCCAAACATTGCTTTTATTTCTTCATTAGAAAGATTTTTATTATCAAACTCCTTGAAGACACACTGAAAAGCATAATAACAAATTGGTAAGGTATTCGCTATTGTCCCATCAAAATCAAAAATAATCGCTTTGATAATCAACACATCCTTCAATTCTATTTTCACACCACTACTCGCCATTTGTAACTGAAGCCACCTATGTACCACCTAAAATATCGTGGATTCCTCTTTTATCTTCACGAAATATAATCATAAAAACACTTACTACTACTGATAATCTAGATTTGGCACTCTCTTCCTATACATACCCCACTCGTATATACAGTCCATATTTACCATTGTAACCCAATTAAATAAACTTTTGGAGTTAATCCGATGCAATTACCTCTCTTTTTACACAATTTAGAACTGTTCCTCATTTTCAAGAAGAATTAGCAAATTATATCAAGTACCGTGTTCACAATTGAATAAAGGCAAAAAAAAGGCCTGAGCCCGGTGCAATACCGAGTTCAGGCCTTACAAGCTGCCTAATAAAATAACCTGTCTAACTTTTGGGGGTCACTCCACAACTAAATGGCCACCTTAATTATATTTGTCTTGCTGGTTGCAAGACTTTCGCTACTTTACTACCTAAATTTCCATACTTTTACCAACCGAAGTTGCATTTTCTACGATTAGATTCTCTGCGATTACACTCGTTACATCGACATCTCGACCTATCATTACGATTTCGGTCATGACGGTTACAGTCATGATGATTTCGGTCATGGCGATTACGATCACATCTTACTTCCCGACACTCACAAATCAATTCTACTCGACGCCTTCTATTTTCAAAACACATATACTTTCCCCCCTTTATTGATTTTTAAAGCTGGCCAGCCTTCTACTTATAGTATGGAATAGTGCGCATAATGATTGGACGAACTGTCTAGTATAAACAATCATTATTATTTCGAAATGTGCGCCTTTTGCTTTGTTAACACTTCACGTCTATTTATTAACCAATATTACCCAGAAAATAAGTTACTCTCAGTCTGGGAACTTCTTGTATAGTTACACTTTTGAATCGCTTTGGATTGAATGCCTTCTATTACGATTACCGAGAAGTCTGGATGTGTAGGGATGCGACTTTGTCGCATCCCTACACATTTTTTTCGGTAATTGTATCGTTGTCCTTCATCCGTCGCGCTCCAAATGCATGAGCGCACAGAGTGCTAAAGTTTTTTGGGACGAAAGAATAGCTGGCTTCTTACCTAGAGGAAAGCCGCCAAAGATGGAATTTTGGCGGCTGATACTTTCTCTATGGTTTTTTCTTATTTAGTTTAAAGAAGTGTCACTTTTTATAAGGCATCACATGATTAGAATCATAATCTTTGCTAAAAGTATGCAAGGATCACATAGTATAAAGTACTAGAGTGCCCGATATCTTCGGACACTTACAATAGCTATAGAAAGTCATCTATTATTTTCTTTCAAACTGTATTTTCCACTTGAACATTGTAGGAAGTCGACAGGCAACTATTCGCAACAGTAATACTAAGGAGGAATGAACTACAATTCCTCCCTAAAAAGTGTGGCTAGAAGTGATTGAGTCACTTCTAGCCACACTTGCCCCCCCGATGGAGGAATGAATTGCAATTCCTCCTTAAACCTGTCATGATTATTTCGCCGAAAGCGAACCGGAAATGATCCAGTTAACATGGATTATCCCAAGCCCTATTCACCAGTATTTTATGCAATTAAATGATTAATCAACAGAAGTGTTATCACATATCTTTATTTATTACGTTGGTCGATTATAACTTTGAGTGCAAGTGCATCATCAAGTGACAACTTCCCTGACTTAAAGTCTGTTAGCCATTTATCTGAAATCAATCCTTCTTTAATTGCATCTGTTAGGTATTGCTCGAAGGCAACTTTAAGTGTTGCCGAGCTCGGATTAAACATACGTACATCCTCCTTTGGTGGAATTGGTTTAGGTGCTTTTAACTCTTCCAAGCGTTTTGCAATAGCATTACGAACGGCCGTCGTACGTCCTTCGTCTATAATACGGTGCGGACATTCTTTTCCGCTCCAATCACGATGCCATTTCACACGATCAATGCCCCAATCGTATTGCTTGAGTAAGTGGGCTACATATTCAATCGCGTTTGCTTCAGCATTCTTATACCTTTCACCGCCAGATTTTGAGTAACAGATTTCAATCCCGATAGATTTACGATTTCCACTACCGTTCCCGTCTCCGGCATGCCATCCACTACGGTCAAACGGGATGGCGAGTACTACGTGTTTGTCATCAATCGCGACATGGTATGATGTTGCGACCAAGTTTCGAGTCATATACGCAATCTCGTTTAATGCAGTTGCATCATTGGCCGTATTGTGAATTGTGATGTATTCCGGTGTCATTGGGTACGTTGCTTTGAGTGGATAGAGCGATACAGGAATGTAGTTATTAATGATGGCATAGGCCATGTTTTCACCTTCTTTCTCAGTTAAAGCCTTGCTGCCAGAATAGTAAACGCTAGCTGATAATCCAATCATCACGGCAACAAGAATAGCTTGTATATTATGATATGACGCGGTATAGACAACCTCTATGACAATCACACCAGACACTGAAAAAAAACGGTAATGCTTTAGTGGTAGCCTTATGGATATCAACCATATAACTATCCAACATACGGATACTACGTTTCTTACTGAAAATTAAAACACGCTCAGCAACGTGATTTACGTTTGCTCAGCGTGTTTAATTATTAATTCAGTCACAGAATTTTGTTCAACTATTACTAAGCAGTTAATTTTCTTTCCCAAACCAATTATGAGTACTGATAACATTATTCTACTCCGCTCTCTAAAATCGAGAAAGTCCCCTTATCACAATTTATCTCTGCCATCGAACCATATGGTAAAACAAACTTTGGTTCAGTATGGCCGAAATTCAAATTATAGAGAATCGGTAATCTCTCCAAGCCGTACTCCTTCATAACCTGTCGAATTACTTCTTTATATGATTCATAATACTTCTCGTCCTGTGGTTTTCCGAAGATGATTCCATTTGCCATTTGTAAAATGCCCTGTGCAGCATAATTGCGAAGCCAATATTTTATTTGATTAGGTTCTGGCTTTTCCTCAGAAGTTTCAAAGAAAATAATGCAGTCCTTCCAATACTTCTGTTTTGGCCAAATTTCTGTACCTTTTGCGAACTCTAGTACTTCAATACACCCACCGATTAATTTTCCTTGTATAACTCCTTTTCCTTGAAGTACTTCATATCCACCATTCTTCTGCATGGTTCGCCTGCGATTCATATTCCTTTTATGCCATTCCAAACGCTCACTCGTCCAACTCTTAGCGGATTTAATTTCACCAATAACTTCATCCGAAAAGAGTATTCGCTTCAACATTTCTACTGTATAGGAATTCATCTCAACATTTTCGGCGAAATCAGTTAAAATCGCTGGACCATAAAAAGAGGATATTCCTGCTTTATGGCAAAACAGATGAGTAATCGTAACATCTGAATAGCCCATGAATATTTTTGGGTTTTTACGAATTATGTCAAAATCGATATAAGGCAGTAAACGTATACTATCCTCTCCGCCAATATTCGCAAATATTCCTTTAATTTCCTTATCCTTAAATGCCGTCATCAGATCCTCTGCACGAGCCTCTGGATTGTCATAAAGGTAATTCGATCCTTTCAAACTATTCGGCATTGGAACGACTTCAAGGCCAAAAATACTTTCTACTCTCTTTACCCCTTGGTCATAACGCCATCTAAGTTCTAAATCACCTGCCCCTCCCCAAGAAGGACTTACTGTCGCGATTTTATCTCCTGGTTGTAATTTATTTGGTTTTATTAGCAAACTAATCCCCACTCCCCTGTTGTTATCAGTCTATGCTAATTCTTGTTCGATGTCAGCTACAATCTACAATCATGGAAAAATCTTATGACTTATTGTCCCTTAGTATTCCAACTATTTCATCAAAGTTCTGCTCAAAGCCGATTAGGACTTTTCGTTTGCTCATCAAACCAACTAGTGATTTACCTTTAAAAACAAAAGTGGGTACCATTCTTGCGCCTGATAATTTAATAAGTTCTTGTTCCTTTGCAGGATCTTTCGATAAATCATAATCAATATACGCAATATGATGCTCAGCAAGATAAGCTTTCGCATCTTGGCAATCTGAACAAGTAGGTCTAGTATACAACTCTAGTTGCACTTTTTTCACACTAAAATCCCCCTTTGTATAAAACGAAAGCCATGCAGAATTCCCGCATGGCTTCATTTCATTTACAGTTTAACTTTTTGCAAACGCAATGCATTCAAAACAACAGACACCGAACTGAAAGCCATCGCTGCACCCGCAACCCATGGGGCTAATAAACCAATTGCCGCAATAGGGATACCGATTGTATTGTAGAAGAATGCGAAGAATAGGTTTTGCTTAATATTACGCATCGTTTTGCGACTCATAATAATTGCATCAGCTACACTATTTAAATCTCCACGCATCAGTGTAATATCTGCCGCCTCAATCGCAATGTCTGTACCTGTTCCGACAGCCATTCCGATATTCGCTATCGCGAGTGCTGGCGCATCATTAATACCGTCCCCAACCATAGCCACTTTCTTACCTTGTTCTTGTAATTTTTTAATTTCATCGCTCTTTTGTTCTGGTAATACTTCTGCAATTACATGAGATAGCCCGACTTGACGAGCAATTGCTTCCGCAGTTCGTTGGTTATCGCCTGTCAACATAATGACTTCCAGACCCAATGCCTGCATTCTGGTAATGGCTTCCTTCGACGATTCTTTCACTGTATCTGCGACTGCCACGACACCTGCAAGTTTATGATCCACAGCGATCAGCATCGCTGTTTTCCCTTCACTTTCGAGCATTTCCATAGCAGCACTCGAGTCTAAAATAGCAATCTTATACTCGTTCATCAATTTTCTAGTACCGACTAATACTTCTCTACCACTAACATTTGCCCGGATACCATACCCTGGTAACGCTTCAAAATCAGTCACATCAAGTAACGATAACCCTTTCTCTTTGACACCCAAAACAATGGCTTGTGCCAATGGATGTTCAGATTGATTTTCAGCTGTTGCAACTAATTGCAAGACTTCATCTTCTGTAAAGCCTGCTGTCACTGTAATATCTGTCAATGCAGGTTGACCTTTTGTCACTGTTCCTGTTTTATCCAACACGACAGTGTCAATTGAGCGGGTATTTTCCAAATGTTCGCCGCCTTTAAATAGTAAGCCCATTTCAGCTGCTCTACCTGACCCTGCCATAATCGATGTCGGCGTTGCCAGACCTAGCGCACATGGACAAGCAATAACTAGAATCGAGATTGTTGGAATCAATGCCGAACGGAAATCGCCTGGTGTTACTATGAAAAACCATGTAAGGAACGTTGCAACCGCAATAACGACAACAACCGGTACAAAAATACCAGAAATTCTGTCTGCTAAACGTTGGATATCAGCTTTCGATCCTTGTGCTTCCTCCACTACTTTCACAATTTGCGCCAATGCTGTATCTTTTCCAACTTTTGTCGCTTTGATTTGCAATGAACCATTCTTATTGATTGTTGCACCTATGACTTTATCACCAGCAACTTTATCCACTGGAATACTTTCTCCTGTAATCATTGATTCATCGATAGCTGAACGTCCTTCAATAATTTCGCCATCCACTGGAATCTTTTCACCTGGCTTCACAAGAATTGTATCTCCTGCGATAACTTCTTCAATCGGCAGTTCAATTTCAATGCCGTCTCTTAGAACTCTTGCTGTTTTAGCTTGTAAACCTAGCAACTTTTGAATCGCCTGACTCGTTTTTCCTTTTGCACGAACTTCAAATAACTTACCAAGAACGATTAATGTAATAATAACAGCGGACGCTTCAAAATATAGCTCTGGACTTCCGACTTTCCCATTATTCATCCATTCAATCGATAAATATAGGCTATAGAAGTATGCCGCGCTCGTACCCAGGGCAACCAATACGTCCATATTGGCACTTTTATTGCGTAGTGAATTAAAAGCACCTTTATAAAACTGTGCGCCAACGATAAATTGAACAGGCGTCGCAAATGCAAGCTGTACCCATGGGTTCATTAGTATATGTGGCATGTAAATAAATGATAAAAACTCAAAATGCGCCACCATTGTCCATAGTAATGGAATCGTCAAAACGAGTGAAAAGATGAACTTTTTCTCTTGCTTTTTGATTTCTTGTTCTTTGTGATCCATCTTGTCTTTGCTATCTTGTTTTGGAATTAATTCATAGCCCATTTTCTTAACTGCAGTAATCATCTCTGTTGTTTCAACTTGTTTGCTATCATATTCAACTGCTATCGTTTCTAACGCAAAGTTGACACTTGCATTGGAAACACCATCCATCTTACCAATGCGTTTTTCGATTTTCGTCGCACATGCCGCACAGGTCATACCCGAAATGTCAAAAGCTACTTTTTCTTGAACGACACTGTAACCGAGTTTTTCAACTCTTGCCTTAAACTCATTGACATTCGTTTTAGCAGGGTCGAAAACGATTGTTGAGTTTTCCATTGCAAAGTTGACGTTTGCTTTCTCGACACCCTCTATTTTTGAGAGTCCTTTTTCAATGCGATTCGCACACGCAGCACAAGTCATACCAGTAATTTGTAACGTTTTTGCTTCTGTTGCCATTTGCTTCTCCTCCAATACTGGGTAGGGGTATATATTTTTCGAAAAGAAGGATCATACCAAAAGTATAATCGTTTCTATTGCTATATACCCCCACGTGGTGTAAGCATAAATCCTAATGTATCTTCATTTAAACGAGTTCGTAGCCTTGCTCTTCAATCGTTTCTTTGATTTGAGCGAATGTAGTTGCATTGTCAAATTCTACCGATACTTCATTATTGCCAAGATCTACTTTAACTGTTGAAACACCAGTAAGTTCCCCAACGCTCGTTTCTATTGAGTTTACACAATGATTACATGACATACCTTCTACCTTTAAAGTTTCTTTCATCTCAAAAACCTCCTGTTTTAGTTGTTATTACCAATTTACTATACCCCTGTTAGGTATGTCAAGCAAATTGCTGTTTTTATTTCGTCATAGTTTTCATGACATCCATCAATTCTTTAATGGCCGCTTCACCATTTTGCCCTTTAATCGCATTCACTACACAGTGATGGGTATGATCTTCTAGTAAAGCCAAAGAAACCTTATTCATAGCTGATTGAATCGCGCTAATCTGATGCAAAATATCTACACAATAGCGATCATTCTCGACCATTTGATGAACGCCTCTTACTTGTCCTTCGACACGTTTTAATCGGTTAAGAAGCTGTTGTTTATTGGGTTGGACTGTTGTTTTAGATGATTCCTCCATGATCTCGCCTCCTTAAGCAGGTACAGATACCCCGTACCCCTATACTAGCACTTTACTTGGAGTGGGTCAACGAGTTCGCTTTTTAGGTTATCTACTCCAAAAAGATGCACGAAATTTGAAAAAAGGTACTCTTCTTTTGTCATGATTCCTTTAAATCATATGAATTTTCCGACCGCCTGATATAACTGTTCAATCATAACTCTTCCAGTAGTATAGTACCCATTTTGGCATTTCCCTAATATAAATCATGCCTATTCTAGTTTTCACGCCACATATGTCATTGACTAAAGGCTCACCACAACCAACCAGGCATCCAGGATAGGCTGGACGCAATGTGGTAGGAACGGGTTGTCCTACGATACACTTA
Organism: Sporosarcina sp. ANT_H38; assembly: GCF_008369195.1. Lineage (GTDB taxonomy): Bacteria > Bacillota > Bacilli > Bacillales_A > Planococcaceae > Sporosarcina. Next base: position 1,136,794 of record NZ_VOBC01000001.1, on the reverse strand, counting down.
TTTAGTTCAATTGCAACGGGCATCCCCACTTGTTCAGAACCTTCACAAAAATTGTGGGTTCTTAGGCTTTCCGCAAAAATTTTAACTGGATAACAAGTCAACTCCAGTTCATCGCCTTCACTTATATACTTTGCTATGACTGCTAGTTGCTTGGCATCTAATTCTCTACATTATCTCCCACATTCATCTCTTTAGTTAGACGATAGCTGTTTCATGTTGCAAATCAGACTTTTCAATTTGAATCGTCGTATGGATGATTTTAAACTGCTGTTCGATTTGTTGAATCGCTTGTTGAAGTATTCGCTGCTCATCTTGTTTATCCTCAATTAGCAGGTGGCAAGTAAGAGAATCCAATCCAGATGTGATCGTCCATACATGAAGATCATGTACATTGATGACTCCTTCGATTGCTTCTAATGTCTGCTTGACCTCTTGTTGATCAATTGTAATCGGTGTTCCTTCCATAAGAATATGAACCGTCTGTTTAATAATCCCCCATGCTCCTTTTAGGATTAACAATGCAACGACAACACTGATAATTGGATCTGCTACATACCAGTCAAAATAGTACATAACAATCCCGGCAATAATCGCACCTACAGAACCTAGTGCATCGCCGAGGACATGCAAATAGGCACTGCGTAAATTCACATTATCTTTCACATCTCCTTTGCTAATTAAAAACCAAGCACTTAGCAGATTAGCCGCTAATCCAATGAGCGCAATGATGATCATCGAACCACTCGCAACAGTTTGTGGCTCAAAGAAACGCCCATACGCTTGGTAAATGATCATTCCTGCGATGACAAACAACGTCACCCCGTTAAATAATGCCGCTAAAATTTCAAATCGATAATAACCATATGTTTTATTGGGAGACGCCGCACGCGCAGCAAACCAAATTGCTACTAAACTTAGCGCCAACGACCCCGCGTCACTCAACATATGCCCCGAATCAGCCAGCAAAGCCAAGCTGTTCGTCAGCAACCCTCCAAAAAACTCTAACAGCATAATTCCCGCTGTAATTATGAATGCTATCGCAAGTCCTTTTTTATTTCCTTCTCTAGCGTGACTGTGGTGATGACCATGGTCGTGATCATGCATGAAAAATCGCTCCTTATCTTACTGTCGTTCTCTAGTATAACTCTCGACCTAACATTATGTAGCTATTCCTCATACTCATATGGGGTATATATTGTTTAAAAAGAATGATCATACCTAAAGGCATAATCCTATAATCCACTATATACATGCATATGACATGAACAAAGGTTGATTTACTATTGTTGAAAATAGCTGACGGTATAGCCTACACTTCCTTCAATTAAATTGACACAACAAGTACAAAACATCCCTTGTACTTGCATTATCTCTTTCATTTTGACTACCTCCTACCTATTAATGATCCCAACTTAACATACCCCCGTATGGTATGTCAAATAGTTAATGAAGAGCCTATCATTCATTTCCTCAAATCTTACTATCAGCCCTCTCATCCAGGTTGTTACTTTTTGAATAACGGAACTAACTACTCTATTTCGCTATTACTTTACTCGCAAAATAAATGTTACAATAGAAGGAATTATTTAACAACTAAGGTGGTGCGCCATAATGTTTAAATTTGTTATGCCTGAAGTGATTTTTGGGAGTGGCTCAATTCATCAAGCCGGAGAAAGTTGTGCTCGGCTTGGTGCTCGAAATGTGCTTATTGTGACAGATCCAGGTGTGATTAAAGCCGGTTGGGCAGAGATTACTGAGAAAAGTTGTCGGGAAGCCGGGCTCTCCTCTATTATTTTTTCCGAAATCAGTATTAATCCAACAGAGCAAGAAGCCGAGATGTGTGCTCGCGTTTATCTCGAAAATGATTGCGATGCATTAATTGGGGTTGGAGGTGGAAGCGCGATTGACATTGCTAAGGCAGCCGCAATTCTAGTAACAAACGGGGGCCAGATTCGTGATTATGAGGGAGTAGATCAAATTTCAAAACCCCTTCCCCCCCTCGTAATGGTTTCAACGACTGCTGGATCAGGTTCTGAGGTGTCCCAGTTTTCCGTTATCGTGGATACTGAAAGGCAGAAAAAAATGACGATTGTTTCAAAGTCACTTGTACCTGATATCGCCATTATTGATCCCGATGTTCTTGCCACGAAGAGTGCTCGACTTACTGCCTCGACAGGACTAGATGTGCTAACTCACGCAATTGAATCTTTCGTCAGCATTGCTGCAACACCACTGACTGATGTTCACGCTAAAAGTGCGATTGCATTGTCGACGCAATTTTTACGTCCATCTGTTGCTTCCCGTTACAATAAAGATGCAAAAGAAAAAATGGCAATGGCAAGCCTTCATGCCGGTCTCGCTTTTTCTAATGCAATCCTTGGCGCAGTTCATGCGATGGCCCATACAATCGGTGGCCGCTACCCTTTTTTACATGGAGATATTAATGCTGTACTTCTACCTCATGTTATGGAATTTAATGCACTAGCCGCCCCAAATAAGTTTAAGATTATGGCCGAATTAATGGGCGAAGATATTGCAACACTTTCAGTATCAGCAGCAGGCAAAAAAGCGATTAGTCATGTGCGGAATCTTGCGGTTGATATTGGTGCGCCGCTTACATTGTCGGAAATGGGCTTTGAAGAGTCAGCGATTCCTGAAATCAGTCAGATAGCGCTGTTAGATGCTTGTATGATCACCAATCCTCGAGATATCTCTGCAGAAGAAGTCGCTTTTCTTCTCCGACAGGCCTTGTAGGTGATCTCTATGAGAAGACATGAAATGATTGATCTCTTAACTGGTGTTCAATCTTCCAAACATAATTATTATACGGAATTGAAAACTACAGTTGATGAATTGAAAAAGAAAAATAGCCAACTTGAAATGATCAATGAGGTTATGAAAAGTTTTACAGCTGATTTTTCTGTGACAGATATGTTACAAAATACACTCATTACATTAAAGACTGTTTACTCGATTGATCGTATCAGTACAGCACTTGGGAATGATCAAAAACTTGTTATGTCATATGTATATCCAGAACAGGACACTTATCTCGAAAAAAACACTCTATTTCCAGGCGCTGGATCCCTTTATAATAATGTCTTTGTAACAGGTCAATACGCGATTTATCACGAAAGCAATACCGATTCATTTTTTGAGAAAGAAGGCTTTCGACATCTTGGACTTGTTTCTGTTCATTTGTTTCCATTAAAAAGTAGCGGAAAAACAATCGGTGTTTTATCACTTGGTAGCCGCTCGTCTTTGGAATTCGATGAAGAGGATAAATCTTTTTTTCTTCATTTAGCTGACCAAATCGCGGTCTGTATGGAAAATGCACGTCTATACGGAGAGGTTTTGGCCGGTAAGCAGCGCTGGGAAGAAACATTTCGAGCGGTATCGGACTCAATTTTAATCATTGCTTCTGATGGTACTATTTTATCTAGAAATAATGCTGCGCGATTGGACTGGCCCCTTGAGATTGGCCAAGATATCCGACCCATCATGAAACAAGCTAGCCGTTATACCGAGGACCCTTTTCAAAAGACAATAGCTACAAAAAGTCCACAATCCGCTGAGCTTAACCATGGAAATGACATTTATGATTGTTCGTGCTATCCCCTTTTCGGACCAGATGAGTCAATTGACGCCGTCATTATTTATCGCAAAAATATAACCGAAAAAAGACTGTTGGAAGTGCAGCTCATGCATTCTGGGCAGCTTGCAGCAATTGGAGAAATGGCCGCGGGGGTCGCGCACGAACTAAACAACCCACTAACATCAATTATTGGAAACACACAGCTTCTGCTTAGGACACAATCGGCTGATAAGCAAATAAAACCTTTGCTAGACGACATTGACCAGTGCGGCAAGCGCTGCATGACGATTATTCGTAGTCTACTCGTCTTTTCACGCCAAGGAAATTTTTCTTTTAAACCATGTTCTTTAAACGATGCCGTCAACGAAGCACTTAGTTTAACGCGTCGACAAATTGAGCAACAACATATTTCAATCGACATAGATCTAGCCCCTAGCCTTCCAACTTTGAACGGTAATTTGCAGCAGTTGAGTCAAATAGCAGTCAACTTGCTGATGAATGCAAAAGATGCATTTAAATCAGCTGATGTAGATGAAAAAACCATTTTTATTCAGACGAAAATAGATGGTGATTCATTACTCTTATGTATAACTGATAATGGCACTGGCATTGCAAAGGACGTACTAAATGATATCTTTCATCCTTTTTTCACAACAAAAGATGCTGACAGCGGAACTGGTCTTGGCTTGTCCGTTAGTTTCGGGATTGCGAAAGCGCATGGCGGAATGTTATCTGTTGAAACGATGCAAGGTAGTGGTACGACATTTACCCTAACAATCCCAATGTCCGATGAAAGGCTGTGAAGTCATGACTCATATTTTGGTTGTTGAAGACGAAGTTGAACTTGGTCGATTTTTATCACGTCTTTTTGCATTAAAAGGTTTTAAAACAACACATGTAAAAAGCGGAAAAGATTTTGATCAAATTAGTGACTTTTCCCCATTTAAGCTTGCATTTATTGACGTACGACTGCCGGACAGAAGTGGGATTGAAATACTAAAGATGGTAAAAACAACAGCACCACATATCCAATGTGTCATTATGACAGGCTATAGTACAGTAAAAATAGCCGTTGATGCGATTAAGCATGGTGCAGCTGATTTTATAGAAAAACCATTTGAAGATATTAACGTGATAGACCAGCTAATCGACGGACTTCTTGGAAATCAGAAAAGTGTATTACCCAAGGAAACTGATTATCAAAGAATTGCCCGTGAGATCGGATGTTTTCTTGGGACAAGCCGTTCGATGCATCAGCTGTATCAACTTGCTTATAAAATTGCTCCGAAACGGATTACTGTGTTAATCGAAGGAGAAACGGGGACAGGAAAAGAAGTGCTTGCGAAGTTTCTTCATGCTGCAAGCGATCGCCCCACTGGCTCATTAATGAACATTAACTGCGGCGCTCTTTCTGAATCACTACTTGAAAGTGAACTATTTGGTCATGTGAAAGGAGCTTTTACTGGTGCTTTGACAGATAGAGCTGGGTATTTTGAAGCAGCTTCATCAGGTACTCTATTTCTTGACGAAATAGCCGAAGCATCGGTCTCTACACAGGTAAAACTATTGCGGGTGCTCGAAACAGGTGAATATATTAAAATTGGTGGGACGAGCGCTGAGCGTACATCCGCACGTATTATCGCCGCCTCTCACGTAAATTTAGAAGAAGCGGTGCAGCGTGGTTCATTCCGGGAAGATTTATTATACCGACTTGATATTGTTAAATTAGTTATTCCACCGCTCCGCGAACGTCGTGAAGACATTCCGCTACTAATCGATTCATTGCTCAAGCGCTACGGGGAAAGTATCCTATTTTCTCCCGAAACAGTAGAACGAATGAAGCTATATGACTGGCCGGGAAATATGCGCGAACTGTCAAACATTATTCGTCAGATAGCCGCTATTTCAACGAAAGGATCCGTAATTACTCCAGATCTGCTACCACCAAAAATTACTGGCCTAAAACAGCTTTATCCAGCAGCAGTCTCGAAAGAACCGCTTCACTTCCCTGATGAATGGAAGTTGTTTTCCGAAAAGATCATGAGCATTTATAACGAACAAGAACAATTTCCTCTCGAAGAATTACTTGCCCTTATGAAAAGCATGGAAAAACGGACCGCTGTAGCAATGATCAAAAAATCGCTACATGAAACGGCAGGCAATCGTAAAGAAACGTCCGAAAATCTTGGTATCTCACGCAGAAAAATACGCTATTATTTAAACGAAACATAAACGATAAAATTAGAATCTTAGTCACCTTCAGAAATTCGCCGCTATTTTGTTGCGCTCACTAAAACGAATGAGACGGTTTTTATATGCAAAAAAATGACCACCCACAAATCAGCTAAATACCGACTTGTTGGGTAGTCCTTTTTGAATACCAGAATTAAAACTTCAGTACAACTCTTCCATTAATCTTCCCTTGGACCATTTTGTCTAGAATAGTGTTAATCTCAGACAGCGGTGCAGTTTCAATCTGTGCTTTCACCTTACCCCGAGCTGCAAAATCAAGTGCTTCTTTCATATCAATACGCGTACCGACGATTGAGCCTTTCACGGTTACACCGTTTAACACTGTATCAAAAATAGGAATCGGTAGCTCAACATTTGGCAACCCAACTACTACAAGAGTTCCGCCACGTTTAACAGAACGATATGCCTGTTCAAACGCTATCTTCGTGACCGCTACACTGATTGCCGCCTGCACTCCGCCAACGCGTGATTTAATTGCTTCAACTGGATCTTCTTTTAATCCATTTACCGTTTCATCAGCGCCTAGTTGCTTCGCAAGTTCCAGTTTTTCATCAGCAATATCGACCGCTACAACATTGAATCCCATTGCCTTTGCATACTGGAGCGCGACATGGCCAAGTCCACCAATTCCATAAATCGCTACCCAGTCACCTGGTTTTGCTCCGGACACTTTAAGTGCTTTGTATGTCGTTACACCTGCACATAAAATTGGTGCCGCATCCACAGAACTTAAACTTTCAGGAATTTTCGCCACATAATCCGCTGCTGCAAGACAATATTCTGCATATGCCCCGTCAACAGAATAACCACCATTTTCTTGGTCAGGACAGAGTGTCTCTTGACCGCTCAGGCAATAATCACATTTCCCACATGCCGAATATAGCCATGGAATCCCTACACGATCCCCTACTTTTACAGCCGTAACCCCTTCGCCGACTTCTTCAACAATACCAACACCTTCATGTCCTGGTATAAGAGGTAATTTCGGTTTTACTGGCCAATCGCCTTGTGCCGCATGTAAATCAGTATGACAAACACCGCACGCTTCAATTTTCACAAGTGCTTGACCAGGACCTGGTTTCGGCTTTGGCACTTCTTGAACCTCTAGCTCTTTATTGAATTCGCTTACAACTGCCGCTTGCATGAATAGTTCTCCTGTTTGTTCAACTCCGCTTTCAACTGCTGTTTTCATAATTAATTCCTCCCTTTTATCTTAGCTTCCATATTTTGTTGTTCATCTTTAATATTGCAAGTATCGTGCCAACTTATTAAACAAGCCTTTATCATTAATTATTCACTCGAGTGACCGTAGAAACGGCATAATAAGCCGATTTTTCGGCCTTAATTAACAATAAATCGGCTTGAAGAATGAAAGCTGTTTCATATGGCGACTTCAAGTCTCGGAATCAGCAGAACTCTTTCACCATATCGAACTTGCTAATACGTAAGTGTAGAAATTCCAAGCCCGATTAATGCACTGATATTGAATACAATATCAAACCACATACTCATAAAGTCAAGGAGAGCATTATGGATGAGATAACATACCGAGCAGTCATCCTCGGTTTTCCTTTGTTCACACATGGTGGTCTGATATCGTATATGATTCGGACTCAATTCGTCTAGAGCCGGTTTTGGGGGGGAAGGAGCAAGAGTTGGATGAATATCATTGGTTTCGGAATAATTATTTTCAATCAAGTCTTTGTGAATATAGTTATTGCGGGGTTTGTTATTTAGTTTGCAGTTAGCTTTATCAATATCCAAAAAGAACGAAACACTGTACGTAAAGAAATTTCAAGAAAACTCAATGGAAAAAGGAAAGAGTGATTCTTCTCTTTTTCTACACTTAGTGTTCGTATAATCAACAAATTTTCATTTCTGTGTAGCCAGACAGGCACTTAAAAACTCCATAATTAATATCCTGTATAGAAGGAGTGAGGACTATGCCATGGCAACAAAAAATCGGACATTTAATTGGTCAGCCTATCGGAATTTCATTATCAAATGGTCAAGGGACTTCAGGCATTTTGTGCGGTACATCTAACGGAAAACTTCTTGTAATTGAATACTTATATCAGTCACAATTCGCCTTAAAAAAATACGATTTCTATATGATTCAGGATATAAATGGATTTCCACCTTGCCAGAATCAAAGACCATTATATTAATATCATCGTCCCCTCTAGAAAAGAGGGGATTTTATTCAAATAAATTTAATTATACAGACTTTTTAAAAAGTATATAAAAAAGAATTTAAAAATGAATCTTGAAAAAATGAATGAAATTACCGATTACAATACTAATAGCCTAGAGTTATATAGATTTTCTTGGTCTGGCAAATCATATCAAATACATTTTTTCGTTTTTCGTCATCAACTTACTTAGCGGGTTGCATTTTTTCACGTGACAATCAATTTCTACTTTGTTAATAGCTTCAATTAGTAACTCGTAATATCGCTGACCAGGATTGTGTAAGATCATTTTAGCTACAATTTCATCACTTACTAGAATCGCACTTGCCTCCTCTTTTGCTTTTTCACAGGCTAACCTGCGACTGATATCTTGACGCTTATCTTAATTCTCCAGCGTCAAATCCTCTGTTTAACCTCTCTAGTATTTCATAGCAGGAATGCTCTTATATATACTATAGGCAAGTGAGTTTTCCGAAAAAATACCCCATTGGTTTCTGATAACCAATGAGGTGAGGCACCGTTGCTTTATATTAATTCTAAGGATATCTATAGCTTTAATACAATATCTGATACCTTTTTGAAATCCTTATTTCACTAATTTTACCGATATAGCAATGAAACCGGGTTAACTTATCGATTGATATCTAACAAATTATTCTGCATGGCAAATCCATCCAGCGAAAAGGCCAGTTGAATAAAATCGTGTACTATTCGTAAAACCAGCTTCTTGTAATAGTTGTTCAATTTGTTGTTCAGGAATGAAAGAAATATTCATAATCATTTTGCCCATCTCGTCCAATTTAGACGCATCGTACCCAACATCAAAGAAAAAGCTTTTCCATACGTTTATTCTGTCTTGAAGTTCGGCTTCCGCAGGATCTCCGTATGCAGTAACAAGCACGAATGGAGCTCCCGGCTTCAACTTATCCTTAATGGTTCTAAGCAGTTCTAACTTCTGTTGAACATCTTTTATGAAATGAAGAACCAATATACAACTTGCCGCGTCAAACTTCGAGTCTGTAAGCGGTATGTCGGAAACCGTTCCCTGAATAAGTTTGACGCGGTCTTCCAAGCCTAATTGAACAGATTTATGCATAGCCATCTGAAGCATATCTTTAGAAGGGTCAACTCCGGTAAATGCCCATTTGGGGTTAGATGGTCCCCATGCGGATAGTTCATTGCCGCCACCCGCTCCAACCACGAGCAATGACGCCTCTTTTTCGCCCAATTGAACTCGAAAATAGGATTGAATCATCGAAAATAACATATCATATGTCGGAATCGAGTTTCGAGCGTTTGCCTCGTATGCGATCGTATGTTTTGAATTGAATGCAAGTTCTTCTGTCATTATAAATCCACCTCTTTTAATTTTGTAGTGCAAGATACCCGGTTGTAAAACGATTCTATTCGCTTTACAACGAGTAAATTTCACCAGTCTTCCTCATCTAGCTTCCTCAACTTCAAAAACGTTCCATTGTTAAATCCATATTCACAGAAAATGCAGCTTTACTACCATCAGCGGCAGCATATAGTAAAGACGAGGGTCCTGCTTTCTCTGTCTCTCCAGCAATATAAATATTCATTACAGATGTGCGTCCCAAACCATCTGTTACAGCCGCTCCCAATTCTGTTATCTCGCAACCTACTTGTTCAACAAATTTGTTTGGACGATAAAAAGAAGGTACGACAAATCCGCCTGTTCTTGCGATAATCTCTCCAGACTTAAACTCAACCTGTTGTAAATAGCCATCATCCCCGTGTAATTTTAGAATCGGTTCTGTCCTCACCTTAATGCCACGTTGTTGTAACTGTTCTACGCCTACCGTAGACATTTCATTGCCATTGGTTGCAACTACTAAATCTTCTGACCAGTTATACACAAGTTTAGCCAAATGCAGCGCGTGATCTTCTTTTTCAGCGATGACAATTAAGGATTTGTCCCGAAGTTCCCAGCCATCGCAATACGGGCAACTAAACAGACTTTTCCCGTAGTATGTTCTAATAGATGGAATGTCCGGAAACACTTCTTGAACGCCTGTAGCTAAAATGATTTTTTCCGTCAGGTATTTATGCCCATCTTTTGTCGTGACCTTAAATCGCTCACTAGTAGGTTCTTTAGTAATTTCAGTAACCGTCGTGTTAAAAATAGATACGGAAGGATATCTTTTCAGTTCATCGAAGCCAAGGTCTTTAAATTCCTGCGGTTTAATGCCATCCCGTGTGATAAAACCATGCGTCTCTTGCGTAACTCTATTCCTGTTTGTTCCATCATCTAATACTGCTATCTTTCTTCTTGCTCTACCCAACGTTAAGCTAGCATTTAAACCAGCTGGTCCAGCCCCAATAATTATACAATCAAAATTATCCATATTCCTCATCCCTACTTCCAAGTAATCCATAACTATTTGCATTAAGGACATAAAGTATCTATAATAACCTTAATAAAATTAAAAAACAATAATTTAAAGAATCACTGACATTTTCTTTGCAAGATCACCTATTGTTTGATTTTTTAATTCTTGCTCCATTTTTTCTTCTGCAGAAACCATCGCCTTTTGAATTAAGCATTCAGGATTATGATTTAGACAGCAATCAAATAAGGAAGTCGATCCTTCTATTGCATGAATAATATCTAAGAATGAAATCGCTTCCCAATTCGGTTTTAACTTATAGCCACCATTCGCCCCTGATACTGATTCAATCATGCCTGCCTTAACTAGTTTTGTTAATATCTTAGACAAGTACGTAGGGGAAACCCCTTGTTTCTCAGCCAATTGTTGAACACCAATCCGCTTTTCAGGGGTAACCACTGTTAGATACATAATCGTATGAAGTGCATAATTCGTCGCTTTAGAATATTTCATGTCACTAAACCACCCTAATCACAGACTTTAGATATCTATGATAGCTTTTATTTTTCTGAATGTCAAATCACGCAATAAATAAATCACTATAATAGCGATACATCTCCGTTTTCTGTGTACGTACAATTTCACTATTCACAAGTTTCATCGCATTATTTGGGATTTCCTTCACTTTATCTAACAAAGAGAAAAATAGACGCCTTCTTACTTATGAAGAGCGCCCACATGTCCATATTCGAGTTCATCCAAACAACTTTTGATTGCTTAAATGATATTTAGCCTGTATAGCTAACTCTCCCTGTCTCAACTAATTGTTTAAGTCCCATGAACATTAAATTCCAACCATGTTCGGATCCATCGTGATACTCTCCAAGTGCTTTTTCAATATCAGTCGGTGTCCAATTCTCCTCATGTGGAACGATGATTTCTTGTGAAAATGTCATTTCACAGCCTAGTTCAAGCGATTTTAACACTACTGTAATCGTATCTTCTGTGTCACTAAATTGTGGCATTTTGAAGGTAAACACTAATTTTTTCGATAGGTCAATTTCAAGGTACTCTCCTATCGCTCGATAATCTTTTCCATCGCGCTGGTCAATGATTTCCCAAGTTCCTCCGACTTGCGGATTATTTTGCGCCACCTGATTGGTCCCTTCCAATGTAAAGAACCATTTTCTCATCAGCTCCGGGTTTAGCCATGCATCAAAAACTCTTTCAGATGCTACATCAAAATTTCTAATCATTGTTAAAGTAGTTGTAGAGTAATTATTCATCTTCATGCCCCTTTGTGTAATTTATTGTTCTTTCGATTTTGCTTTCAATAATTCATTCTCAATAAGATCAAAACGATTACTCCCGAATTGCTAGTAAAAATACAACCATTCTGTAACTTGAGATAATGATTCGATATTTAAGCGACAAATGAGAGTTTTTCTATTTGTAAACCTCTAAAACCTATACATACTTTGTAATTGACGCTAAGGATATGTCATACGGTTATGATAGTTCAGAAACCGCCTTTTCTTTCAAAGCCATCATATGAAGCTAATCTTTACTTGCTGAATTGGATAAAGCATGAAAAAAATTCTTTTAAATCTTTTCAACCGTTTAATTAAATTTATAACCTTTACTGAGCAGATATGCAAGAGCGTTCAGCCAAATTAATCAGCCACCACATGCATTCACCAATCTTATGTTCAAGTTCAGATTCAGTTTCCCCATTTACTGGCCAATGACCTTGTTGAGACATTGTTAGACGACCGACCAAACCAGCATCTGTCAGGAAAGCTAACGCATCTTCTTCTACCATCCATTCTTTTTCATTATACTGTATCTCTAAATCATGGTAGCTTTTTCTTATTTGTAAAGAGCGTTCAACCGCTTCGCTAAATTTCATGTTTTTCATTTCGTTTCCTTTCCTTTCCTTTCTTATATAGACATTTATGGTACACTGTTTGCGGATTTATAAGGGCAACCTCTTATGTAAGATTTTCAAATATTTGAATGGCTCTACACCCCACTTACCATAAACATTCACTCATGAAAAATACAATATCAATAATCATTGACAAATTTTCATTTTACCACATATTACTTGACTAGATTCGAAGCCATAGAAAAACACCCCAGTGTATGCCACTATCCAATGAATCTACACATCAGCCATACGTGTAGCTCAAAATCAGCGCTACTTAGCAGAGTATGAAAATGTATGTAGAACGGGTATTGGATACTATAGCTGACGAAGAAGGTCGATCAACCATGACTCCATATAGCAGCCTATCTAGTAGACTGACTCCAACGACCACTGTGCATCAAATACTGTCGCAGACAATACGGTAGCAATTATGCCTACTCTGGTTACTGCACCAGGCTTGTCTAGATTTTCAGTAGGATGGAACTGATTCATGATTTACCTATCAATTCTATATTATAATTCTCAGATGCTCAGCCTTTTTTTGTCATGCGCTATTAGCAATTGTATGAGTTTATCTATTTCATAGGAGTTCAAGAAGAAAGATACCTACACATATAGTTTCACTCTACAATATAAATAATCAGAAAAACCGCATTCAAAAGAAGTGCTCTCTTAAATACGATTTTTAATTTAAGTTACATCTTTATTGTCTCTTCAAACTGATGGGTAAAAATGGTTTTTTTACTGAACATCAATAAAAAATCAATGAATTCACTTATAAATATGTATTAATATGTAAAAATTCTTTATTGCATTTCAATTTTTTCATTGTTGTACCGTACTAAGGCGCCATTTATTATTACGTAAAACCAAATTACTTCGACATTACTAACGTTCTATTAAATTATTTAAACTATGGGTACCAGTGCACTTAAAAAGACCATCAATTCATACAATTGAATAATAATACAAGCTAGTCATACAGACACCTATAATTCTGATTTTGATTGTATTATTGTAAAATCATAATGTATTTTCTGGATTTTCTCATGCACGGGTACCAAAAATAGAATGTTATGCGCTTTTTTATGATCCAAACTAAAATGATTTTAGTAAATCACTTTACAGCTGTAGCTAAAAGTGATTTAGGCTGTGCACCTTGTAATGGATTCGTCTTTTCGAACGCATATGCGACATTTAAGACGATGTCCTCTCTGAATGCTGGTCCCATAATTTGCATCCCCGCTGGCATTCCGTCGACCAATCCACATGGAATTGTCAATGCCGGAAGTCCTGTCAAATTACCCGGTCCAGTGAATCTGATAATATTTTCGATTAGGTCAACGTTCTTACCATTAATAGTGACTAAGTCTTCCCCAATATTCGGTACAATCAACGGTAATGTAGGCGTGATAAGCACATCTACTTTTTCAAAGGCTTGTTGGAATTCAAGTTTGATCATTCTTCTGATTTGTTGTGCTTGTAAATAATCAACCGCCGATGGGATTTCACCGAGTTCAAATAGATACCTGATATCGTCACCAAAATCGTTTGGACGTTTTTTCAAGTTCTTATGATGAATCGTACTTGCCTCAGATAAGGATGTAATCAGCTCCGCATACTCAGCATATTGCAATGAAGGGATTGAAACTACCTCTACCTTTGCTCCTTGATCTACCAATGCTTGAATGCCTTCACGGACTAATTTCTCTACATTTGAATCTACGTTCTTAAAGAAATAATCTTCATTGACGCCGATGACCAAATCCTTTACATCCCCACTTAACTTTTCCGTATACTTCATTGTCGGTACGTTTACGGAAGTCGGATCTTTGCTATCATAACCTGCAAGCACTTCAAGCATTGCTGCGGCGTCTGTTACCGTCTTGGTCATTGGACCAATGTGATCCAATGACCAGGCAAGGGGCCAACATCCATATTTACTCACTAGCCCATGTGTCGGTTTTAGCCCGACAATTCCACAAGCCGATGATGGAATCCGGATTGAACCAGCGGTATCTGTTCCTAACGTTCCAATGCTCATATTTGAAGCAATTGCTACGCCAGAACCTCCACTTGATCCTCCTGGAATCTTACCTAAATCCCATGGATTACGCGCTGGTCCGAAGTGAGGGCTATTATTCGTTATACCCCAAGCATATTCATGCATGTTAAGCTTCCCAGTAAAAATGACGCCGGAATCTCTAAGTTTTTCAATGACAGTAGCATCATAATCCGAAACAAAATCACTGTGAATTTTCGATGCCATTGTCGTCACTTCATCTTTGAAATAGATATTATCTTTTATTCCCATTGGAATCCCGTGGAGCTTTCCACGATAATTCCCGTTAGCAATTTCACTTTCCGCTTTTTTTGCAAATTCTTTCGCACTTTCATGCGTGATTGAAATGTATGCGTTATTCCTCCCATTAAGAGCATCCGTTTGATTCAATACCGCGTCTGTCAACTCAACCGGTGAAACTTCTTTTTTTTCAATGAGTGGCGCCAATTCTTCTATTGAAAGGGAGATGAGATCTTTACCCAACTTGATCACCTCCAGCAATATTACGTAATGAAATGTCATAGCTTTCTAGAGAGAGTTCTTCTATTTCTTCTTGTAATCTTTCAATCGCTTTCCACCGTGTCTCCACTACTTTGAAGTCTTCTTCTGGTATTTCCAAACCTTTTGCAGCAAATAATTCCCGAATTGACACTGTCATTAATAAATCACTCCAATTAGTATTTTATTAAAGCTATTACAACCGGTTCAACATTAATCGCAAAAATTATAACAAATACCTATAGCTCAACAATGAACGATCAACTAGAAAGCTATCACCACCAAAATAGTATCGGATTTCTTACATAGCATACATAGTTTACATCAAATTGCATTATATATCAAACTATTCAGTTATTGAATTACCTCTTTAGTATCTGATGTGTGACTGTTCATTCTCTAGGTTCGATTCTATCTCTACGCGGGAGGCGTAAGGATATAGCACATCGAAACAGCCGTTAGAAATTATAGATGAACTTAAAGCGAAAGTTGGACAGACATTTTCAATTGGCTCAATTCCAGGTGAAACCCCTACCTTCAATAAATATGATTACTGCACTTATCGTTCCAAGTATAAGGGCAGTATAGCCGTCGGTGTTAAAGAAAATAGTTGAATTGACATACTGAATCTGTGGAGACTCTGGAATTGCATCCGCAGAAAAAAATGCAATTGTAGCGTGAATGAGTGTTTTTGCATATTTACTTCACGGAACATCTGTGAAGAAATAGGATAAACAGCAAATATCCATGTGGTAATTACATATATTTTTTTGTTCAATAAATTTTTAAAGAAATAAATAGAACACCTTAAATTAAGGTGTTCTCCTGTCCCGTAAATAATCGTTTTTCATAAATTAAAGAACTTTCACTCTTGGCTAGTCAGACTTCAATTAGCAGAGAGTTCACTTTCTGTTACCCATTTATGATTTGTAACTTCTTCTCCACCAGTAGTCGGAGTGTAGTTGATCATATATACAGTAGTTTGTTCGGCTGAATCAATTTCTGCTTTTGCCCCTTTCATACCTTCCATATGGTCTGCCTCAACGGTAACTTCAGTTCCTTTTTCCAAAGGTTTGTCACCAGTATCTTTTATCTCTTCTTGGATAACCCATTTATGATTTTCTACTTTTTCTCCACCAGTAACCGGGGTATACGATATAGCGTAAGCAGTAGTATCATAAGCACCTACTATATTTGCTACAGCACCGTCCATACCTTTCATATGGTCAGTTTTAATAATTGCTTCACCTCCGACTTTATAGGTTGGATTTTCTGCCTCTTTCAAGTTTTTAGGGACTTCACCAGTGCCAGAATGGTGCATCTCCATATTCATGTCTTCATGTTTAGATTCATTATTGTTGTTTGGACTTTTCTCGTCGCTCGTATTATTTCCACATCCACTTAATCCGATAATTGTTGCGGCGCCTAAAATAAGTAATTGCTTCTTCATTTGATTAACACTCCTCTGATTTCTTAAACTTTAATAATAAAATGGGTATGCCCGGTATTTTTATAAAACCAATCAATAGCATTAATTGACATATCAAATCCATTTTCATATTACTTATGAATCAACCTGTTCATTATCACTATGTAAGATTGAATACATCATGGATAATCCACAAATAGAAATAAAGCTATTCCAAGAAATTTTCTCCGACTTCTCGGAATAGCTCCATTACTGGTTGCGTTTTCTGCATATCTTAAGCTACCATTTGTCGGCATGCCTCAGCACACTTTCGGCAAGATTCAGCACAGCGTTGACAATGATCGTGATTATGTTTAGAACACTCCTCTGCACAAAGTTCGCAAACTGTTGCACATAGTTCTATAATCTGTTTAGTAAATGGGCTATTTCGCGTCATTGCTTGTGCTGCAAACGCACATATATCTGCACATTCACGGTCCAAACGGATACAAACAGCCATCATCTTCACATCTTCCTCTTTCAGGCACGCATCAAAACAGACGTTACATGCCTCTAGACATTCTAAACAAGCTTTTAGGCATTCTTCGTGTTTCGAATTCATGGGCTCACCTCCTGCTATTTTTGCATTCAGTGATGTTTTCCCCTTAGAATTCGTTTTAAAACTAAAAATAAGAAACTCCTTAAAAAATCCTTATTTTTTATATGTTGGACTGCGAACAAACTGATTACTTTTCTCTGCGCCAGTAATAATCATAAACTACATCCGCTTATGCTTTGGAAGTTCGATTATGATTAAGTTCTTTGAATGTATTATCGGCACCACCAATTTCTACAATAACTCAGTTTGGAGATACATCTTGGTTATAAATGCAGTTTCAAAACAAACTCGGTAATCCCTTTTTTCATTCAAATTGCTGTCAAAAAACAGTCGAATGGACTAGGAGAAAGTGTTTTACTTGCGCCTTACTCATGCTTTCTTTGTTTCTTTCTTATTCAGAGGCAATAAATAAACGAGGAGAAATGGATGATTAATCCAATTTCCCTCGCGCTACAGAGCAGTATCATTATGTTGTTCTAGTCAAAATTAATTTTGTATTTTCCAACTTTCGCTTTAAGTACAGAAACTCTTGCACAACGATTAGGATTAACTGAATTTATTGGGGGAGTAATACGATTTGAAAAAGTTAATTGTTTTAATATTTCTATTGTTTGCATTTGCATATAGTATTTTTCTAACTTCTTGGACAGGTTCATACATTATGATTGAAGCGAATTGGAAAAATCACATTGTTTTCATTCCTGAGAAGGCTACTGAACCACAACAAATTTATGAAATTGATAAGCTCATTTATGCTTTTAAAATTGACCCACTGCTAAGTATAGTTTGTGTTTCATCATTTTTATTGCTAATTGGATTTATTGTTTTTTGGATTAGTAAGAGGTTCCTCCATAAACCAAAAGTATAGTATAGTAAATTAAATAATTCCTTCTTTAACTAAAAGGCATACATCCGTTTGGCTTCCACCAACGTGGTCATATTAGAAAATGACTGGCTGCTTACTTACATACTCATTGACTTTTTTCGCTACATCTTGCCCTTCTTTAATGGCCCAAACGATAAGACTTTGACCTTTTCTCGCATCTCCTGCAGTAAATACGCCTTCTACATTTGTTGCATAATCTTTTGTTGTTGCTGCAATTTTCTTCTTTACAATGTTTACACCAAATTGGTTAGGTAATGAAAGTTCTGCTCCTTCAAATCCAATTGCAACAAACACAAATTGTGCAGGCCAAATTTTTTCTGTACCAGGTATTTCTTTAAAGAAATGAAACCCATCTTCCCCCAGTATTTTTTCCATTTGAATTGTATGGAGCTCTTTTAAATTTCCTTTCTCATCTGCGACCATTCTCGTCGTTTGGATTAAGTATTCACGAGGATCTTTGTCATATTTAGCTTCCGCTTCCTCATAAGCGTATTCCAATTTAAAAATATTTGGATCGGTTGGCCACAAATTGTCTGCCGCTCTTATATTTGGTAGCTGTGGATGTTTTCCGAACTGGACAACGGATTTGCAGTTTTGACGAATTGCTGTTGCCACACAGTCTGCCCCCGTATCTCCTCCACCAATTATGATGACATCTTTCCCTTTTGTATCGATAAATTGCCTGTCAGCAAAATTTGAATCTAGCAAACTTTTGGTTGTAAAAGTTAAGTAATCCATTGCAAGATGAACTCCATTTGATTCGCTACCTTCCAAACGAAGTTCACGTTGTTTCTGTGCGCCGATACATAAAATAATCGCATCGAATTCGTCTTTTAAATGATCTGCTGAAATATCTTTACCAATTTCCGTATTTAACACAAAATCGATTCCTTCTTGCTGAAGTAATTGAATTCGACGTTCGACTATATCTTTTTCTAGTTTCATATTTGGAATCCCGTACATGAGTAGTCCACCAGCACGGTCCGCACGTTCAAATACAGTTACAGAATGACCCGCTTGATTTAACTCATCTGCGCTTGCAAGTCCAGCAGGTCCAGAGCCTACTATAGCTATTTTTTTCCCTGTGCGCTCTACTGGAATTCTAGGTACTATCCAGCCATTTTCAAATCCTTTATCGATAATCGTACGCTCAATATTTTTAATCGATACTGCTGGATCTGAAATGGCAAGTATACAAGATCCTTCACAAGGGGCTGGACAAACACGACCCGTAAATTCCGGAAAATTATTTGTCATTGATAATCTTTCTAGTGCTTCCTGCCACTTTCCTTTATACACTAAATCATTCCACTCAGGGATTAAGTTATTAATGGGACATCCGGCAGTCGCGCCTCGTATTTCAATCCCCATATGGCAAAAAGGAGTCCCACAATCCATACATCTTGCACCTTGTGTTCGAAGTGCTTCATCTGTTAACTTCGAGGCATACTCTCCCCAATTTTTAATACGTTTGAGAGGGGCTTCCTCCTTTCCTTTTTCTCGATTAAAATCCATAAACCCAGTAGGTTTACCCATTTACTATTCCCCCTCTCTTATTTTTTCACAAGCGTGTGTGGCATTATTTCTTTGTTCACGGAAGTTGCTAAAAATGCTTGCATTGCAGCTGCATCATCTGTTAAACCATCCCGTTTATAGTCAGCAATTTTGTCGACCATTTTCTTATATTCATTTGGCACGACTTTTATAAATCTCCTAACATTCTCCTCCCATTTATCTAGTATGTTCATAGCTTTCGTGCTTTTCGTGTAATAATAATGATCCATAATTAATTGGCGAATCGCATGTTTTTCTTCTGATAATTCAATTCGTTCAAATCCAATCATACCTGTGTTACATTTTTGTTTAAATCCGTCCAAGTCATCAACAAGTACATACGCAATTCCGCCAGACATTCCTGCGCCGAAATTTTTCCCAACATCCCCTAATATGACAGCACGACCACCTGTCATATATTCACAGCCATGATCCCCAATGCCTTCTACGACAACATCTACACCACTATTTCTAACCGCAAAGCGCTCCCCAGCGCGCCCATTTATAAATGCAGTTCCACTTGTTGCACCGTAAAGCGCAACATTTCCAGCAATAACATTTGCTTCAGCAACACCTTGAATAGGTGCAGTGACAATCAGTTTACCACCAGACAATCCTTTGCCAAAATAATCATTTACATCCCCTGTTACATACATAGACATCCCTTTTGGTATAAACGCACCAAAACTTTGCCCGGCTGATCCTGTAAATCGAAGTGTGATCGAATCGTCGGCTAATCCTCTAGCACCATATTGTTTGGAAATTTCGCTTCCAATAATCGTGCCTACAACACGGTCCGTGTTTGCAATTGGATAATTCAATTCCACTTTAGATTCACTTAGAATAGCATGTTTTACTTTTGGTAATAATTCACGTAAGTCAAATGATTGTTCTATTTTATGATTTTGCGGAATTTTAAACGTACGTGCTCCCTCTGGCTGATAAAGCAATGCCGTTAAATCCAATTGTTTTGCTTTCCAATGTTCTTTTGCACGAACACTAACTTCTAGCACATCCGCACGTCCTACCATTTCTTCTACTGTTCTGAATCCAAGTAACGCCATATACTCACGAACTTCTTCCGCTACGAACTTCATGAAATTCACAACATAATCAGCACTTCCAGTGAATTTATCGCGAAGTTCCGGATTTTGAGTCGCAATTCCGACTGGACAAGTATCTAGATGACACGCACGCATCATAATACAGCCTAAAACGATTAATGGAGCTGTTGCAAATCCATACTCCTCAGCTCCAAGTAAGGCAGCCATTACAACGTCTTTACCAGTCATCAATTTCCCATCTGTTTCCAGCCTCACTCTATCACGTAAACCGTTTAATATTAATGTTTGATGCGCTTCTGCGAGCCCTAGCTCCCAAGGGAGTCCCGTGTGTTTAATGCTTGTTTTAGGAGATGCACCTGTTCCACCGTCATATCCACTAATCACAATCACATCTGCTGTACCTTTTGCCACCCCAGCAGCAATCGTTCCAACACCCGATTTCGCCACTAGTTTCACACTAATACGAGCAGTTCTATTCGCATTTTTCAAGTCATGAATTAATTGCGCCATATCTTCAATCGAATAAATATCATGATGTGGAGGTGGAGATATTAATTCAACTCCAGTTGTCGATCCACGAACATCGGCTACCCATGGGTATACCTTACTACCTGGTAACTGACCGCCTTCGCCTGGTTTCGCACCTTGCGCCATTTTGATTTGCAGTTCATCTGCTTGCACTAAATAATGACTTTTTACTCCAAATCGACCAGACGCTATTTGTTTAATGGCACTTCTTCGGTTATCTCCATTGGCATCTAGTTCATAACGGCTAGGATGTTCTCCACCTTCCCCACTATTACTTTTACCACCTAGACGATTCATCGCAATAGCAAGTGTTTCATGGGCTTCTTTGCTTAATGAACCAAACGACATCGCTCCCGTTTTAAATCGTTTGACAATGGAATCTACAGACTCGACTTCTTCCAGAGGAAGACATTTAACATCTTTTTTAAATGTCAATAAATTACGTAAAAATCCAATACGCTCTTCATTCGCCATTTCTGCATATTGTCTATATAAACCGTAATCTCCTTTTCGAGTAGCCCACTGAAGTGTGTGGATCGTTTTTGGATTAAATGCATGATGTTCACCAGTACTTCTCCATTGGAAATCGCTACCTGAATCTAAAGAAGTCCCAGTGGAATCTATAGCTGCTTGATGTCTTTTATTCGCTTCATCCAAGATCGTTTCTAGATTAATACCTCCTAATTGGGAAACAGTTCCTGTAAAATAACGTTCAATCACTTCTTTACTAATCCCTACCGCTTCAAAAATTTGTGCTCCGCGATAACTTTGAACAGTTGAAATACCCATTTTCGACATTACTTTCACTACACCATCTGCAATACCTTTGCTATATTTGGCAACCGCTACTGCATAGCTACTATCGATATGTCCTTCTTCTATTGCTTCTGCAATTGTTGCATATGCAAGATAAGGATTAATCGCATCTACCCCAAATCCAATCAGAGCAGCAAATTGATGCACTTCTCTTGCTTCACCGGATTCCACAATAATGCTTACCTTCGTTCGATTTCCTGTGCGAAGTAAATATTGATGGAGGCTACTTGCAGCCAGTAGGACTGGAATTGTAGATTGCTTTACATCCAACAGTCGGTCGGAAAGTATGAGTAAAGTTGTTCCTTGTGCTATATATTCATCCGCTTGTTTAGAAACATGGTGTAAATCGATTTCTAAATTTCCGGACATGGTTAAATCTATAGTTGCACATTGGAATTTGTTTGATTTCATTTCGTTTAGTTGGCTAAACTGGCTATTTGTTAAAATAGGTGTATCTAAAAAGATTCGTTCGCTATTAGATGGATTTGGATGCAGTAAATCTCCTTCTGCACCAAGTAGCGTCATTGTAGAAGTCACAATATGCTCACGAATTGAATCTATTGGTGGATTTGTTACTTGTGCAAAGAGCTGTTTAAAATAATTAAATAACGATTGTGGTCGATCTGATAAAACGGCTAGTGGTGTATCATTCCCCATTGATCCAATTGGGTCTTTGCCATCTAATGCAATCGGAATCATGTATTTTTGAATATCTTCATATGTGTAGCCAAATGCTTTTTGTTTGAACAACAAGTCATCTACTTGCTCTGGTTCTTCCATACCAGATGTAATAGTTACTAAATTTCCGTCTAACCATTGTTGGTAAGGTAATGCATTTGCCATATCTGATTTAATTTCTTCGTCTGAAATAATACGACCTTGTTCTAAATCAACAAGTAGCATTCTTCCAGGGGTTAAACGTTCTTTGTATAAAATATTTTCTTCTTCTACATCTACTACCCCTACTTCAGAAGAGAAAATAATATAATCATCTTTTGTCACATAGTACCGAGCTGGTCGTAATCCATTGCGATCTAATATTGCTCCAATTTGTTTCCCATCTGTAAATGAAATAGCTGTTGGTCCATCCCATGGCTCCATTAAACTGCTGTGATAAGAATAGAAAGCTTTTTTTTCCTCAGTTATATGATGATTTTCTGTCCAAGGTTCTGGTATTAACATCATGGCAGTGTGAGCCGGTTTTCTACCAGCAAGTACAAAAAATTCAAATGCATTATCTAACATGGAAGAGTCGCTCCCATCTGTATCAATGATTGGCAAAAGTTTTGGAAGGTCCTCCCCAAATGCTTCTGATACAAATTGTTGTTCCCGTGCTTTCATCCAGTTAATATTTCCACGTAATGTATTTATTTCGCCGTTATGAACAATATATCTGTTTGGATGTGCTCTTTCCCAACTTGGAAATGTATTGGTACTATAGCGAGAATGTACTAATGAAAAGGCAGATGTAAATAGCTCATCTTGAAGATCAACGTAGAAAAGATCGACTTCTTTGGGAGTAAGTAATCCTTTATAGACGATTGTCTGACTTGATAGACTTGCACAATAGAATTTTTTATCCTGCTGTAGTGCCCAGTGCTCCACTTGTTTTCGAATGACATATAATTTACGTTCAAATGCAAGTGAATCAATTGTGTTTATTGCTCTGATGAATACTTGACGAACGACTGGTACTGTTTCTTTTGCTTTTCCACTTAGAACACTAGCGTTAATTGGAACTGTTCTCCATCCAATGAGTTCTTGCCCTTCCGCAATAATCATGTCGTTAATTTTTTGTTCAATGCCCGCACGTTCTTCATTATTGACTGTAAAAAAAAGCATTCCTACGCCATAAGCTCCTTTTTTCGGCAAATCCCATTCATTACATACAACACGAAAATAAACATCTGGTATCTGCACCATCAATCCTGCACCATCACCCGTTTGACCATCGCTTCCACGTCCCGCACGGTGATCAAGTCGACATAACATTTCTAATCCTTTTTTAACGATATCATGTGTTGCATTTCCTTTTATATGTGCATATAAACCTATCCCACATGCATCATGTTCAAACGTTGGATCATACATGCCCTGTGCTTTCGGTAATTGATGAAATGTCATAAGTATCCCTCCATCTTCCATAAAAAGTAACTTATTAATATTGTATGTTTTCAAACTAATACAAACAATATATAATTAGGATATAAATGATCTGTTTTTGAGATAGATTAGGAGGGAACGATGGAAATACGCCAGTTGAGATACTTTATCGAAGTAGCAGAACGTGAACATATTTCAGAAGCAGCTGTTCATTTGCATGTAGCCCAATCAGCTGTAAGTAGACAAATTGCAAATTTAGAAGATGAACTTGGAGTAGAATTATTTGAACGTGTTGGTAGAAATGTGAAGTTAACACCGATTGGTAAGATTTTTGTAGAACATAGCATTTCTGCTTTGCAAGCGATCGATTATGCAAAAAAACAAATAGACGAATATTTAGATCCGGATAAAGGGACTATCAAAATTGGATTCCCTACTAGTTTAGCGGGTCACTTATTACCTACTGTCATTTCAGCGTTTAAAAAAGAATATCCAAATGTAGCGTTTCATTTACGTCAAGGGTCATATAATTATTTGATCGACGCTGTAAAAAAAAGGGAACTAAACCTCGCGTTTTTAGGACCGCTTCCTCCAAAAGATGACTCGATCAACACATCAATATTATTTACTGAAAATTTCTCTGTACTTTTACCTTCGAATCACCCCTTTGCAAAACGTGAGAAGCTACAACTTTTTGATTTAAGAAACGATGATTTTATATTATTTCCAGAAGGATATGTACTAAAAAAAATCGCAGTAGAAGCATGTAATATCGTTGGATTCACGCCGAAAACTTCATCAGAAGGAGAAGATATGGATGCCATCAAAGGGTTAGTAGCAGCAGGAATTGGTGTAACTCTTTTACCCGAAAGCTCTTTTTACGATTCTACACCACGATTTACAGTTAAAATACCAATAGAAACACCAATCATTCGAAGAACCGTTGGAATCATTAGCCCTGCAACTCGAGAGCTTTCGCCATCTGAAAAGGTATTCCATCAATTCGTCACCCGCTTCTTCTCTATACTTGGTCAGTACCAATAAATATTACAGTGGTGGTACTGGTGCCTTACACCAGTACCACCCCTCCAGTTTCACCTTTGGTATGTCATCATACCCCTGATAACTATCGACATGTAGAATTCCATCAAAGCCAGAAAAGAAGGCTTTCGGATGCTTGGCAGCCCTTGTTTGTTGGTAATCATACAACACAATGGCCGGTTCATCACGCCCCGTTCGATATAACCACATATACGACTTAGACATCGCCGGACGCCCTGGTTCGGAATGTACTTGAAACGTCGTTTCATCCGCAAAGAAAACACTTTTCCTCAATATATGAGTATGAAGGCGTTCGTAAAGATGGCTCAGCCAATGGGCTGCCCCATACATCATCCAGTTCGCCAGTGTTTGACGTGATAAAAAGACCTTAACATGCGCTTGAAGTACCTGTAGTACTTCCCCGAAAAGTCTAGAATTGAACCCTCTTCAATTTGGATGGAAACAACACCTATTACCAGTGTCAGTTTAGTAGGCATACCCGCTTTTGAAGCCAGTGTATCAAACGAAACCCACTATGGGGCTGTGCTTGCAGTATCTGTATTGTGCCAATCTTTTTTAAGCCAAGTATACATATTTTCAGCTAAGAGAATCATGGGAAAGAGCTGTAGAGGAATTACTATTTAACGGTGTAATTGAACGTTTTTATTCAAGTGTACAAACACAATGACTTAGTAAAATTAAATTCACTGTTGAAATTGTTCATCTCGTTAATGAAAGTATGACAAGAATATCCACTTATGTTCATGACGAGTCTCACGCTATCGGTCGAATGATACCAAGTAATGAAGAAATGATTGAAGATCTTAATAAATCGGAGAAATTTAGTGAAATATTCAAATAAATATAAGGTGAAAAAACTCGACCCATGGCAAATGGATCGAGTTTTAAATTTAATTTTAATTTGTTCAACTATTAAACATATCGTTGAATGTCAGTACCCAAATTTGTTGTCATTCAAAACTTTGTTCAAAGACAAAAAAGTCAGGAACTATGAGACGTTCAAACCCGCATTGCTGCCTTCGAATCTTCACTTCATAAAAGTAAAAGTCGGGAACTGACCATTCTTATTACAATACAAAAAAGTCGGGAACTTAGAATAAAAATATTGCATATAATTTTTAGAAAAAAATTGGATATTTACGTCGAAATTAGTGTGCGTAATGTAAAATAATGTATTTAAACTAATGATTGGTTGAATCAGGCACCAATATCTGATGTAGCTCTTTTACCTTGATTATTAATAAAATACCTTTTAGTATTTTCATCTTCAAAATCACGTTGCTTATTTGAGTTTCTACGAATTCTTGTTACTTTCGGTAGCTTCATATACTTATGGACTGATTATCCATTTCAATTAAATCAAGGTTATCCGTAGTACCTTCAACTTGTTCATCAAGCGTTAATTCATTTTGCTGGTTGCCATTACCGCTATTGCTATGTAGCGGGTACTTTTTAGATTCACCTGATTTCTCAGTTTGTATAATTTCAGGGTGCGAAAATGAAATTTCACTATAAGGAATTTGTTTGTTCTATTTCAGTGAAACTTCTTGCCTCGACAATAAATACAATGGTTGCTGCAATAACTTATATGCTTGCTTTGCTAACTGGATTTTTATTTCTGCATAAGGATCAACTTCATAAATACTTGCTAAATCCATCTGCTCTATTTCAAATCCTATAAACTCAATTCTGCTCACTACATTTGGAGTAACTGAGTATTTCTTTAACGGCATTTCATGATGTGGACAATAATCAATTCCTTGTAGCTGATGCTCTCGATAAATATATGGCTCACCATATTGCTCTGAATCAGCTTTAACACATATAGGACAATAGTAAATTCCATATTTGTTACATATGCTCCCAGCGACAAATCCTAGCCTTGTAAATAGTGCCTATCCATTATCTTTTACATCATCTAATATTTCTTCTTGACGCTGTTTCAATAAAAATGAAGCATAATAAGGATAAACCGTATGGTTCGTTAATAACGATTCTACAGAATATTGAGGACCTAGTTTCTCTACTAAAATAGAAAAATAGCTACCCATCTCCACACTCGGTATCACAGAACGACTGCCAAACAACTCTTCCAACATATCTTTACAATCAAGATTACCACTATAAAAATGGTAACGAGCAATGTCTGAATACAACAACACATCTGGATATGGATTTGTGAAGAAAGGTAGCATTAAATCACCTCATAATTTTTCATTATAATAACCTCGCCGACTTGATAATCAATTTTTTTATGTAAAATTTTATTTTCTTTTATACACTCGCTACAATAAAACAAACTTTCTTTTATTGGAATCTCTTTTATATACCTTTTTCTTCTTTTTATTAAATTATCTATAGAACTCAAGCTATTGTGATTTGTATTAGTAAATGGAGAAAAAAGCGAGAAGACTGTGTGTTTATTTAAAAAGTACTCCCCTGTATACTCTTTCAAAAAGTTCCAAATTTTAAGTACAAGTATATCGATTTGCGATATATAGTCCTCATTTGCAAATGGTTTTTTAATGTCAAACAGGTCTTCCAAAACAGTATTTTTGGATAAAACACCCATATGATTGGCATACCTTGCTGCTATACTGTACATAGTTTCATTTTCATATGGTCGAGGAAAATAAGCTAACAATTATGTCCACCTCACTAATTATATCAAAGTGTTGAACTTAGAATTAAAATCAATTTCAAAATCACGAGCCCATTTAGTCAAGGCTTTTTGGGGCTGTACAACAATGTAAGATATCGGAGTGATGTTCCTATACCTATACCCATTAAACGACATCAAAACCAATTAAAATGCATTAATTATTTTAAGTTCGCACTTCACAACTACTTCTTTGTAAAGACATTAAGCAACCTTCCATTCTTCGATTACTAAATGCACAATTTTCAAAGCAAAGCTATTAAGTAAGTATTTGTATTTTAATTGCTGAGTACATAATTTGTAGGTCATTTATTTTATAAACCACGAAAACAGACGAGGTCCCTTTAAAAGGAGTCCTCGTCTGTTTGTATATAAAATAACTCAGTTTTTTTGTTTAACAGTTATTGGGCGAACCAATCATGACTAAACCAGATTGTTCACCTTTAGATTCAAAGTCCAACGTTAGATCGCTAATGAATTCTTTAGCCTGCAGAGCAATTGCAACAGAAATTTCATTGATGATAGAAACAGTATCCGACTCCTCGGGCATATCAAGTGATAAACCGATTTGTGGTCCGCAGCATCCTCCCTCAACTGCATATATCCGAAGTCCTTTCGCTTGCTGTTCTTCCAACATGGCTTGAATGTATTGTTTCGCTTCATTCGTAATATTCATTTTTATATTCCTCCATTTCTAATCCATCATTTTACATCGTAGCATTTTTATGCGTCAATAAATTCTTTCAAACTATCATAGCCTATCTTTTCTTCATGTAACCATGGAATCACTGCACATTGTGGTGCTAGTTCTTCTTTGACTTTTTTAATCCACTCTATTTCGGAGACTGCACGCCCTTTTAAGACAGCATCAGTTGTATCCGTTGCATATAGACTTTGATTGATTACCCACCACTTAGGATCAATCTGTGCACGTTTGAGAACTTCCTGCAATCGTGCAGCTTCTAATACCGGTGTTGCTTCAGCCAATGTCACAATGACCACACCTGTTTCTTTTGGATTTCTTAAACGGGGAAGAAGCTTCTTCACACTTTCTGGTACATTACCAGTCGAACGGCTCATTTCCTTATGATATGCTTCCGTTGAATCCAGCAATAACAATGTGTGTCCGGTCGGTGCCGTATCAATGACGACAATTTCATTTTCCGATTTCTCCACTACGTCGGCAAATGCCCTGAACAAAGCGATTTCTTCCGTACATGGCGATTCCAGATCTTCTTTCAAATACGCAATTCCTTCTTCGTCCAACCCTTCCCCTGCTGCCAATAGCACTTCCTGCTGATACTTTTTCACTTCAATTTCCGGATTGATACTGCTAATTGTCAGATTATCTCTCAATGCACCGCCTTCAAATGTGTACGCGAGATGTGCTGCTGGGTCTGTTGTAGTCAAATGAACGCGATGACCTTTCTCAGATAGGCCGACAGCCATTGCAGATGCAATCGAAGTTTTACCAACTCCACCTTTACCCATTGTGAAGATTACACGTATGTTTTTCGAAGAAAAATCATCGATTACTTTGTTTAATCCTGGAAGGTAAATCGTTTCTTTGCTAAGGCTATCATCTTCAAATACAGTCATAGTATAAGAGCTAAATAAGTGCCGAAGGTTATCCACTCCAGTTAATGAATACGAAACAAACGGAAGGGAGAACGTCACAACCTGTTTTAATGCTTCGGGTGTTTCCTTCAATGCACGGCGCTGTCGCTCAGAAAACGCGGTTGACACACTATCATCGGGACGATGCGTTTGAAGAAGTCCATTAATGATAAGCAGCTGATTTTTAATGCCAATATCCTTTAACTCTGAAGAAGCCCGATTCGCTTCAACTAAGGAAGATACATCCGGTCGCGAAACCAAAATCAGAGTCGTTTTTTCTGGATTAGAAAGAGACTCGACAGCTTTCGCATACAACTCTTTTTTCTCTCCAAGACCGGATAGGGGACCCAAACAGGAAGCTCCGTGCGTGCTCTCTTCTAAAAATCCGGTCCATGCAGTTGGTAACTGTAACAGACGCAGTGTGTGTCCGGTCGGCGCAGTATCAAACAATACGTGATCATATTGATTTAACACATCTTCATCGGATAACAGATGAGAAAATTCATCGAATGCAGCAATTTCAACTGTGCAAGCACCCGATAACTGTTCTTCCATAGTTGAGAGAACAGCATCTGGCAACTTACCCCGATAAGGACCGACAACTTTTTCACGATATGCTTTTGCTGATGCCTCCGGGTCAATATTACACGCGAATAAATTATTTACACTTGGAATAGCTAGTGGATCATTCGTCAATTCTACACCTAGAACATCCTGTAAATTTGAAGCAGGATCGGTACTTACTAAGAGTACTTTTTTTCCTTGATCGGCGAGAGACACTGCTGTCGCACAAGCCGTTGATGTTTTACCAACCCCACCTTTTCCGGTAAAAAACAAAAATGGAGTTAATGCGGTTTTGTTAGGATTGAATAATGGATACATGGCTATTCCCCCTTATTTATCAAACTTGACTGAAACACGTACGCGTGGTTTTTCCTGAAGTTCAGCAGTCTTTACATCAAGCCATTCTGCCAACTCTTCGTTCGTTGGATAGGCACCCACTTTTACAACCTCGTTATTCACAAGTATCAGTGGGAGAGCATCTGGTCCTTTTTCAAGAAGCACCTTATTTACTACTTCATTGTCTACAAATGCCCCCGGATCATTCCCTAGATTATAGCGTGTAATATCAAATTTCTTTTGTTCAAGTGAATAAACGGCCGATGCGACACGCGTTAATTCCGGATCAACACTTGGTCCACAGACACCAGTTGAACAACACATTGCAGGATCAAATATTTCAACCTTTTTCATTAACAATCATCTCCTTTTTTATCACATAATTATATCCTTATATATTTATTACAAGGGAAGCCGTGATGTGAATCGACGGCCTGTATTTCTTACTCTCCAGTTTTAGCGAAATATTCGATTCTTGCACCAATTTCATCGCGTATACGCTGGAAGAATGCCCATTTTTCTTCATCTGTTCCTTCTGCTTTAGCAGGGTCGTCAAAACCCCAATGCTCACGTTTAATATGAGCTGGTGTCATCGGACACTTATCATCAGCATCCGCACAAAGTGTGACAATAAAATCCGCATTATTTAAGATTTGCGGATCAATAATATCCGAAGTTTGATTAGTAATGTCAACGCCAGCCTCATTCATAGCTTTGACAGCACTCGGATTAACTCCATGCGCTTCAATTCCGGCACTAAGGACTTCCCATTCTTCACCAAGATATTTTTTGCCCCAACCTTCAGCCATTTGGCTACGGCATGAGTTACCTGTACATAAGAAATAGAGTGTTTTTTTCGACATAATGAAAATCCCCTTTTTAATGTTTTATTGTATGAATGACAGCCATACATACAGTCCGATTAATGTAATCAGAAGTGTAGGAACTGTTAAGATGATACCGATTTTAAAGTATTTACCCCAAGAAATTTTTACACCTTTTTGAGACAGTACATGCAGCCACAATAAAGTAGCTAAAGAACCGATTGGCGTGATTTTTGGACCTAAATCCGACCCAATAATATTCGCATACACTAAAGCTTCGCGAATCGATTCTGTTGTATTCGTTTCTGATATTGCCAAGGCGTTAATCAAAACGGTAGGCATATTATTCATAATCGAAGATAAGATGGCTGCGATAAAGCCCATCGAAATCGTTGCTACAAAGAGTCCTTGATTGGCTGCCATTTGAATGACATCACTCAAAACACTTGTCAAACCTACGTTACGCAATCCGTAGACCACCACATACATCCCGATAGAGAAGAACACGATAGCCCAAGGTGCTCCTTTCAGTACTTGCTTCGTTTGAACAGCAGGGCTTCTTTGCGCCATGATCATAAAGAATATTGCCGTAAGTCCAGCAATAATAGAGACAGGCAGTCCCGTAAATCCACTGGAGAAATACCCTATGAGTAACACGCTTAGGATTACCCAAGCTAGGCGAAACATTTTTATATCTTTAATAGCATCCTTCGGTTGTTTTAAATCTGATACTTCATAGTTTTTAGGAATACTTTTACGGAAGAATAGCAGTAACACAAAAATACTAGCAACTAAAGCAAATAAATTCGGGACGATCATTCGGGACGCATATTCAACAAAGCCGATACCGAAAAAGTCTGCTGAAACAATATTAACTAGGTTACTTACGACTAACGGTAAGGAAGTCGTATCGGCAATAAAACCACTGGCTATGATGAAAGGAAAAATCATCTTTTCATTGAAATTTAAATTTCGTACCATTGCAAGCACAATGGGCGTTAGTATAAGAGCTGCACCGTCATTTGCGAACAATGCAGCAACAACTGCACCTAGAAGGCTGACGTACACAAACATGCGAATACCGCTACCTTTAGCTAACCTAGCCATATGTAGCGCAGACCACTCGAAGAATCCGATTTCGTCTAAAATTAATGAGATTATGATGATAGCGATAAAAGCAAGGGTAGCATTCCAGACGATCCCCGTTACATCAATAACGTCTTGAAAATTAACCACTCCTACTAACAAAGCGACTATTGCCCCAATACAGGCTGACCATCCAATTGATAAATTTCTAGGCTGCCAAATAACAAAAATAAGTGTGATGATGAATATCAGTGATGCAGTAATAACTGAAGCCAACGTACTTTCTCCTCCTTATTCACAACAAACTCGAAGCCCTTGTGCCTCCAGTTCAGTGATTGATTCATTCTGATCCGGAAGAAGTTCAAGGATACTTTGAATAAACGGGTAATCTTCATGACTTTCATTTATCGAGAAGAAAATCCATTGACCTCTGCGCTCTTCTTTCACTAGCTTAATATCTCTAAGTTTACGTAAGTGCTGACTAATAGCCGGCTGACTCATCTTAAAGATCTCAACAAATTCACACACACAGCATTCATGTGACTTGAGCAACTTCAACATCGTTAAACGTGTTGGATCTCCAAGCAATTTTAATAGTTGTGATGCTCGTTGCAGATCAATCGTTACGGTTGTATTCATCTATCATCCCTCCTCTTCACAACTATCATATAATCATATGCTTATATACGCAAGTGGATTATATACATTTTTCAAGAATTCTTTTCTTCAATAGCTAAAGAATCATCAGTTGAAGGTTCCGTTGAAGTATTACAAGTCGAATTATTTCTTCGGCAGAAAATTTAGCCATTAGAAAAGCACCTCCAATTGTCGGATGTATCTAACAATTGGGGTGCAGTTCATTGAGCGGTCGCATTTTTATTCAACCAAAATCCGGTCATATTTTAATAGTAAAAATAGTTGTTTTTATTTAATTCAAGCTTTCCTAACCATTTTCAAAAGCATATGTGAAAGCATATGCTGTTCTTCTTTAGATCCGGATTTCCAAAGTTCCATTAATAGATTTTCCTCCCGGTTACGAGGTTCTTCGTGCTTGGCAAGATAATTTGCAACTAACTCGGTAGTTTTCGCAAGCTTTTCTTCACTTAACCCCATGTTTTCGCCCAGCTCTACTTTTTCTGAAAGGTACTGTTTGAATCGATTGAAATTCTCTAAAATCTGATTTTTCTCTTCGTTGTTAATTTTCGACAGTTCCTTTTGTACTTTATCTTGCATGTCCATATAAAATAACACTCCTTTTTTGTTGTACCCATATACTGCCCTTATTGTAATTAAAGAAACCATGGAAGAATTTACATTTTTAAAAAAGGATTTAGATGTTCAAAATTGGATTTAGAAACTAAGGTGGCTTGCCTGTAGTTGAAAACCTCTACTCCTGCATCTCCCCATTTAACTTGAATTTAAGTACACTCCCTTTATATAGAGCATAGGATAATTTATAAGTTATGAAGGGATTGATAAAAATGTATTACGCTCCAAACTTGTATCAATATCCTTATTATGTTAATTTGCCGATGTATAACTATTGTGGACAGTCTGGTTACTGGACTAATCCTGTTGGGGAAGAACATACAAACAGATTTGGTTCTTTTCGCCCCTCGAATGGAAGCATTTTGTTAACAGATTATGGAGCAGAACCGTTTGTCGTCAATATTAATAAAGCTACGAAGCAAAACAATACGTATCGTACCGCTTTATGGACAGGAACTTATTTGCAAGTTACCTTAATGAGTCTCAATGTTGGCGAAGATATCGGTTTGGAAATGCACCCTCACGTTGACCAATTCTTACGTATTGAACAAGGTCAAGGTATTGTTCAAATGGGCAAGAGGAAAGATAATTTAAGCTTTGAAAGAAATGTCTACGATGATTCTGCAATAATAATACCTGCTGGAACATGGCACAATATAATTAATACAGGTAATATTCCGCTAAAACTTTATTCGATTTACGCTCCTCCTAACCATCCATTTGGTACAGTTCATGTAACAAAAGCAGATGCAGAGGCTTCAGAAGAAGGGTACGGTCACGGCAATGCAGATACAGTTGTTTTTGGCAGGACGCCAGATGAATGGATAAGGTACACGAATTTTTTGATGAATCAAGGCTTAGAGGATGTTAAAAGAGGAATAAATGCTACTCATATTCTTCAAGAATTTATTTTAATGGGAGTTCTTGTAGGGAAAGGGTATTCTCCTGAAAAAGCATATGAAACAGTAGAAGGATGGGAACGTACAGGAGAATCCAAACTTCTTCAGCAAAGCAAAAATATGTAGAATTAGAGGTGAAAGCATATAGTTGATTACACAATTGGTCGATACTACAATAAGGAGGCCGTTTTTTCTTTATTCTATTAATGAGTGCTTTAGTTTAACTACAGGTATTAGAAAGAAAATGGTTTGGTGAAAAATCGAGGCCACTGAAAAACTTACGTTTTTAAATCCCGTAAGTGAGCCTAAATCAAAAAAGACGCTATTTCGTTCGAAGTTGAACGAAATAGCGTCTTTTTCTTGCGTATTCCTTACTCTGATTCCTTCATTAGCGTTCTAATCCGTTTGAGATTGACCGCAAATATAGCCATCGCACCTTGTATCTGCATACCAAATAGACCGGCAGATGTGGCCACATCATACCCGTGTCTATGTTTTAACTCACTATTCTTCGCTTCAATTTTATAGCGTGATTTTGCTTTTCCTTTAAACTTATCGCTATTTTGAAACGCTTCTTGATCTTTATGTTCCGTTGATTTAATCGTCACGGAATAGGTTTTACTTTTCGCACCTTCTTTATAACAACCTTCACTAAGCGGACAAGTTTTACATTTATTGATACCAAAATAATAGGATTGACTTTGATTTTGCCCTACATTTTTCTTTCCAATACGTGCTTTTCGAATCGCCATATGGCCTGCTTTACATACATACCCGCATCTTTATTAAACTCAAATTCATCTTCCTTTGTACGATGTCCATGCGTAATGCCAGGATTTAATTTGGAGATGAGTTCCAGTTGTTTGTCTTTTGCGTAACGAATATTATTTATTTCAGAGTAAGCCGCATCCTCGAGAACTGTTTCAATTTCCATGCCCGTTTCTTGGCTTTTTTCAATTAAATAGTGCTGATATTTCCCGTCACTTTGTTCATCAGTTGTCAAAATCGCCGCTGTAATGATTCGTTCATCATTCGTCGCAATATGAGTTTTATAGCCAAAGAAAGAGGAGTCCTCTGTTTTATGACCGACTCGTGCATCTGAATCAGCCGAAAACTGAAGCTGTTCCGTGTAATCCTCTACAGCCTCTTTCAGCAAATTCAACTTCTCTTTGACGGCCGGAATTGAGACAAGGTGGGACTCTTTTTCAATCGAAAGAAAAGTTTCCCGCAAAAACAACTACCAACGAAGTTAAAGACGAATTAGCATATTGCGAAAAAGTGATTTCAGGTTATAACGTACTTTTGTATGTGTGGCGTCCACAATAATTGTCCTACTCTTGATCAATTTTTTATCCAGTGCGATTTCAACCATTTTTGAATGAGCAAATCTAATAAGCCCAGGTCTTGAAGACGGAGCTTACGGAATTTCGTTAAAGAACTTGAAATAATAACTGCGTCTTCTGGTGCCATATCAAGAAAGTATTTAAACGACATATCGTATTTCGAACATTCTACGACATCCCCATCGGATAGGTCAAAGATTGATTTGAGTAATAAATATTTGAACATACGAATCGGTGGCACTGCATTGCGACCGTTATCGAGGCAATATTTACTTTTTAATTCTTCGAGCACAAAAGAAAAGTCGACAAGGTCAATGATTTGACGGAACTGATTATCTTTGGGCACAACCATATCGTAAATCGCCATAAATGGGCTGAGGTTTAACGTTTCTTGATTTGAAATCATCGGTACACCGCCTAGAATTTGTCCCTTTATTGTACTAATTATTTTTTCGTAACTCAGTGAAATACTTAGGTAGAACCAGCGAAGGCGCCTTCTTAGTGGTAGCCGGAGCGATAAGACTGGCAGTGATCTTCTGCCTGGCTTATCGCGGGAGGCATCCACGAAGCGCCGAAGCGTTTTCCATGGGAATTTCTAATCTAAACTTTAATAGTGGACTTTTTCAGTGGCCTCGAAAAATCCAAGCCATTTTTTTCGTAAGTTTTAATTTATGGATGTTAAGAATATGTAAATTTCCTTATTTAGGCTATGTAAATATGGAACATGATGCTATGTTAGTAATATCGAAAACCAATATTGATATTAAATATAGGCATTCCACATTTAGGAGGTGACAAATTGGAAGACAAAGTGCTGAGAAAACTTTTTCTTGGTTTTATTCACATACACATATTACATCATGCAAAAGAACTCCCCATTTTCGGTGTATGGATGTTAGAAGAACTTAGGGAACACGGCTATAGTATCAGTTCAGGTACTCTTTATCCTATCCTACATTCAATGGAGTCTGATGGACTTCTAATAAGAGAAGATAAAAACGTGGATGGGAAAATTAGAAAGTATTACACAACAACTGAAAAAGGAGATCTAGTCCTTATTGAAGCTAGGAAAAAGGCCTATGAACTCTTCAAAGAAATCAAAAACTAACAAAAGGAGCCAACAATGAATCAAACTAACCCTAATAGGGGATTTAAATCACTTTTGGAGATATTTTTAGTTTCATCACGACTTGGATTTACATCTTTTGGTGGACCAACAGCTCATTTAGCGTATTTTCATGAAGAATATGTACGAAGAAGAAAATGGATGGATGAAAAGAGTTATGCGGATTTAGTTGCTTTATCTCAGTTCTTACCTGGTCCGGCCAGTAGCCAAGTGGGTATCGGAATAGGCGTTATGCGGGCAGGTGTATTAGGTGGAATTATATCTTTTATCGGGTTTACGCTACCTTCAGTTATTGCACTTATCCTTTTTGCTTCACTGCTTACTGGATTTGATATCGGAAATGCTGGATGGATACACGGATTAAAAATTGTGGCAGTAGCGGTAGTTGCACATGCGATTATCGGTATGGCAAAAAACTTGACGCCTGATTTAAAAAGAAAAGCCATCGCTTTATTCGCACTAATAGGCACACTTCTTTGGCAATCAGCTTTCACTCAAGTAGGTGTCATTTTAATCGCAGCATTCTTTGGGTTCCTTTTATTTAAACAACACGATGAAGTTGAAGAAGCTAAATCGAACTTCCCGATAGCTAAAGGGGTTTCGGTGATCTGTCTACTGTTATTTTTCGGTTTGTTATTTCTTTTACCGGTTATCAGAGAAATAACTGGATCCTATTGGGTAGCAATGTTCGATAGTTTTTATCGTTCAGGTTCTTTAGTCTTCGGTGGAGGTCATGTCGTTTTGCCTTTATTAGAACAGGAACTTGTACCTACTGGATGGATAAGCGAAGAGTCATTCTTAGCAGGTTATGGAGCTACGCAAGCAGTACCTGGTCCTCTATTTACATTTGCAGCCTATTTAGGAACCGTTATGAAAGGTTGGCAAGGTGGTTTAGTCGCAACGTTTGCAGTTTTCTTACCTGCTTTCCTTCTTATTCTTGGGGCGTTACCATTTTGGGATAGTTTACGTAACAATCCTAAAATTAAAGGTGCAATAATGGGCGTAAATGCAGCAGTTATCGGAATTTTAATCTCTGCTTTTTATTTTCCGATTTGGACAAGTTCAATCTTGGCCCCTATTGATTTTGCTCTGGCTGCAATTTTGTTTAGTATGCTAGCCTATTGGAAACTTCCACCTTGGATTATTGTGGTTTCTGGAGCTATCGGTGGATCATTATTATCTTTATTGTAATACAACAAGAAAAGCCCTTCAAATTGAACTGCCCCGTAAATGTTAGACATCAACTAACATTTACGGGGTGTTTTTAATTTGCAATGTACTATTTTATTTCATTTAACAAGACCACTAAAACAAATTGCCGTGTTTATTGAATTAAAGGGTTAACTGGGGGTCCGACCGTGAAATGGCGTTATATTTTCTAAGGGTGCATGACTTAAAAGTTACGTCACCTTTCGGTTATGAAAATACGTATTGTCTTTACCTATATTTAGGAATGTAAAAAGCCACCCTCTACGGAGTACTGGTATACCTAAAGCTATAAAACCAGCCAAATTGTAAATCTGTAATAGTCCTAAAGGAGTCATAAAGCTAAGAATAGATTTATCTACCAAGGTGTATCCTGTGATAGAAAGTCCTATTCCACTTGTAACTAGTATAGTTATCACGCTTTTTTTATCTAAACGGTTTTTAAAAATGCCACTAAGTGCAAATAAGCCGATGACAATTAATTAGTTGCGAGTTTGACGAATGATTTTTTCCGTCATCGATAGTCCACCCCTTTAACAGCTGCCGGTTGTGGCGTTGCAGCATGATTCTTCTTTAGGATTTCGCAAATTAACACTACAAACCCCCGTTTCAGGCAAATCAAGTTCAACTCGCTTAGAGGCTTCTATGTCTCCTGCAAGATAGGCTGTTATTGAACGTACTTGTTCATATCCTGTTGCCATTAAGAATGTGGGAGCACGACCGTAACTCTTCATACCTACAATATAAAGATCTTGTTCTGGCTGGCGTAGAATTTCTTCACCATGGGCACGAACGGTACCACAACTGTGTTCGTTTGGATCGATTAGTGGTGCTAGTGCTGCGATACTTTCTGTTGCCGGGTCAATGGACAATCGGAGTTCTTGTTCAATTGAAAAGTCCGGACGACTTCCAGCATTGACAATCAACTCATCAATCCCTTTTATAATGGTCATTTCGCCTTCATAACGTCCTACTAACTCCATTTGTCCATTCATTGATTTGACTTGCATCGTGTAGAACGGTGTATATACTTGCACTTTACCTGAATCGACCAATGAATGTATTTTCGAACCGAGTGCCCCGCGTGCTTCAAGTGCATCTTTTTCTTCGCCACCGTAAGCATCTTCTACATTTTTTTTACGTAGAATCCAAATCAATTTTGTTTCCGGAAATTCTTTTTGTAAATCGGCCAATTCTAACAATGTATTAATAGCAGAGTGCCCACCACCAACCACTGCAACTGTTTTATCCGCATAGCGTTTCACACTTTTCGTTATATCTGGAATACCGTATTCAATGTGGTTTTCGCATTGTTTTTCAGAATTCAACCAAACACCATTTGAAGTAGCAGGATTTGGGTTCCCCCATGTACCCGTTGCATCAATAATTGCACGTGCTTCTACTATTTCAATATCATGATTTCTTTCTACATAAATTTCAAAAGGTTGCTTTTCACGATTTAATGATTTCATTTTATCATTTTGTTTACGTGAGATTGAAATAACTTTTGAGTTGTATCGAATGGCTTCTTGTAAGACGGGTAATGCACTTAAAGGTACTAAATATTGGTCCACCAACTCTTTTCCTGTCGGTAAAATATCATCCTGTGGTGATTTCCAATCCGTTTCTTCAAGGAGTTGACGGGCTGCTTTGTCAATATCGTATTGCCAAGGGCTGAACAGCTGAACATGTTGCCACTTTAGAATATTGTGTCCTACATTTTCACCTGATTCAAAGACGATGAAAGGCACTTTTTGAATTGTTAAATGTGCCGCTGCCGCAAGTCCGACTGGACCAGCTCCAATAATGGCTACAGGTAAATCTAAGTTAAATTGCTTTTGTTCCGGTTTTTCTACCGTCACTTCAGGCGATGAACAACAAGTCGATTCATTTACCGTTTCAGGTGCACAACAAGAAGTCGTTGTTGGTTCCTCACTGCAACATGATGTCTCTTTTGTAGTAAATAATTTAATTTCTTTCATTTATAATTCCCTCTTTTCTAATAGTTGAATTGCTTGCTCAAATTGTTTAACTGTTTCTTCTCCATACAAAAAGGCTTCACCTTTAAAAAAATTTTCTCTCATATAAAACATAGCTTCTTCTAAGGGAAACTGTCTTGTTTTCATAATGAGTTCTAAATAACTTATAAAGTAATCGACAGATAATGTACTTGCATGATTTACCGTCATTTTTTATCTCCCCGTCTGGTGTGAATGATTACAGATTCCAATCCTTTCTTACAATACATCAACTTTTTTTGATGTATTGTAAGAAAAAATTACTCAGGATAAAAAAGACAACAAAGATCCGATGATAAAATCTTCTTTATTTCATTAGGATTGGCTGAGTAATAATTCCATTTCCCTTCTTTCTTGACAGAAATAAAGTTCACATCTAATAAGATTTTTAGATGATACGATAACTTAGACTGAGGCAATGCTAGTAGTTCACTCAAATCACAAACACAGGTTTTTCCTTCTGTAGCCAAAATACGCAATATATAAAGTCTCTTGTGATCCGACAATGCTTTAAATTTCTTCTCATAGTCAAGTAAAGTTGTATCATAAACATCTGGCTGTTTAATCATCATTATTTATCCCCTCACATCAAATATTCTTGATGTATAGTATATTATGCTACATCGTACAAAGTGTCAATAAATAAACTTAGCCCTCTGCAATATTTCCAAGGGACTCAAGACAGTTATGTCAAAGCCCATACCCAGGCTTTACAACTATAATAAAGCTTTGACCTTATTAACAATATATTTTGCATCCTTACCAACGCCTCGTAAAGTAGCAGAGGAAAATGATCGTTGACCCGGTAAACCTACATAAAATAAACCTTTATTCGATGTACTTGCACCTTCTTGATGTACTGGTATCCCTTTTTCGTCAAGAGCCCCCTGGAGAGGGTAGAGGTAATTCACATTAGGCTGGTAACCAGTTGCAAAAATAATCGTATCTACTTTTTCTTCTTCGTCAGATTCCCAAGTAACTCCGTATTTATTTATTGATACAAACATATCCCTTCTATCAGGATTATTATTCATGATTGCACGTTTAAAAATATTCCTGTCTATAACTGAAGTGTTAAAAGCGAGTTTATTGGCAAACGGAAAATAATCTAGACCGGTCGCGCTAAACCAGTAATGTATATCCTTTCCTAAAATTCTTTGCGGGATAAATTTGATTGGTTCACGTGTTGCGAGAGTAACTTGAGATTTCTCTCGTAGTTCATAAGCTATTTGAACTGCTGAGTTTCCAGCACCAACGACAATAACTCTTTTATTCACGTATGGTTCTGGGTTAAGGTACTGGCTTGAATGTATTATTTCACCATGAAAAGTTTCGATATCCATAATATTCGGAACATCGGGAGAGTCAAACGATCCTGTTGCTGAAATTATTGTTTTGGCTTTGAATAACTCACCTTCTTCAGTCTTAATTAAAAATAACTCTTTGGTTTTAAGGACTTCGGTTACTGTTTTTCCTGTACTAATGTTTAATTCAAATTTTTGTGCGTAAGTATTTAAATAAGACATAACCTCTATTTTCGTCGGATAAAGATCAATATCCCCTAGAAATCTCAAACCAGGCAGCGAAGAATACTGCACTGGTGAAAATAGCTTGAGACTATCATAATATAATGGCCACGAACCTGCAGTTTGATTGCTCTTTTCTAAAACAAGATATTTCAAACCTTTATTCTTTAAATAGTATGCGGTAGCTAATCCCGATTGCCCTGCACCGATGACTATCGAATCAAATATAATTGTCAATATAAAAACTCCTTTTTAATATCGCGTTTTAGCGATATGTATCATATAAAATAGAACATATAGAATATCTTCCATATGTTCAGTTACAACATTTCATTAGAATTGAATTTATATCTTGTAAAATCCTCACGATATTGTTTTTGTTAGGCGAGTAAAGAACCTCTTTCCCCTCCTTCTTTGAATTTAAAATACCTGCTTTTTTTAGCATAGAAAGCTGTTCAGAGGCTGTTGATTGTCCAATCCCTATTAATTCAGCTACTTGATTTACAGTAACTTCATTTTTATTAAGAAACAAAAGTATAATTGCTTGTCTTTTTTCATTTGCTAGGCCTTTAAAAAACAGTTGTACTTCTTCACTAATCAACATTTTACTACACCTCCATCATTTATACGTATCGGCAATACACGATATGTGGAATATCTTATTACTAATTTCAATATTTGTCAAACGTATATCGAAAAAATTTAATTTTTTTGCTTTCCAGCAAATCAAATCCTTAGAATTATTCGGACGTAACATTTCACAATAATATACTCAGTTCTCGGTACTACAGATTGTCTTTTTCGTAAGCCCGAAATTTTGGAACAGTATTTCCCTCTGCTCAAAGATGATTCAGACAACATTCAGCAAATCATAAAATGTGCTACCTGTTCGAATTGAAAAATCGTAATAGATACAAAAAAATCCCCATAAAAAAATCGTATTTAAAAGGATACCCTTTTAAATACGATTTCACATTTTTTTAGTTAGTATATAATTTTCTCACCAAGTATACGTCTTTTTTGTCCAGTATACATCTTTTTTGTCACTTAACAACAACATTTATTTCAAATCAACCTCACTCCACTGTAACCGATTTAGCTAAATTACGTGGTTTATCAACGTCACATCCTCTATGAAGAGCCGCATAGTAGCTAATCAATTGCAATGGTATTACTGCGACAAGCGGTGTAAGCAAAGCATGAACGCTTGGCAGAACAAAGCGATCGCCCTCTTCTTGCAAGCCTTCCATTGAAAGTATACAAGCGTTCGCTCCTCGCGCTACAACTTCTTTAACATTACCACGAGTGTTGAGACGCACAGCTTGTTGAGTAACTAATGCGAATACAGGTGTTCCTTCTTCAATCAATGCTATCGTTCCGTGTTTTAATTCACCACCCGCAAAGCCTTCTGCTTGAATATAGGAAATTTCTTTTACTTTAAGTGCTCCTTCTAAGCTCACGTAGTAATCAAGTTGACGTCCGATGAAGAACGCATTTCTTGAGACTGCTAGGAACTCATACGCAATTTGTTCCATTTCTTCTTTTGCATCCACAAGGGTTTGAATGGCATTTGCGGCGATGGCAAGCTCTTTCTTCATGTCTATATCAACTGTTTCTCCATGTTTTTTTGCAACAACATAGGCGGCAATAGCAAGAACCGCTACTTGTGCTGTGTAAGCTTTCGTAGACGCTACTGCGATTTCTGGACCCGCACATAAAGGTAAGGTATGATCTGCTTCACGAGAGAGTGTGGAGCCTGGAGCGTTTGTCATCGTAATACTTGGATAGCCTAACGCTTTTATTTTCACCAAAACTTGTCGGCTGTCTGCAGTTTCACCCGATTGTGTAATGAAAAGAAATAATGGTTTTTCCGAAAGGAGTGGCATGTTATAGCCAAATTCGCTTGAAATATGCACTTCAACTGGAATGCCCGCGATTTTTTCAAAATAGTGCTTGCCGATTAGACCAGCGTGATAACTTGTGCCTGCTGCAATAATATAGAGTCGGTCGGCTTCCTTAAAAGCATTCACAATATCTAAATCCATTGCAAGCTCACCTTGCTCATTTTCATATGCTTGAATAATCTTACGGACAACCCCTGGCTGTTCGTCTACTT
Organism: Sporosarcina sp. ANT_H38; assembly: GCF_008369195.1. Classification (GTDB taxonomy): domain Bacteria; phylum Bacillota; class Bacilli; order Bacillales_A; family Planococcaceae; genus Sporosarcina. Next base: position 1,093,284 of record NZ_VOBC01000001.1, on the reverse strand, counting down.
CTTTTAGCATAAAGTGAGGATAAGTGCCTTTCTCGATGTCGCTCATATCTAGCTCTGCAGTAAAAGGAGCACGGTCAATTTTCATGCCATCCAATGTCATCAGTTCGATTGCTTCTTTGCGAACAATGACAACTTCTTGATCATGAAGTTCCACGTATTGGTCCGTTACTTGTAGCATTGCCATAGCATCAGAGGCAACCACATTGAAGTGTTCTCCGACCCCTATTAGTAATGGGCTTTTGTTTTTCGCAACGAAAATTGTGTCTTCTTCATTAGCATCCAACATGGCTATCGCATATGAACCTTGAAGTAAGGACAGTGTGTGACGGAAAGCTGTTTCAGTTGTCATGCCGTCTTTCACGAACTTTTCAACAAGCTGCACGATGACTTCTGTATCCGTATCAGAGCTCATTTGAACTTCCTGTAAATATTCTTTTTGCAGGCTGTGATAATTCTCAATCACACCATTATGCACGAGTGTAAATCGACTCGATACACTTTGGTGAGGATGTGCATTCGTTTGATTTGGGACACCGTGCGTGGCCCAACGTGTATGACCAATTCCAGTTGACGCTAAGATTGTTAAATCTACTGCTTCACGAAGGTCTGCAATACGTCCCTTTTCTTTCATAACGGTAATGCCTTCTTCATTGCGTAGAGCGATCCCTGCTGAATCATAGCCGCGATATTCTAACCTTTCAAGTCCTTTCAAAAGAACTTCCTTAGCATCTAACTCACCAATATAACCTACTATTCCACACATATTTATTCCTCCGATGTTTGCAAAATAAGCAACACTTAACTACACTCCTGCTGAATTAGCGAAGTGTACTTGCATATTGCTTGAAAGATTTGCCTTTTTGCTCCTTTGTCCATTCGATTGCTCAAATGATTTACTAGCAAAATTACAACCGGGCAATTGCGATCGGGAGGCTTCCGCCGAAAATTCGATACTCCTCCACCTCGTCTGCTGAAAATTAGTGACGTCCGATTTCTTCAGCACTGGCGCTTAAACTGTTTTCCGATTTACGTTTAACGCGTGATTTTCACTCCTTTTACACGCGGTGATAAATAGCCTATCTATTACTAGTAGCTATGAATCAACTTTATTATCTTACAGAACTTGCTGTTTTTTTGTCAATAAATAACGAGAGTAAGATTAGATTTATAAATGATTCTCTGATAGCACCTAGTTATTTCAGAATCTACTCCTACATACTAAAGTATGCAAAATGATAGTCGAATCACAACAGTTTTTGGCACATCAAAAAAAATCAGTCATATGAGTAAAATGGCTGATTGCTTTTCCTTTATTTATTTGGTTACTGTAATTCCCGCTATATGGACCTATTTCCGGCTTATGATGCACTATATTTTCGTGGCTTCGAAAATTTAAAAATGCCGATCAACAAACATACCATACTAAAAGCCCATATGATTCCAGCGATTCCTAACAGCAATGAAATTTCTTCAGATGCCATTACGTGTTTGTAATCAAAAGAAATAGCCTTTATGGAAAATTAGAAGGCAACTGACAATAATAACAGATGCAATATAGTCCAGACGTATGCAGATCGACTTGTTTTATTTTTAAACAAAAGTAACAATAATATTAGCAGGACTAGTCCCGTTACAATTGAAAAACCGCCAATTAACCAATCAATTCCACCTTCTTCTAAGGGCATCGGACTCCCTCCTCGAATAATAATATTCCGAATTAATTGTATAGTTTAATTATTCCACAAACACTAATCCTCTATAATTGTTGATAACTCACTTTCAATCAGCACCTTTTCCCAGGCTTGAGCAACGACCTGTCTATCATTTTCAGAACCATTTAATACTTCAGAAGAACATAAACCTAGTCTTACCGTCGCTTTCAAAATATGCGTATCAGGGGCGATTGTAATCAATTCTCGGGACTGCCAACAAACTCCTGTAAACGTTTCCATAGCATATAACCAATAATTAAAAATTTTTGGTCCAGAAAGATATGGGAATTCTGGTTTTCTTTTTAATTCAATGATACTTTTTAAGACGGCTATATCAAAATGAGCAGATTCAATCAATCCTATTACGTCACCATTGAGAGATGATTGAGCAATTCCTTTAGGAACACGCTGCCAAATTTCAGGATGGCGATTGGGTTGCAAAGCGACTCGATAATGAACTAAAATACTACGTAATTCATCCAAATCGCTTTCAGATACTATTTTAGGATTAAAAATCCATCGAGAGCTTTCATCCAAATATGCTTGTGCAACCGACTCCCATAGCTTGTATGAGTTTCTTTGATAATTTAAAGCCATCCCTAATGTCAATACATTCATTAACTCATCTTTCGGAACAATTCCATTTAGTGCATCCTCTGGCATTTTCTTACCGCCAAGTAGCCCTTCAGCATGCATTTGTATTAGTAATTTCACGTTTTCAATAAAAGAACTTTTCTCCATTCCATCCTCCGAGTTTGTCTCGATAGCTTATAAAATATTATGGTTTGTAATAGTTCGATTGTTCGCCATCCCAATAAAATACAACTTCTCCAATTATACTCAGTTCTTTAAAAAGTACTTCACTCATTTTAGCATTAATTCAAAATACTCCTCATTAAAATATTTATCATTAATTTTAAGTGCTTTCTCTTCCATCCCAAAGACTTTAAATCCTAATTTGGTATATAGTTTCTTTGCCTTTTCATTAGTTGTTACTACAGTCAAATTAAGTTTTTCTATCGTTTCAATTGTTCTTGCTTTGTTAATTGCTTCAGAAAGTAGTTCTTTTCCTACACCTACACCACGCATATTAGGATTTACGTACATTGCTAATATATTTGCCTTGTGTCTAAGATTTAACGGGATTTCTTGAAGTAAAGTAACTACACCTAAAAGTTCTCCATTATTAAATGCCCCAAATGTAAAGTTTCCTTTATTCGACAAATTCTTTGCAACGCTTTCTACTGGATTTTGTCTCTTTATTGCTTCTTCATAGTTTGTAGCAAAAGCCTCTGGATTAAGCTCTAACGCCTCTAACCTTAAATCCCAGTAACTTTTTGCATCTGACGGTTTGAGCAATCTTATTTCCAATAGTATCCCCCCTTCGTATTCTTGTTTACACCAGAAATATTTACGAGGTAATCTGTTTGAATGCAGGTTATTTCAAGTGCACCTTTTAAGCAAACTAAGTATTCAAAGTTACTCACGATGAAGAATACATTTCTTAGAAGTACTAAGAATTCATGTATTTAGAACAATTTCTATCTGGCATTGCAGTTGAAACAAATTCAGGTGTTAATGTAGAGTGCGACAGCGAAAAAGTGATAAAAATACAATTTTATCTACTAATTTAATCACAATTCTACCTTCTTGCTAACTTTCCTATTAATTACCTTCTATCTAATCTCATTTTTAGCGATTATTCAAAGAAATTCCGGTGCGAATGTCCCAGGGATTTCATGTGCACTATAGGTTCGCACTCACAATTACTCTAAAATCTATGGATGTTTAAAATTTATATCCTCGGTTTCAATTTCAATCTCCTAGAGATGCAGTAATACCAATGTTTGAATGGACATATGTACGCTTCTACAATACTTAACTAGTCTCAAGCTCACTTTTTATCGCCGTAATAACTGCCTCATCAATAGGATACATAAAACTCCTATTCATACGAACAGCTGACCCGAAATGGACTTCTTCTAGCCCTGTTGCCGAAACTAATGAAGACAACGTTTCAGGGTTCATACCATTCCCCGCTAAAATCCGAACAGATGTATTTTTAGACTCGTCTACCAATTTCTTTAGTTGTTCAGCGGCTTCTGGCGCTGGTGCCTGTCCTCCCGAAGTCAAGATTCGCTGAATCTGCGGGAAACTAGCAATGACTTCAAACGCTTCCAGCTGATTTTCTATCTCATCAAATGCACGGTGAAAAGTGACTTTCATCTCCCCAACTTCCTCCAACAAACGTGATAGAGCTTCTGTATTCACTTTGCGTTCCTTAGTTAGCACTCCAATAACGACTCCCGCAGCTCCCGCACGTTTTATATGGCGAATATCGGCTATCATTACAGCTAAGTCATTGTCATCATAGTGAAAAGTACGACTATGCGGCCGAACGATTACATGAACCGGAATATTGACCCCCTTAACTACCGCTTCCACCAATCCCAAACTTGGCGTTAGCCCACCTTCAGACAATGCTGCACAAAGTTCCAATCGATCGGCACCGCCACGTTCTGCCGCAACTGCATCGGCCATACTTGTAGCTATAATTTCTAACATCATTTTGATAACTCCTCACATGAATTCATTTTATTTCTGTAAATCAAACACAATTTTTCTTTCTCCAACAACCGTAAGATTATCATTTATTATTACTTTTGGCGACAATTCATACAAACGCTCAATCGTCCCTTGGTTTTCATAACCGATCTGTTCCAAAATAGATGCAACTATGATTGGCCATACCAGTTCAGATCCATCCATCACTTTTAATGCAAAGCTCATTCGTTCTTTCCTAAGTGCAAAACCATACACGCCCTTGGCCCCACCTTTAGCCACGATATTAGGGTCTGTCAGTAAAACAGAACAGATGAAGTCGTGACTCGCAATCATCTCCGGATGTGCATTCATATAACCAGTAATTTTCACGACAGCTTCTCTCATTTCAGGCTGTTGAATCAAGTCTGGACAAGCAAGTTTCAAATACGCTTGCGCAATGTGTTGAAGAGGCATTGCATACACCGGGAATCCACATCCATCAATCCCAATGCCTATCGCCTCCTTCGGATAATTGGACATGTCAGCCATTGCCGCTAAGCTCAGCTGCTGTACAGGATGTTCCAAATCCCAATAACCGTCAATGTCGTATCCCAGTACTTTCGCCAAGGCGATAAAGCCGCTATGCTTTCCCGAACAATTATGATAAAGCTTTCGCTGTTCACCATTCTTTCGGTGATAGTTTGCTTTTGGCTCTTCATTCAGCGGATAGGTTGGACAGCAATAAAATTGGTCTTCATCAATACCGGTCTTATGTAAAATCGATTCCAGTGCCTCAATGTGATAGTCTTCTCCACGGTGCGAAGCAGCAAATAAAGCAGCTTCTTTAGATGTAAGCCCAAACTTGTCGTCCACTCCATATTGAATAACTGGAATTGCCTGAAAAGGTTTTGCCGCCGAACGAAGAAATGTCATATGATTTTGGTCTCCAACAGAATAAAGAACATCTCCTTCTGCATTGATTCCACAAATAACACCCAAATGAACGTTTTCTAAAATGTCATTACGGTATTCTTGTACTAGAACTTGTTGGTCCATTCTCTGTCCCCCCACTTGCTCGTTATAAAATAATTCAATACAGGTGGTAACTCATCACGATGAGTTCGCCACTCCTCCCCATCTCTCGAACGCCTTTATCAATATAGCCACAGTTTTTATACAAAGATTGAGCTATCTCGTTATTAACATTTACAGCGAGGACGATTTCATCAATACCAATAAAATGACTTGTAACAAGGTCTGGCACAAGCATCAATGCATTCTTCCCATAGCCTTTACCTTGCTGATGAAAATCGGTCGAAAAACTTCTAATTAATATAGCATTGTCATTATGGGAAAAAGACTTGACACCCTCACCTTTATGTAGGCTAAAGAACGTAACCACTTGCTCATTTTCTACTGCTAAAATCGAATATCGATCCCGTTCTGCATTCGAAAGATCAATTGCGTCTTTAGGCGTACCCGTAAAGCGTAGTTGTTCGTCGGTTAATGTGTAGTTTTCAATAAGCTTATCAAATTCCGGATTATAAAAATGTAGTTTCATATCTTCTATTCCTCTCCAAAACAGTGTTAATTTTATACTGTATAAGTTTAGATAAAGATTCCTTTCAAATCCGCTACGGCACCCCAGTTAAGGCGTCTTCACTCAATTTCTACATAATAATTATATGCTCATTATATCTTGAAGGTTCTATGTAGTTATCCCATAAAATAATCAAGCATTCCCATTGAACTGACTTGCATATCTACTTTTATTAAACCATACACCTCATGGTCATCAGGTACTTCCATCTCCTTTAGGTACCCCCTAACTCGGCCAAGAAGTCGTTGCGCAAGTACTTCATGACCCTTTTGTTCAGTAACGACTGTTTCCGCCTCTTCCACGAAAATATCAAGCCACTTAGATACTTGTAGAAGAGCTTTGTTTGGGTTGTTGGTCATGCCAAAATGTCCAAAGTAAATACAATCGAGATTCATCCCAAGCATACGGTTAATTGCCCGCCGCATAGCTTCTGGTTCAAATTGGTTTGGTGAAGTAGAAGGCAGAAACAAATCGACACCATCGCGAATCAATTGCTCATAGCGAATGCCAACTGTATCTCCGGTAAACAGGCCGTTACTGACCGGATCATAAATACTGAAATGATGTTTCGCATGTCCTGGGGTATCCAAAAACTTCAATGTACATGTCGGACCAATCTTTAAGGTATCTCCCTCTTCTTTAACGAGCAAGTGCTCTTTTGGTACGGCAATAATTGGATCAAACAGTTCCGAAAACCTTTCCCCATATACTACTTTGGCTCCGGCAATCAATCTTTCAGGATCAACCAAGTGCCTTGCGCCTCTCGGGTGTACAACAACAGTAGCATTGGGGCATTGTTGAATGAGTAATCCAGCCCCTCCCGAGTGATCCAGGTGGATATGCGTCACGATGATATACTTCACTTGATCTAACGAGAATCCCAGTGCATCTAATCCCCGTTTCACATACTTAACCGACGGACTTGGACCAGTGTCAACAAGTGTCAGTTCTTCTTCATCAAAAACATATGTCCCCGTTCGTTCAGGTACACCCAAATCAAACCCATCTATTAAATAGATTCTTTCATTCAATTGAATATAATCTTTTTTTCGCATCATAAAATCCTCCTACCATGTTTATTCCAAAGAGTTTAATTTATTATATCAGCAATTATCTGAGTTATCTTTAAGTTTACAAATTCTATAAAAAAACATGCTGTCCATTTGAAACATTGCCCTTTCATTTAATTATTAGCACAAAAAAAGAGTCTCCTATATCTAAGGAGTCTCTCACTGACTGGTTTTTGAAAAAATGAATAGTTAAAACTACTTGCTATAAAGAGGAATCTTCCACTCCTCTTTTATTTCTTTAAAACGAGTCACAGAAACTAGGTGTAACGTCAGTTCTTCTATAATTTCATCAAAATCATATACCATGAGATTCTGAGGTTTATGAACATAAAAAAAACCAAATGGAGCCACTTTTTAATGTGTCTGCCATTTGGGGTTACATACAAAATAAGGAGCATTTAAAAATTATAGTATCTCTAGTGTAATTTCGATATTGTCTCTTGTAGCTTTAGAGTAAGGACAGACTTGATGTGCTTTTTCTACTAGATCCTCTAACTGATCTTTTTCAATGTCCGTCCCTTTAACTTGTAAGGTAACTGCCAGTTTAAAGCCTTGGTCTGCCTCATCTTTTAATAAGCTAACATTTGCGGTGACCTCTGAAGAGAACTTTACCTTTTCTTGCCTAGCTACTAATTGCAAAGCACTGTCAAAGCATGCAGCATATCCAGCTGCGAATAATTGTTCAGGGTTTGTAGATGTCTCTAATTTTTTCGCTCTTGGGCTTCCCGGCATGGCAGTATCGAAATTAATGACACCATCAGATGATTGAACTTTACCTTCTCGTCCTCCCGAAGCGGTTACCGTTGACGTAAATAATATATTTGACATGATCTCACATCTCCTTTTATAAATTATGCTTGTACAGGTTCTCCGCTAAATACTTTAAGGTCCATTGGTGCAGCCATGAAGGCTGGAGCTTTTTTAGTAAAGGCAGTGAAATGTTCACTCGTATTATGGGTTGCAGTAGCCTCTATATCTTTCCAGATTTCAACCATTGTGTAATGGCATTCTTGTTCAGTAGATTTCATCAAATCGTAGCTAATGTTACCTTTTTCAGCTCTTGTTGCTTGAAGAAGTATTTTGGCTTCTTCCAAGAATGCTTGTTCTTGGTCTGGTTTTACTTGAAGGTGTGCGTGAATAATAAACATAGTTATCCATCCTTTTTTATCGTATTTGTCATAAATTTCAGTATTCACTTATATTATTTTGCATGCGGTTAAGCATGTCAGATAGTGACTCTAAATCTTCAGGGTTAAAATCATGAAGCATTTGGTTCACGAAACTAATCTTTTCTTTTTTGTAACCGACAATTTGTTTACGCCCTTCCTCAGTAAGACGAACAAATATCACTCGATTATCGGCAGGGTTTCTTCGTCTTGTCACCATGCCGTTTGCCTCAAGTTGTTTTAGGTGACGGGTAATGGCAGCACTGTCTATATTGACAGCTTTTTGAAGGGTGGACTGATTAATTTCTTCTGCTTCATAAAGCTGATGTAGCAATTCATAGCGTGAGGCGCTAATGCCTGTACACCGCTCAAATTTAGGGCTAATTTGATTATTGAGCCCTTTAAGTAGATATAAGATTTGTTCCTGATTTGAAAGTGAACATCGCATCAATTGACCTCCTAAGTAATTTATGAGGCAACATATACGAGTGTCTACTATTCATTGAACGCTCAATCATTGACCCATCAATAAATATAATGCAAAATGATCTAACATGCAACTCAAATGAATTCTATCTTATTTCCATTTTGTAGTTGCTTCGACAGGCAGACGATACGATTGAAAACCTTCATTAATGGCTTTTCCAATGGAGATTAACATTACCGGAATATAACGATCTTTATCCAGTCCATAGGCTTCAGCAATCTGGTCTTTCTCATAACCTCCGATAGGATTCGTATCATAACCGTAAGCACGGGCTACTAGCATAAGTTGCATTGAGACAAGACCAGCATCTAGCATAATTGTATCTTTCATTTCTTCATCGGACATATTTGCATAGAGCACTTTAAAATAATCTAATTGAGCTTCTTTAACTTCTTGAGGCATATATCCAAGTTCAACTGCTGTGCTGTATATTTCTTCGGCGTTTTCAAAATTATTCCGGTCAGCGAAGACAGCGATTACCGCAGATGAACTCATGACTTTATCCTTGTTGAATCTGGAAAGAGGGGCAAGCTTTGCTTTTCCTTCTTCGCTGTCAATGATGAGAAATCTCCAAGGCTGCATATTAATAGAAGATGGAGCTTTTGAAGCTTGAGCTATAATTTCACTCATTTCTTCACGGCTGATTTTAACAGTTGAGTCATATTCCTTAATGGAACGACGACCGTTTACAATTTCATTGAAATCATTCATTTTTTGATATTTTTGCATGGTGTAAGTGCTCCTTTTTCATTTTATATTTATTGACGAATCAATGTTTGACATATCAATAGTTGATGCATCAAGTAATATAATATACATACGAGAAATATGCAACACCTAAGCTCAATTTACCTAGATTTAACACAAAACAATGTACTTGACTGGTAGTCACATCTTAAAAACTCTTCATTACATTGGAGTAAATCCTTTGCTTCTACTGCTTCAGATTCCGTGTGAAATAATGCCGTTCGCTCCCCTACCCGTACTAATTATGTAGGTATCAAGACGAGATTAAACGTTAAATAATGCCCACCTGTTTTAAGGAGGGCATTATTGTATATTTTATTTAGTTGGACTGTTGATAACTAAAGGAATAGTTCGTCTAAGCATGTTCAACTGTAGGATCCATATTCGGTAGATTTTCAAACACATACACTGATTGACCCTGTTTTTGTTACCTAAACTCACATGTAGATGCGGTTTACAAAACACCCGTTCTTGAATTGAAGCGCCCGTTATATTAATAATAGTTTCCTTATTCGCCTGCCATATAGCCAATTACTTTATTGAGATCGGGATCAACAAGTATTAAAGGTGTACCAACTACAACATTCTCTTTGTCTTCAAAAGAAACGCTTAATAGCTCTTGTCCTTCATAAGTTTTATCCAACAATTCATAGCTATTATCAGCAATTATTTTCTTCACTTCTGCACTTTTCCAGTCTTCTTTGGCTGTGTCATTCCAATCTTTTTCTTCGATAAACTCCCAAGCAACTTTTCTAACTTTTTCATAACTATCTGTATCAGTGAAATTCCCTACGTCTTGTTTATTCGAACAACTAGCAACCAACAACATCAAAAATGCAGTTATTGCTAAATATAAATATTTCAACTTCATATACTTACCCCCACTTTTCTTATTAGTCGTTAATATTTTATTAAAGTTTCAGAAAACCTCCTTCTTCCACTAATCAGCTGCATTAGCGGAAGGGAAATTGTGTCAGCGCTCTTAATTTATGACACCTGGAATAGATAATAAAATCTCCATTTCTTATTAAAAGGGAGCCATTACGCATATCGAACAGCTCCCCTCTTCTTAGATACTTGGTTTTTGTTGCCTTAATGTCACGCTTTTAGTCTTTTTGTTTAACAAAGAAAATTTTAAATTTGAAACTGTATATGACATAAATTATGAATTAACATAGTTCAATGATTGTAGACACTAAAAAAGGATCTTTCAGTTGAAGATCCTTTTTCATGCTTTATTGAACTATATAGTTTGAGATTCTACAGTAAATCCTGTTACAAAACATAAAGAAAAAACTACTATTTCCGTTGGGGCAATTATGTTGTCCACAAAATAAGCCAATCAATCTTGTACACTTAATACATACAACGGAATAGTTGAAGGGGACCCTTTAATCGAGACGTTAACAAGTATCCCATAATTGGCCGTACATGCTAACTCCTCGACTATTGCCGAGGCACAGCGAGGATACTTACAATTAATTACGGATTTGTCTCTATTATCCATAACGTTTGCTTGTTCTATTAAAAAATCAAAAATATTCGGGTTATCTCCAGAGTCCTCAGCCCTTTAACAAGAAATTCAAATCTTGCCTTCGAATCATGGGTTGGATACTTCTACTTGGTCTGAACACATAGCTATGTTTATGTAATTTTGCCTCACAAATTGGATCTAAGACCTGAAGAATTGTCCTCAAGTTTCTTTCTCATTGGTTTTCTCTTTCTTGCTTTTTAATCTCATGGAGTTCAGAAATAGTTACAAGTTTATATCCTTGCTTCTCAAGTTCTGGCAAGTTTTTTTCATGGCTTATACCATTTGTTCACGCTTTCCACCCCCGTCTTGAAACAAGGTTATATTTCGAGGCTTCGTACCTTTCATTTCTTGATAAAGTAAATAAAAAACATCCCACTCAACTGGTTTTTCCCAGTGAATGAGATGTTTTAGTTAGAATTCGTATTTCGTGTCTTGTCTATTCTTTGCTAGAATAATACGCATTTAGATCATTGTAATATTTATTCAATGAAGATGGAGATACTTCAAACCATTCGGCTATCTCTTTAACAGTTATCGTAAGAGGTTCAAATAAGGCATTTTCCTGACCAAAACGAATAGCTCCAGCTGCAATCGCTACTTCTTTTCGTGCATTCGGCTGCTGCTCTACTAAATAATCTTCTATTATTTCTATTAACTGGTCAGATTCTCGGTCATTTTTCTCTAAAAACTCAATTGCTTTTTGGAGTACGCCTGCTTCGAAGTTGGTAAATTCTCCTCCATCATAGCCATCCTCACCAAGCAACTTCCAAAATGCAATCCCATTTTCTTTTAAAAATGAAGGAACAGATTGATCTTTTTGTAATTCAAACTGCTGTACGAATTCCCCAAACGCTTTAGTATGGTCTGTAGGGAAGAAAATCAAGCTTGAAACCGCCAAATAATGATTGTCCTCGGAAGAGCCGTCCGGCAAAATGAAACAATACACATGTACGCCTACAGGTACAGGCTTTTCGCTTTCACGTCGTAAACGTATCGTTTCATCTTCCAATATATTTCTAACTGACATATAAGCATCATCCACTGCTATTACTTCACCGATGAAAACACGTGGATCAGACCACGTTTCTAACACTTTCACCACAGATGGACGGATAACTTTTTTACGTTGTTTTTCCATATAGTTTTTCCAAATGTCCGGTTTGTGATGGAAAAAGAATTCATCCATGACAATCGCCTCAATCATTTCCTCGACTAAATACTTCTTAAGCGGCTCACTCCATTTTTTAACCAAGCTCAAGAATTCATTTAAGTCACGTCTTTCAGGATACTCTTCATAAAAAGCTTGTAAAATCCTTTCAAGTTCATCCGATTGCACTTCTTCTATTGAAAATGTCGCTTTTGATTCACAACATTTTTTATATTTTTTCCCACTACCACAGAGACATGGATCATTACGTCCAATCACATTAACACGCCCTTTTATTAAATAAGAATACATTTAAGTGTAACATGTCTATACTAAAATAATAAGCACTTATTTCCGTTTTACCATTTTGGTGTGAGCAAAAAAACTAAACTGGAAATGGTTCATTTTGAAAATGAAGGGAAGTAAGATATATCAACTCCCCTCCCTCATTAAATTGACATGTAATTTAGATGAAGTTCAACCTTAATCCAATTCAAAGTACTGCGTTAAGGGTACTTTTCGTCCTTCGTTATGCCAATTATGATAGTGCTTAAAAACTGTATTTATATTACCATTAGCTTGAATTTCTATTAGATACTTCACTGCTAAAAAACTACGCCAATAATCATACATAATACTAGCTAAACTGCCTCGATAAGAACTACTACCAAATTCATCCAAAGGACGATTTCCATATTCATCCTTGAATACTTCAACTAATTCAGATTCCACTGTTGTTATTTCTTCAAATTCTTTTTGAGTTAACAGCAATCTTCTTGGCAAATAAAAACACATGCCTTCTTCAAACCATATACTGTTTTCTCGAGCAACTTCAAAATCGTCTATAAATAAATCGGAATGATGCGTCAATTCGTGAGCTAAGATAACAAACAAATGATTTTCGGAATAGTTTTCATAGAAATTCTGAATGTATGAAAGGTTTCGTCCCTCTAATTGTTTTAAAAAAAGCTTTCGCCATGCTTTTAAATCAGGAGACATATAGATAATCTCATTGTTTGTATAAGCAGGTATTGGAATTGTAGAAAAAACTGTAGTAGCAAGCTCTTCAGTAGTCCATACGATACCTTTTGGAACACTAGATAATGCATATTTTTCTTTCAACATATATTCGTACTGCACTAACCTTTTACTAAACCTTTCGGTAATAGCTTGAAAGCTTACGTAATCTTCTACTTTTTCAAATGCATAGATCTGTTTCATTCATATTAAATCCCTTCATTTGTATTGGCATAGAGTTACACTTTTTTGCTTCATGTGGACTATTAACCGCTTTAGCCTGCTCTTTTTATTCCAGATTCGAAATGTCTTTCGCTTGTTCTTTCCAATGTCCAAGCTTTTTATAAACCTTTGGACTAATTGATTGATACACTTCCTTTATTAAAGAACACTCTTCTTCTGCTTCAAAACATTTACCTTGCAAGAGTATGGTAAGGCGTTGGAATTCTCTCATTTTTCCACATTTTTCATTGGAGATATCTCTATATTATTCTGCTAAGTTTTCGGTTTGAGTGCTTTACTTTTCCCCAGTTTCGCTATTTTTAAAGTGATAGCTAGTAATGTTATCATCATTTTAACATTTTATGTATGGGGAATTTAAAATAGGTGTGCGAAATTCAGCCTAACCGCCTTACAATGTTAACTGAACGGGCTTGAATGGAATCATTAACTCTAACTATATATAAATGATTATCAGATGAATTAATGAATGGTTTTCACTTTACAAATACTTCAAATCATCTTGATGAATAAAGTACCCATTTAAACGAAGTACGCCTTTTGGCATTGCTAGTTACCATTTCATATTTTCGTGGAAAGTGTATTTTACAAATGCTATTACGACACTAACAATAAAAACTATTGACTAAATATTAAGCTTTAGTTTACACTTTTCATGAAGCTCCTTTTAATAGTATAGGTAACTGATTTAGTCGTCGTTTCCTTGCTACTAATTAGGGGCATTTTTTTGCAGGTAATTGATTAATTCTTTAAGCAGCTCCACATCATTCCACCGCAATACAATGCAACAATAGCGGATATCTGCAAATTAATTTAGCTAAATATTGGACAAATGAATTCCTGTTTAAACTAAGCGAAGGCGCCTACCAAGGAGTAACTGAAGCCCTAAGACTGTTGGTGAAGCAACCTGACCTTGGACAGGGAACATCCCCTAGCATCGTAACAAATTTAGTGGAATTCTTTACTTCAACTTATCTAGATTATATTATATAGACTATGGAATGTTATACTTTATATTAAGATTTGTTTTACATGAAAGGCGTGATGGTAGGGTTGGAAAATAAGCTGAAGCTTTATGGCTTTAACAACCTCACAAAGACTCTTAGCTTCAACATCTATGATGTTTGCTATGCGAAAAGTGAGCGGGAGCAAAGTGAATATATTGCTTATATTGATGAGCAATATAATTCCGATAGATTAACCAGTATTCTGTACGAAGTGACAGAAATAATTGGGGCACATGTCTTGAATGTCAGTAAACAGGATTACGATCCACAAGGTGCTAGTGTGACGATTCTTATTTCGGAGGAAGCCTTTCCTATCGCATTGATTGATGAATCTTGTAATCAAGGTGAACGTACTATTTTGGCTACTCGTAAAACGGTCGTCGGGCATCTGGATAAAAGTCATGTTACCGTCCACACATATCCGGAATATCATCCTGATAATTCGATCGCTACTTTTCGAGTCGATATTGATGTTTCTACGTGTGGCACAATTTCCCCGTTGAATGCACTCGATTATCTAATTGGAAGTTTCGACTCAGACATTATTACGACTGATTACCGAGTACGTGGATTTACACGCAATATGGAAGGTGAAAAGCTGTATATAGATCATTCGATTGAGTCCATTCGGGATTATATTGATAGCCATACATTGCTGAAATACGATTGGAAAGATATCAATGTACACCAATCTAATATTTTTCATACAAAACTACTTATTAAAGACATAAACCTACAGGACTATTTGTTCAATACGGATGTCTCAGAGCTACCTCTTTTTGAAAGACTCGAAATCACAACGAAGTTACGCAAAGAGATGACGGAAATTTTCAACGGTTCTAATCTAGAAGAATGAGGGGTGATTACGTGACAAATCTTTTGCAGCATAATGCCCCTATCATGGAGGCGCTGAATAAATACAAATCAATGCGCGTCGTCCCTTTCGATGTTCCCGGTCATAAACGCGGAAGAGGAAATCCAGAACTAGCTTCATTTTTAGGAGAACAGGCTTTAGCTATGGATGTCAATTCCATGAAGCCACTCGATAATCTATGCCACCCTGTTTCAGTTATTAAAGAGGCAGAAGAATTAGCAGCCGAGGCATTTAATGCCAAGTACGCCTTTTTCATGGTAAACGGAACAACATCTGCTGTGCAGGCAATGATCATGACTGCTTGCAAAGCCGGGGATAAAATCATCATGCCCCGCAATGTACATCGCAGTGCCATCAATGCCCTCATTTTAAGTGGTGCTGTTCCCATCTATGTTAATCCAGGTGTACATAGTGAACTTGGTATTGCTTTAGGGATGTCTGTAAAAGATGTGGAGCAAGCCATCTTGGAGAATACGGATGCCAAGGCTATTCTCATAAACAACCCTACCTATTATGGGATTTGTTCGAACTTGCAAGCTCTTACAGATCTTGCACATCAACATGATATGCTCGTACTTGTCGATGAAGCACATGGTACACATTTTTACTTTGGAGAAAACCTTCCCGCTTCTGCTATGTCAGTTGGTGCTGATATGGCATCCGTTAGTATGCACAAATCTGGTGGTTCATTGACACAAAGCTCTTTCCTGTTGATAAACAATGACGTCAGTGAAGGCTATACGAGACAGATTATCAATTTGACGCAAACGACAAGCGGTTCTTATTTACTACTGTCTTCTTTAGATATTTCGAGAAGAAGTTTAGCACTTAATGGAAAAGATATATTTCGTAAAGTGACTGAAATGGCGCTCTATACAAGGAATGAGATTAATAGAATTGGCGGGTATTACGCCTATTCAAAAGAACTTCTGAATGGCGATACAATTTTCGACTTTGATGAAACTAAGCTTTCAGTAGATACTCGTGAAATTGGCTTGGCAGGTATTGAAGTCTACGATATTCTTCGAGACGAATATGACATTCAAATTGAATTTGGTGATATCGGTAATATCCTGGCCTATATATCTGTCGGTGATAGGCATCTAGATTTAGAACGGTTGGTAGCAGCACTCGCTGAAATAAAACGCCGCTATTCTAAGGATAAAAACAGCGTTTTCATCCATGAATATATTCGCCCGCAAGTTGCTTTCACGCCGCAAGAAGCCTTTTATGCACCTAAACAAAAGTTGCCCATTTCGGAGAGCGCAGGATATATTTCTAGTGAATTCGTAATGTGTTACCCCCCTGGTATCCCAATTCTTGCGCCAGGTGAACGAATTACAGAAGAGATTTTGGATTTCATTCAATACTCTAAGGATAAAGGCTGTTTCTTAACAGGTACTGAGGACAGCGACATTGCAAATATTAATGTGTTAAAGGAGTTGGTGGAATGAATTTATGGTATACAGAAAATCATTCGCCTAATGTCCGTTTTTCAGTGGAAGTGGAAGAGCACCTTTACACTGGTAAAAGTGATTTCCAAAAAATCGACATTTTACAAACATCGGAGTTTGGCCGTGTTCTCACACTTGATGGACTCGTAATGTGTACTGAGAAAGATGAATTTATTTATCACGAAATGATTACACATGTAGCAATGGCAACCAATCCAACTATAAAAAAAGTACTAGTTATTGGGGCTGGTGATGGTGGTACAATCCGTGAATTGACTGCTTACCCAACTATCGAACAAATCGACATGGTCGAAATTGATAAAATGGTTGTCGATGTCTGCAGGGAGTATTTACCGCAGACAGCTTCAAAGTTAGATGATCCGAGGGTTAATCTGTACTTTGAAGACGGTCTAAAGTTTGTTCGTAGAATCGAAAATGACTATGATTTGATCATTGTGGACTCGACAGATCCATTCGGTCCAGGTGAAGGGCTATTCACAAAAGAATTTTACGGCAACTGCTATAAGGCGCTAAAAGAAGATGGGATTCTTGTGAATCAACATGAAAGTCCCTTTTACGCTGAAGATGCGCTTGGTATGAGGAAAGCACATCAAAAAATTGTAGGCTTCTTCCCTGTTTGTAAAGTTTATCAGTTTCATATGCCGACTTACCCATCCGGTCACTGGTTGTTTGGTTTTGCGTCGAAGAAATATGACCCTATTCAAGATTTGGATGCAGCAGCATGGAATGACCTTGACTTAAAAACAAGGTATTACAATACAGACATTCATGTTGGTTCATTTGCACTTCCGAACTATGTAAAGGAGCAATTAAAAGATGTTGAATAGAAATGTTGAAACGTTTATTGGCTGTGACAATGAGTACGAAGAATCGAAAATCGTTATTTTCGGGGCTCCTTTTGACTCTACAACTTCTTTCCGTCCTGGAACACGCTTCGCCAGCAAGGCAATGCGCGGTGAATCGTTTGGAATTGAGACGTATAGTCCCTATCAGGATAAAGACTTAGAGGATATAGCTGTATTTGACGGTGGAGATTTGGAATTAAGTTTTGGGAACACGTCAAGAGCTTTAGGACAAATTGAAGATTTTACAACTCGAATTTTAGAAGATGGCAAAATTCCCTGTATGATTGGCGGCGAACATCTGGTGACACTCGGTGCAATGAGAGCTGTTGCTAAAAAACATCCTGACCTACATGTGATCCAGTTTGATGCACATGCAGATTTACGTGAGGATTATCTTGGTGAAACACTTTCTCATGCCACCGTTATTCACAGAGTTTGGGACTTGCTCGGAGACGACAAAATATTCCAATTCGGTATCCGCTCTGGAGACCGTAGTGAATTTCAATGGGGTAAAGACCATGTCTTTACAAACAAGTTTAACTTCGACGGGTTAGAAGAAATCGTTGAAAAACTTAAAGGGAAACCGGTTTATTTAACTATTGATTTGGATGTCCTAGACCCTTCTGTATTTCCTGGGACAGGTACACCTGAAGCCGGCGGAGTCAGCTTTATGGAATTACTGAATGCAATGTTAAAAGTAAGCGGCCTTAACATTGTTGCTTGCGACGTAAATGAGCTGTCTCCTATTTACGATCAAAGTGGTGTTTCTACAGCTGTAGCATGTAAAGTACTACGTGAATTGTTGTTAGCCATTTAAATAGGTGCCAGTAACTGGCACCGGAGTTGGTTTGAATAATTTCTGCGTACTTCGCAGAAATTATTCAATTAATGCCCAGTGGTTATTTCATTCAGGTTAAAGGATACTTCGTCTAACCTTGGCGAAAGGTATCCCCTAGTGCTGAAGCGTATTCAACGTTATTCTTCATTTCAACTTATAAAACTAAAAAACTATATTATAGGCGGGTGTTCATTATGGGAAAAGCTTTAATTATTGGTGCTGGTGGAGTTGCAGGAGTAGTTGTTCACAAATGTTGTCAGGTTCCTGACGTATTCGAAGAAATCTGTATCGCAAGCCGCACAGTTTCTAAATGTGATGCGTTAAAAGAAAAATTAGACGGCGGCCGTACTAAAATTCAAACGGCTCAAGTAGATGCTGACAATGTTGAAGAACTGGTTGAACTAATTAACAAATTCCAACCGGATATCGTTATTAACGTTGCATTGCCATACCAGGATTTAACGATTATGGATGCATGTCTTGCTACTGGCGTTGACTATGTCGATACAGCAAACTATGAGCCCCTTGACGAAGCTAAGTTTGAATATAGCTGGCAATGGGCGTACAGAGAACGTTTTGAAAAAGCAGGCATTACTGCCCTACTTGGAAGTGGCTTTGATCCGGGAGTTACAGGTGTCTTCTCTGCGCATGCACTAAAACATCACTTTGATGAAATTCATACAATCGATATTGTGGACGCAAATGCTGGCGATCATGGCTATCCGTTCGCTACAAACTTTAACCCTGAAATTAACATCCGTGAAATCACGGCTAATGGAAGCTACTTTGAAAATGGAGAGTTCATCGAAACTGAACCATTATCAATTAAACGTGTCTATGATCTTCCAGAAATCGGTCCAAAAGATGTATATTTATTACATCACGAGGAATTGGAGTCTCTTGCTCTCAACATTACAGGTATCAAAAAGATTCGTTTCTGGATGACGTTCTCAGAGAACTATTTGAATCACTTAAAAGTGCTTGAAAACATTGGTATGACTTCTATTGAACCGATTATTTTCGAAGGCAAAGAAATTGTTCCACTACAATTCTTGAAAGCGATCTTACCAGACCCATCTTCACTTGGACCTAGAACTGTAGGAAAAACGAATATCGGCTGTATTTTCCAAGGTATTAAAGACGGCGAAGAGAAAACGTATTATGTTTATAATGTTTGTGATCATCAAGAATGTTATGCAGAGGTCGGTTCACAAGCGATTTCTTATACAACAGGTGTACCTGCAATGATCGGTGCTATGCTTGTGATGACTGGTAAATGGAAGAATCCTGGCGTGCACAATATCGAAGAGTTCAATCCAGATCCATTCATGGAAGCTCTCAACAAATACGGTCTTCCATGGCAGGAAAGCTTCAATCCTGAATTGATTGACTGAGGAGGATTTGAAATTGAATATTGACTTGAACACACTCCCCTCCCCCTGCTATGTAGTGGATGAAGGGTTGCTTATTAAAAACTTGGAAAAAATGAAGTCTGTTATTGAACGGACGGGCTGTAAGATTCTACTTGCTCAAAAAGGATTTTCGATGTTCTCAGTTTATCCGTTAATTGGAGAATACTTGAATGGCGTAACTTCTAGTTCCCTACACGAAGCGAGACTGGGCTATGAAGAAATGGGCAAGGAAGTTCACACCTATGCTCCCGCTTTTTCTGAAACTGAGTTTGATGAGATTCTTTCCTATTCAGATCACATTGTCTTTAATTCTTTTCAACAATATAATCAGTTCAAAGAAAAAATCAAAAGTAATCCAAAGCAAATAGAAATCGGACTTCGCATTAATCCTGAGTACTCCGAAATCGAAGTCGATATGTACAATCCTTGTTTTTCGCATTCAAGATTTGGCGTTACGCTTGAGAATTTTGAAGCTGACCAACTTGAAGGTGTCGATGGCTTACATTTCCATACAATGTGCGAACAAAACTCTGATACACTGGAGCGCACTGTGCAAGTTGTCGATGAAAAGTTTGGTAAATACATTAAAAATATGAAGTGGATCAATTTCGGCGGTGGACATCATATCACGAGGCCCGACTATGATATCGAAACTCTAATCCGTTCGATACTGTTTATGAAAAATAAATACGGTGTTCAAGTGTATTTAGAGCCTGGTGAAGCTGTCGCATTGAATACTGGCTATCTTGTTGCAACTGTTTTGGACACCCTCCACAACGGTATGCCAATCGCTATTTTAGATACTTCTGCAGCATGTCATATGCCTGATGTACTTGAGATGCCTTATCGACCTGAAATCATTGGTGCAGGAATGCCGAACGAAAAGGCTTATACTTATCGTTTTGGTGGACCGACTTGTCTAGCGGGTGACGTTATTGGCGATTATTCGTTTGATGAGCCTTTAAAGCCTGGCGATAAACTTGTCTTTTGTGATATGGGCCACTACTCGATGGTGAAAAACAATACATTTAATGGTGTTAACTTACCTTCTATCGTCTTAAATACCGTTAATGATGGTATTCAAGTAATTAAACAATTTGGATACGACGATTTTAGAAGTCGTTTATCTTAATCTGAATGAAGAGCCTGTGCAAAAACACTATTTTTGCACAGGTTTCTTTATTAATTGAGTACTTTAAGTTTCACTTTTTTGACTCCCCACTCCATTGCATTATTATAAGAAGGAATGAAGACATCGATTTTATTTCCTTTAATAGCCCCTCCTGTATCGCCAGCAATTGCTTCTCCATAACCTTCCACCCATACTTTTGTACCGAGAGGAATAACCTTTGGATCCACTGCTATTACTTTCTGATTTGGATTAGAACGTAAGTCAATACCATAAGCGGTAGTTCCTGAGCAGCCAGTACAGTAGGCCGTATATGCTGTTGCTGTAACAAACATCTCTTTCCCTTCACTTACAGGCGGTTCCGACGGCTTTGGCGATAATACAGCCGTAACAGTAGCTGGCTCTGATTCAACTATTTCGATTTCTTCTCCATTTCCGGTGACAATTAATACATCCCCTGGGTGAATCAAGTCCCCTCTAACGTCGTTCCAACTCAAGAGAGAGGCCAAGGATATATTATGTTTAAGTGCAATTCGGTACAAAGTATCTCCTTCGGCCACCGTATAACTTTGTGGTTCCGGAATTAACTCCACTGGCGGATAAACTACGCTCAATTCCTTATCTAGCACTTCCTGAAAAGGTACATTCCTATCTTCAGCTCCAACCAGCGTTGATTCTACTTCGTTTGCAAGAGTTTGTGAAAACGATATTTCCTCTCCACTTGCTAGGGCATGTGAAAGAGTTGAGGCATAAGATACTGAATAATTAGAAAGTGCGAAAAGCGTGGCTAATAAAAATATTTTCATTTTCAACAAAATTCTCCTCCTTCATATACAAATACGACAGCTTATCCTAATCTGCAATCGTTAATTTGTTTCAAACAAGTATTGCCCCGAATCTCTGAAAAACAAACATTCAAATTAAATAAAAAGAAACCAAGTTTCCAAACAACTAAAATTTGTTTTAAAAACATGGCATCATTAACTATTTAGTTACAGTGACTAATCACATAATTTGTGAGATAAAAAAATTCAGTACAAATGAAAACAAAAATCAGCCATTCATAAGAATGGCTGATTTTTGTTTTCACGTCTGAACTCCGAGTGGCAGGCTGCCTGCACTTTGGTTCCTGTATACAATTATAATAGCTCTAATACGTCGGCATACGGTTAAGATAGTAATCCTACCATTTGCAACCCGTAAGCTATTCCGTCTTCACCGACGTCTTTCGTAACATATCTTGCAACATTTTTTACTTCCTGAGGTGCATTTCCCATCGCTACACTATGTCCAGCATATTGAAGCATTTCAATGTCATTTAAATTATCTCCAAAAGCATAGACTTGATCTTTCGTAAACCCTTTCTTTTCAATGAACTTTTCAATCCCCTTCGCTTTAGAGCCACCAAGTGGAAGTACATCCATCGCATATTCATGCCAACGAATAAAGTTCAAATTTTGTAAATTACTTCGATATAATGATTCTTCATTCTCTTTACAATACAACAGCGTTTGATAAATTTCTGTATCGTGATAGTAAGTAGCATCCATACCTATTTGAGTAGTGTCAATATGAAGAGCAGTGAGGGATTCTTCTATTTCAGAATGGTAGCCAGAGGTAGATTTCATAAATTGAGCGCCCATATAAATAAGAGGGTGATTATGTGATGTAGAAAAACTCGATAAATGAGTTAACAATTCTCTATCCATAGGGTTCTTATAAATAACTTCATTTTCTATTTCAACATATTGACCATTAAAACATATGAATGAATCAATTTCTAATTCCTTTCTTAAATCATTAATAAAGTAAGGAGCACGACCCGTAGCAAAGGCTACTTCATGTCCTGCTTCTTTTAAAGATTTAACCGCTTCCTTCGCAGAAGCAGGTAATTTCTTATCGTGGTCTAAAAGAGTCCCGTCAATATCAAACATAATCATTTTTTTAGTCATTTTATTTCCCCCATTACAGAATGAATTCATATTTTTAATTTAATTCCAAAGTTCGTTATATTTTACAATATAATTGGAGAATCATTGAGAAGTAATTTAGATAATCATCTATAAATGAAATGCTGTAGAATTGAAAACTTTGTTGAAGCTTGACACAAGAGTATTTTCAATAAATGCATAAAGGCAACATCCCAAAACGATTAACACCGCTCTAGGATGCTGCTATTTTATGTTTACTCTTTTAGTTTATTATTCCATGGAATTTATAAGTTGCAGCGGTTCATAACCGCTTGAACTACATCTTCAGCTGTTGACATCTGTAGGGCTTCATTCGCAAGCTCTACCACGTCGCTCTTGTTCAATTGCAGAATTTGTGCGCGGGCCTTCAAAATAGATGTGGCACTCATTGAAAATTCATCGAGACCTAAGCCTACCAATAAAGGAATAGCGATTTCATCCCCCGCCATTTCTCCACACATGCCAGTCCATTTTCCTTCATTATGCGATGCGTCAATTACCATCTTGACCAACCGTAGAATTGCTGGATTATAAGGCTGATATAAATAGGCAACGCGTTCATTCATGCGATCAGCAGCCATCGTATATTGGATTAAATCATTTGTACCGATACTAAAAAAGTCTACTTCTTTCGCAAACTGATCTGCTAAAATTGCAGTAGATGGGATTTCTACCATTATGCCAACCTCAATGTTATCTGCAACATGTATGTTAGAAGATAGTAGATCTTGTTTAACCTCTTCTAAAATGCCTTTCGCGCGACGAAATTCATCCAAGGTTGCAATCATTGGGAACATAATCTTTAAATTGCCAAATGAACTCGCTCTTAAGAGAGCTCTTAATTGCGTCCGGAAAATATCTTGCTCTTCTAAACATAACCGAATAGCTCGAAGACCTAGGAATGGATTCATTTCTTTAGGGAGATTTAAATATGGAAGTTCCTTATCCCCACCAATATCAAGGGTCCGCACTACTACTGGTTTACCAGTCATATCCTGAAGGACCTTCTTATAAGCATTAAACTGTTCTTCTTCGGTGGGAAGTTGAGCTTTACCCATATACAAAAATTCAGTTCTGTAAAGTCCGACACCTTCCCCACCATTTTTGATAACTCCCTCTAAATCTTCTGGTGTGCCAATATTTGCAGCCAATTCTACATGGTGTCCATCAGCAGTGGTTGTTTTTTCATCCACTAACTTTGCCCATTCCACCTTTTGCTGCTCATACTTCAATTGTACTTTTTCATATGTAGCAATGACATCAGAAGTAGGATTAATAAGAACCTCTCCTTTAAAACCATCGACAATGATGATGTCACCATCCTGAATAAGCTTTGTCGCTTCCTTCGTTCCTACAACCGCAGGTATTTCCAAAGTTCGCGCCATAATCGCTGAGTGTGAAGTTTTCCCGCCAATATTTGTAGTAAAACCTTTTACAAATTCACGATTTAACTGAGCTGTGTCTGATGGTGTTAAATCTTCAGCGATAATAATTACCTTTTCAGTAATCATGCTTGGATTCATAATTGCAACATTTAGCAAATGTGACAGCAAGCGTTTTGCAACATCACGAATGTCTGCTGCCCGTTCTCTCATATATTCATTATCCATTTGTTCAAACATCATAATAAACATATCTGACGTTTCTTTGAGTGCATATTCAGCATTCACAAGATCAGTTTTAATTTTTTCTTCAATTGAAGTAAGTAGCTCCGGATCAAGCAATACTAATATATGTGCGTCAAAGATAGCAGCTTCTTCTGCACCTAGTTCTTTATTAGCAGTATCACGAATCGATTCCAATTCACTTTTCGAAATAGAGATAGCAGATTGTAGACGTGCAAGTTCTTCTGGAATATCTTCAATCGTTTTTTTTCTAAAAGATAAATCTGGCTCAACAAAACGATATGCTTTTGCGATCGCAATTCCATTTGAAGCAGAAATTCCATGAAGTAGGCTCATTAGTTAGTCAATCCTCCGTTTATTAGCGCT
Source organism: Sporosarcina sp. ANT_H38 (assembly GCF_008369195.1). Taxonomy (GTDB): domain Bacteria; phylum Bacillota; class Bacilli; order Bacillales_A; family Planococcaceae; genus Sporosarcina. The sequence continues at coordinate 1,068,479 of NZ_VOBC01000001.1, read as the reverse complement.
TCTTCAAGTGCATTTAGTGCATCTTGTTCGTCTATTCCATTGGCACTAATTATAAATTCTTCATCTATACCGATTCCTAAAGACATTACGCCCAATATTGATTTTAAATTGACGTTATTCCCCTTGTGAATCAAGGTTACATCGGATTTGAATTTGGTTGCAGTACTTACTAATATCGATGCAGGTCGTGCATGAATTCCCTGCGCATCCGTAACTGTAAATTGTTTTTCAACCATTTTAATCGGCCCCTTTAATAATAAATAAATACTTACTTAACTAGCTTATCATTTTGACTCAGGATAGAAAAGAACATTCAACCCGAAAACCTCCATATTGACCATTTTATTAAATGTTTCTGGTCCTTTGTCTACCTGCAATCGAAGAGTTATCATCGGTTTCACTCTACCTAATACTCATAAAAGTATATAAAGTAATGTTTCAAATTTCCCCACGTCTGATGATTAACCATTTTCTTGCATAACATACTGATAAGCTAGGCGCAAAAGTCTTCATTTGGACGAATGCGTTTCCGGCTCACTTTCGGCTAAAATAATCACGACAGTTTTATCATGTTGTTTTGTCGTTAGCATTGGCTAATTAAAACTAGTGATTTTTTTCATCAATAACAAAATTAAACCACTCAAAAACACTAGAATTGCAACATGAAATTAGCCTATAGTCAGTGATGCTCCACATACTAATTCGCTTTACTGGTATACATTTACACGGATTAAACATATAATTAATTAAAATCCAATTAGAATAGTAGGGTATATAATGAAAACAATTCCTAAACCTTTAGTCCTCGCGAATCAATGGACAATTTTCCTATCTGTAATTATTGCACTTCTGACACAATCGGCTTGGATACTACTCATTCCACTAATCGCAAACCTTTCTAGTTTAGTGACGGGATTCCATCCTATTTTAATATTCGTTAAACGATTTTTAACTAAGCCTGCTAATCAATATCCCCAAGAAGACTACGCACAATTAAGATTTAACCAATGCTTGGCAGTTGGATTTCTTTTCACCGCAAGTGTAAGTTCTTTAATGCATTGGTCTATATTATTTAATGCCACTACAATCATGGTTGGTTTAGCTGCACTCATCGCAATTCTTGGGTTCTGTGTAGGCTGTTTCATCCGCTTTCAATATCAACAATGGCATTTTCGACGAAAAAACTCTAATATGCAATAAACACAGATTAGTACTGGTCTTTTATGTACAAAGCTTATTTTCATTGCTAATGTATTTGTAACGTTATGTTGCTTTGTTAAAATATAAAGTATCAATCCCCTCGATGTTGTTCATCATAACAAAAAGGAGGTGTGATACTATGTCTCAAGTAATTCTTTGTGAAGTGAATAACTGTAAGTATTGGGGTCCCGGAAACAAATGTAAGGCGAGTTCTATTTATGTAGTAAGCAAAAAAGGTAAACAGGCAACGAGTAGTGAAGAAACAGATTGTAAAACATTCGCGCCAAGAGATTGAGATGTACCTGGTTCCAGACTAACATTTAATATGTTGAGTCCTTGTAACTAAAATGGTCGAGTTCAAAAACAGCCATGAACTGTTTTTGAACTCGGCATCTTATTTTCGCTTTTGAAATTTTATTATATCGTACAGTATCTAACTCTAACATGTCGATTTCACGTCTAGGCTACAACGCTTGTCGAGGCTGAACACGCGCTGAAGCTTTTGTTCTATTTCAACTCTTTTCCCATACCTTTCAAAAAATCCAACCCGAATTTTACAGCACGGTTTATATCGGTATCGTTTAATGCAGTCATCAACTGAAAAATACTTACTTTTTGCCCGTTTCCCCCATAAAGTTCTGCTTCGTTAAGCCCCCTTTTGACGCTAGCACCAAGCCTAGCAGTTACATCAGGGTCAATTGAAGCAATCACTCCTGATGCATTTAGCACATGGTTGATAATATTGACCATGGGCTCACGGGACGCTTGATCAACCGCAATTTGGGCGATATCATCCTTCGCTTTAACCATTGCCTTCAACGCGTCAAAAACTCCCGCACCATCCAATTCTCCAGTGATTTCAAATATTTTATTAAGGGCCTGGTCTTGCTCAGCAATCAATGACTGCAACTCCCCTAATTTCTTCTGTTTGAGTTCTTCTGGTGTCAGTTCTGTCTTTTTAATAGAAGTTATCGGTACTGCCATCAAATATCACCTTTCTTTCAAATGCTCAGTCAAATGTACATATTCAGGACGCGCCCATTTCTGATCCACTTCCACACCATTTTGAGGGTTACGCTTTTTATTACGATGGTTCGACTTTGGCAACGGGTTTTTACCGTCTTTTCGAAGTACTTCCATTCGCACCCGTGTCTGCTTATAAGCAGGTGTGTTCGTTCGGTGATCTACAGCTGGCCCAGTTAGGAAGTTAATAGCTGATTCTTTTTCAACCGAATTCATCGGCAAGAATAATTCATTTTTCTTCACACGGTCCGTTACAAGTGCCGGAAGCTTCAAAGAACCGTATGGCGAAATCAGGCGTACAAGGGATCCGCTTAACACGCCACGCTCTTTCGCAAGTTCCGGTGAAACCTCAACGAAAACCTCTGGTACTTTCTCCTGAATTCCATCCGATTTATTCGTCATATTACCTTCGTGGAAATGTTCAAGTAAGCGTCCGTTATTAATATGGAGATCATACTCTTCTGGAAATTCTACGGGTGGCACCCAGTCAGACAGGGCGAAACGTGCTTTTTTATCCGGGAAGTTAAATCCGTCCTCGTATAATAACGGTGTGCTTTTACCATCCAAACTACCCCATAAGAAGCTGTCCCAGCCTTTCATCACGCTATAATCTGCTTGACTAAATAATGGTGATAGACTCGCCATTTCTGCAAAAATCTCACCTGGATGTCTGTAGTTCCAATCTGCACCGAGACGGTTAGCGATTTCCTGAACAATCCACCAGTCCGCCTTTGCGTTGCCTAATTCCGGAAGAGCTTTGTACAAACGTTGCACGCGTCTCTCCGTATTTGTAAACGTACCGTCTTTTTCAAGCGATGGAACCGCGGGTAAAATGACATCCGCATATTGAGCCGTTCTTGAGAAGAAAATATCCTGCACAACAAGAAATTCGAGTTTAGACAAGACATCATGTACGTAGTTCGAATTAGAATCGACGAGCGCCATATCCTCACCGACTATATACATAGCTTTCATGATTCCATCATCGATCGAATGCAGCATCTGAATATTATCAAGACCAGGCTTATTATCGATTTTCACACCGTATGCCTTTTCGAATTTCTGACGGGCCAAATCATCAGTAACATGTTGATAACCTGGAAGCCATCCCGGTAGTGATCCCATATCACATGCACCCTGTACATTATTATGCCCTCGCAGCGGATAGGCTCCTGCACCAGGGCGTCGATAATTACCTGTCGCAAGCAACAAATTAGATATTGCAGCTGAAGTGTCTGATCCACCGGTATTTTGTGTGACACCCATTCCCCAAAGAATACAAGTACCGTCTGCATCACGAATCATTTCTGCTGTCTTGATTAGCATATCTTTTGATATACCACATACTTTTTCAGCATAGTCGAGTGTATATTGTAGAAGTACATCTTTGAATTCATCCAAATAATGAACGTTTTCATCAATAAACGACTGATCATGCCATCCCTTATCAATCATGTATTTTGTCACCGCCATGAGCCATACTTGGTCGGTCCCTTGCTTAGGACTTATAAAGATATCGGAGCGATCAGCCATTTCGTTTCTCCGTAAGTCAGCGACAATCAATTTTTGCCCATTCAACTTATGTGCACGCTTCACACGAGTGGCAAGAACTGGATGTCCCTCAGCTGGGTTAGCTCCAACAATAATGACAAGTCCCGCTTTAGCTATATCTTTGATGGTTCCAGCGTCTCCACCCATCCCAACTGTACGGAATAGACCGTCTGTCGCTGGAGACTGACAATAGCGTGAACAGTTATCAACGTTATTTGTTTCAAATACTTGGCGGGCTAACTTTTGAATGACATAGTTTTCCTCATTTGTAATCTTCGAAGATGAAATGATACCGATAGCTTCTTTTCCATGCTCTTTTTTGGTTGTACCGAGCTTTAAAGCAACGAGATCGAGAGCTTCTTCCCATGTAGCTTCTACAAAAGAATCGCCTTTTCGAATAAGTGGTGTCGTAATTCGTTCTTCGCTGTTGACGAAATCCCAACCGAACTTCCCTTTTACACACGTTGAAATCGCATTTACTGGTGCATCTGATACGGGCTGGATTTTTAATATCTTCCGGTCCTTTGTCCACACTTCAAAAGAACAACCAACACCGCAGAATGTACAAACTGTTTTCGTTTTCTTTGTCCTCGTATCGCGCATCGCGGATTCAGCATCGGAAATAGCCATAATCCCGCTATAGCCAGGCTCTACCTCTTTGACAAGTTCGATCATTGGCGACAGAATTTGCTCTTTTAGTCCGGTCATGAATCCAGCTTCACCAAGCATTGATTTTTCCATCAGCGCATTGCATGGACAAACGGTAACACAGTGCCCGCATCCGACACAGGAGGAGTCATTGATTTTCGCTCCCCCATCCCATAGAACAATTGGACGATCCCTCTCCCAATCAATCGATAAGGTTTCATTTACCTGTAGGTTTTGACACACTTCTACACACTGGCCGCAGGCAATGCATTGATTCGGGTCGTAACGGTAAAACGGATGTGTAAAATCAACACTTTCTTGTGTACATTTTGGTTCATACGGATATTTTTGATGTTCAATTCCCATCATATCCACGGTATTATGTATTTTGCAGTTACCATTGTTGTTGTCACACACTGTACAATACAACAGGTGATTTTCAAGAATTCGATCCATAGCCTCTGTCTGTGCTTCCTTAGCCCGAGTAGAAGAAAGTGCTACATTCATTCCAGAAACTGCTTTTGTTGAACAGGCACGTACTAGTCGACCATCCACTTCCAATATACACGTATCACACGTCTCAATCGGGTCCACTTCAGGTAAGTAGCATATTTGCGGATGAGAGATTTGATATTGATTGATCACCTCAAGAATCGTCTTGCCTTCCACGAAGTCATAACCCGAATCGTTAATCTTGATACGCAAGTAAGCGCCTCCTTTTTTATAAATAAAAACCACTATAAAAAAACACACCGACTTGACAAGTGCCCTTTCATAGTGGAATAGTCTTCATATAAGACGTGTTATAGTATCATTACTTATTTTCTCTTAAAATATTAAAACGCCACAGTAGTTAATAGTGTACGTCCACTTAACTATCATTATATTCCAATTAATAAGAATACACAATCTATATATGTTAGAGAAATGATTCCATTGAATACCGTTTCGGCTACCCCTGGATGGCGCCAACGCTGTGTTCAAATACATACCGAATTCAGGGAGGTAAAGCGGATGGAACAAGATAAGAAACGAACTATTTTTCGATATTCAACCGGAACTTTCACAAAAAAGGAAGACCGGATTGTAGTCGAACACCCCGTTACAATTAAAATCAATGATCAAGAATTCGCGACTATCGTTTGTTCACCCGAATACATCGAAGACATGGTGGTCGGTTTTTTGGCATCTGAAGGCGTCATCCCAAAGTATGAAGACATCAAAGACATTTGGGTGCAGGAAGAATTGGGAATTGTTCATATCAAAACGGATAAGATGTATCCCTTTTACGAAAAATTGTTAAACAAGCGCTATATCACCTCTTGTTGCGGGATGAGCCGACAAGGTTTTGTATTCGCCAACGATGCATTGACGGCAAAGAATATGAAGGAAACCAAGTTAACTCTTACACCGAATGATTGCTTTTTCCTGATGGAACAGATGGAGCAAGCAGCGGATATGTTCCATCAAACTGGGGGCGTCCATAATGCAGCGCTCTGTGACTCAACTGGAATAGTTCTGTCGAGAATGGATATCGGAAGACATAATGCGTTGGATAAAATCTATGGTCACTGTTTGAAACATACTATTCCAGTTCGGGACAAAGTAATTGTGTTCAGTGGGCGTATTTCATCGGAGATTTTATTGAAAGTAGCAAAAATCGGGTGTTCAATGGTACTTTCAAAATCAGCACCTACTGAACTCGCTCTAACACTTGCAGAAGAATTAGGTATTACGACTGTCGGATTTATACGACAAAACTCATTTAACTTGTATACCCACCCAGAACGGATCACTAGTGAAGAAAACAATGATACTTTTCATTAATCTAAACTTCCTAAAATACGGTAAAAAGACCCCGTTATTCCAGGAGTATTATACTACCTGTATGGCACATCTTTGTTGTCAAGAAAAGTCCATCTTAATATAGGGGTTCAATAGATTAAAACTACGTTTGAGGATCACAGATTTTAATCTATTTAATTTGAAATTTTATAAAGGAGAAATCTTGGCGGCGGTCTATTTCGGATCAAGTGTAAATAGAGGTGGGCTTTCTTCAAGCGTCACTTTACTTCCGCTCTTATATATATCTTCTGAGGTCTGCGAGTGATTGGGGTTGGCTTACTGGGCTGGGATTTTGTTTTGTCCTGGGCTTTAGTAGACGTACCATGAAAGCGCTTATTACATCTGTTAGGCAAATAGGCATTTTGTTCGTACATTTTCACCTCTCACTTCTTTCAAGGAAATGTATGTCTTACATTTCAACGGTTTAAAGAATGAATACCTGATGCTGCTTGCAGAGTAGAGGAGATTATTATTAAGAAGATTGATGAGTGATTGGTTTCTTTTTACCACTCCTTAAATAATTTAAATGATGAACTTCCACTCTATAAATTAAGTTTTTAATGTATTTTTGTAAAAATGGTTTGACTTTTCCATTGTAATCTTCAAGTGATTTGCATTCATAATGTTCATTTAAATGAGCAATGTAACTACATGTGATCACTATAGACTGTTCTTCCCCAGTACTTGAAGACCGCTTGGTTATTTCGAGAATCTCCATTTTCACATTAACATTCTTCATATATATTTTTGATTTAGTCGGTATGCTGTTTGACTGAAAAGATATAATTCCTTTTGCATAAATCATTCTATTTGCCTCCTGGTCTACCTCAACCGATGATTGCTTTCACTCCTGCTTAATAAATCTTTCTCCCAAACTAGGTTGAGTGAAGAACAGTTAGTCCGATTTTAGGATATGAAGTAACTGTCAGACTTTCCTACAGCAGAATTGCTTTTATTTAACTTAAAATAAGTTGACCTTCAACAAATCGCGGATAATTGTATTAGAAGACTGATTGACTCATAAGTTGTCAGATGGAAGTGACAACTTATCCAACCTTCTTATGCAATTGTTGTGCATATATTATAACATAAAAACAATTTTAGTTTCTTTATTCTCACCCACTAATTCTTGGTAACAAAAAACCAATTCTTAAGTGCTAAGCGTTTGGAACTAAATGCAGTTTATCCCCTACTTTGTTTCTTGTATCCTCTTAGACTTACAAACTGTAAGTAATCTTCAAGGGTAACTTTTTACATTCACTAGCGGTTTCTGCATCTTAAATGTGCAATCTATCGTCCTATTAATAACAACTTATAAGAAGAGGATGGATGATATGAAAAAGAAAATCGTCATAGCTGGTGGAACGGGTTTTATGGGTCAATACCTTAAAGAGAATTTCACAAATTTAGGATATGAAATAATCATCATTTCAAGAAGTCCTCATCATCTTTCTTGGACAGATCACGCAGGTATAATAGATGCCTTGGAAGGCGCAGAGATGCTCATCAATCTTGCAGGTAAGTCCGTCAATTGCCGTTATAATGAGAAGAATAAGAAAGAAATCCTAGATTCAAGAACAGATACTACAGAAATACTTGGTCATGCACTGTTAGCCTGTAAAAATCCACCTTCTTTATGGATCAATTCGAGCTCAGCTACGATTTATCGCCATGCGGAAGATCGCCCCATGACGGAAGCTGGTGGAGAGATAGGAACTGGTTTCTCCGTCGGGGTTGCGCAAGCTTGGGAAAATTCCCTATTTACTTTTGACCTACCTCAGACGAGGAAAGTTGCATTAAGAATTGCTATTGTACTTGGTAAGGATGGTGGAGTAATGGAGCCCTACCTCAACCTGGTACGCTTTGGCCTAGGCGGAGTGCAAGGAACAGGTAATCAAATGTTTAGTTGGATTCATATTGAAGATGTGTTTCAGATTGTACTTTTTCTGCAGAGGAATGAACATTTGGATGGAGTATTCAATTGTTCAGCTCCTCAACCAATCACGAATCGAGTATTCATGACACAACTTCGAAAAACGATGGACCGTAAAATTGGATTCCCATCGCCAAAATGGATGCTCGAAATGGGTTCCGTCTTCCTGCGAACTGAAACGGAATTAATTTTGAAGAGTCGATGGGTTGTTCCCGACAGATTAGAAAAAGAAGGATTCCAGTTTACATATGAGACAATCGACAAGGCACTTCAACAAATACTGAAAAGCTCAAGGTAGAAATAGAGTGAATTCAATACTTACTAATAACATAAAAACGGTTCAAGGAATAATACCCTTGAACCGTTTTTTAAAACTAGAATATATGCTTTTCGACTCGGAACAGTTTTAGACGCTAGACTCTGTTGTTATTTATAATGAATTTCATGCAACATTTTTGTTACGGAACGATATTTCCAGCAGCTTTATAAATGTCATACCATTCTTTTCTTGTTAACGTAATTTCCACGCCTTTACATGCGTCTTTTAATCGCTGAGGATTCGTTGTTCCAAGCACGACTTGAATGTTAGCCGGATGACGGGTAATCCAGGCGGTCGCAATCGCCGTGTTTGTCACATTATAGTTGTCAGCAATTTCGTCAATCACTTTGTTCAACCCTGAAAATTTCTCTAGGTCGCCGAGAAAAGGTCCAGCAAAGAATCCATTTTGGAAGGGTGACCATGCTTGTAGCGTGATATCATTCAAACGGCAATATTCGAGCACACTACTATCACGATTGATTGCCTGGTCAATATTCATATTTAGTGCAATCCCAGCGTCAATCATTGGTGTGTGGGCAATACTAAACTGAATTTGATTGACGACTAATTTATGCGGTGTATATTTTTGTAATAGTTCAATCTGTGATGGATTATGATTTGAAACGCCAAAATGTTTTACTTTTCCGCTGCTATGTAAAGTTTTAAAAGCTTCGGCAACTTCAGCAGGCTCCATTAATGGGTCGGGACGATGAAGTAGTAATAGGTCCAAGTAATCCGTTTTTAAGCGCTTTAAAATGCCGTCGACAGAGTTGAGAATATGCTCTTTAGAAAAATCAAAGTAGTTTTCTTGCCCTTTAATACCACATTTACTTTGCAAAATCATTTTTTCGCGGATATTTGAATTCATTTGGATCGCTTCGGCAAATAACTCTTCACAACGACCTTGTCCATAAATATCTGCATGATCAAAGAAGTTAATGCCTTCGTCAAGTGCAGTGCGGATTAACTGCTCAATCTCAGTTAAGGTAAGCTGTGTTAAACGCATATTGCCCATGATAATATTCGAAACATTTAAATCAGTATGTCTAATTTGAGTATAGTTCATAAAATATTCATCCCCTAATTATATTTTCTACTAATACGAATTTCATCAGAACCTAGTATTTAAGATTTCAGCTTGCTCCGTTTATATACACTCCCTATATAACTACCATTAACTTGACCGCATTCAATTAATTATATACTTTACTACAATTCTTTCATCTTATCATTTTTTTAATAACTCTAATTTGTCCTCTATGATTTAGTTCATCTTCAAACACATGAAACCATTTAAAATAATTATTCGTAGGAAGTCCATTCCAAAATGGACTTTGTTCAAATAACCATTTATCAGTTAGCGACTTAAACGTTTCAATTGTTTTGTTCCTTGTTTCTGATAATTGCTCCAAATAAAAATCAATGCTGTTTCCCTTAATTTGATCTCGAGCATTACATCCTAATTCTAAACCTGGGTTTAGTAAGCTAACATCCTCATCTGTAATTTCCCGATTTTCGAAAGTTAAGATTTTATATGCCTTTTCAACCGATATCATATGTGCTAACAACATTCCGATTGAATTCGATTCTTCATCGTACAGAAAGTCTAATTCTTCAACTGTTAAGTTTTCGACTTCAAGAATCGTTGTGAATCTGGTGTAATTCATCATTGAAACTAGTTTGCTAAACTCTAGACTTAACTCATCTTTTTGATCAATTATAAACATTGTATTATCTTCCAATGTTAGTTCACTCCCTAAAAATTAATTGAAACGACAATTGCCGAAACTGAATGGAAAATTGAATCGATATGCTGTGATACGAATTTTAAGGCTAGCAATCAGCATGAAATGAGACTAGGCGATATAGAAGTCAATGTCGTCAAATTGATGATTGAAGTTCCAATGACATTCTTTTCAAAGTGCCTTGCGATGTATAGTATGCGTTACAATAATAACTAATATTTCTGACACTATAATCTTAACATATTATTAAGAGAAAAGTTATTATTACCCGACGTTAAAAACATCTGTGACGATTTAGCGTTCAAGCAATCGTCACAGATTTTCTGAATCGATCAATGTGTTTTTTACAGATAACTTAAGTCATGCATCGCTTACCCCCTTATTGCTCAGATTGCAATCTAACATAGTCAAATAACAAAGGTACATTACTATATTGCTGTAATGAAGCCGTACTCTCAGAAATCCTCTCCCAACTCTCTGAATAAGGTTCAAGTCCTTTTATCACTGGCATGGATTGTCGTAGGAAATCTTCAATCGGCATCTCTAACTGATCAATAAAACGTTCTACTTCAGGAAATTTTCTATTCTTTTCTGGATTCGGTTCTCTAAATAGTACATGCTCTAAGTTTCGTGAAAAATAATACATTCGGTAGTCAATTTCACAAGAAAGAATCTTGTCCGCCGCTTTCATTTCATTAATATTATTACTTCTATCCGCATTTCTTGTTGCTATTTGAAGTTTTTGCTTTTCATGCGGCACAGATATTCGATCTTCGTGGTAGAGTGTTAATTCTTTTTGAGTCTCATCAATAACAATTGCCTCATCTGGAATAAAACAGCCATCCATATCAATAATATGTAACACACAAAATATATCTTCCGAATGGAATTTACTTTTCATCATAAACCCAATCACAGCATTTCCAATCACAGACTTAATGGGCTCTTCTGGCCTGTCCAAATCATATAGAATATCACCGTGCTGAATATGAAAACGTATATTATGCTGTTCAAAAAGGCTACGTAAACGACTGTATAGTAATACCTCTTCGCAGCTTCCCTCGACAAGCAATAACACGACCTTCTTTTTATTAATTGTCATGTGAAATCCCTGCTTTTCGGAATGCTGTTTTAATATCATATAAGTTTGTTTCTGCATAGATTTCTTCGTCTTGGCCGCCTAGCTGTATGGCACGGAGATAGATATCTCGTGCATTGCTTAACTTTTCAACCCCTTTTAGTTGATGGTATCTGTCCTCTGGGTTAAGAGTCGTAAACCATAAGTTTCGAATAGGGAGTACTTCTAATATCCTCAAATTATGAGAAGTGAAAAAAAGTTGACCTTGTGCATTTTCGTGCAGAACTTCTAAAATTTCACCAAGTAAATATTCAAAAATCCCTGCATCAAGCTCATCAATTACAACACACGCGTTCGGATTATTATAAACCGCAATAAGTGTACTTAAGATAGAAATGATTTTTAACGTACCTTCCGACTCACTTCGTAAAGGAAGTTCAATCTCCCCTTTTTTCGATAAAAACTCAAAGCGAACGCCTTCACTGCCATCACTCAACTTCTGCTTATTGATTTGTCTTATCTTTATTAAAAGACCAGGTATTATGGTCTGCAAGACAATATTCGTTTGGCTAACCACTTGGTCAATCGTTTCAAACAAATCCAAAGGCAGCACCATTGTATCAACCATCTCATAAGGTATATGTCCACGTTTTCTTTTCAGATGCACACTAAACGGCATTACAAGATTGGCAACTAATAGACCATATTGTACGGTATCAATGATGTGTAAATCATGATTAAAATCATCTGTAAGATTTTTCATGATTTCAATTTCATTTTCTTCTAAGAGCTCTTCAAATACTTCCTTTAATTCCTCTCTAAACACAAAAGATGTTGCGTTACTGACAGCCATCCGTTTGGCTACGATAGATGAAACTCTTTCAGATTCATTCATTTCATGTGATTGTTTAATTCCTATAGTTAAGTCTCTACCAGTTTTCTTCATTAAAACTTTGAATGGCTCATTTTCATTATGTTCCCGATATACTACTTGTTCTTCGACAACTTGATACCTTCCTTTTCCCGCTGATAAAGAAACTGAGTAGTTAACGAGGAATTCCCCGAATTGATTTTCAACTATAAATTTAAACAACAAGCGAATTGTCTTTTCATTAAAATATAGCAAGTTAGATGTGATCTTAGGTAGTGGAGCGTCATTATTGGCTGATAATAATGTTTTCAGCAGATTGAACGCTTCCACAGCAGCTGTTTTTCCAGAACCATTTTGACCATAGAATCCTATTACATCAGCTTTTTCTAACGTGTTGAAAGTTGAGTTTGTATGAAACTCACCCTTTTTCACGTTTTTTAAATTGGTTATTTCTACATTGGTTACCCTGACTATACTTTTCATGGAGGCCCCCTATGAATACTGCTTATAGTGAAAACAGACTATTATTGTAAGCGATAATGCATTTTAAGAGAATTTCTTAAAGGTGTTTATAACGCGATGAAAAATGTAATTTTACTTATCAATATGGTCTTAATCGTCACATTATATTCAAATTATCGCCCGCAAGGTGCAGCAATAATTAATCCAACACAAAAATGCCTACCGAAACGATAGGCATTTTAACATAAGCTTTATCCTTGAAAAGTCTTACCCCTTGTTATTACTTGTGAAGCACGCAATGGGATACTTACATTCAGTGCGAAATACGGCTCTAAAATGCTGTAAAAAGACTCCCATTGACTATCTACTTGCTCATATTTACCCTTTTGTTCTAAATTAATAATGCCCTTATAAATTTTTCGTAGTTTAGAAAGGTCTTCCTTTGTTACTTCAAAATCATAATAAGCCATTTGTTCTTCAAATATTGGCATTGGATAGGCGGCTCGATAATACGGCCGCATTGCAAAATCAAATGCCTGCCATTTATCCATCTCGAGTTGCTCGTCACCATCGATATTAGCCTGGCGAGCAGCCTCATATAATTTTTTAATCACCGGATAATCCACTTTGGAAATAGTAATGCCTACATCTACAATATACTCATCAAATGTAGGTTCTACATAATATTTATTAACTATTTCATAAAACTGATCTATCTTCGCGCCAGATTCTTTCTCCTCTCCACTTTTAGAAAGTGAAATCCATTGATTATAAAGTTCTTCCAACCGTAACAGGTCATCAGTTGTAAACTTATACTCAAACATACTTATATAAACATCAAATGATTCAGGCTCCCAATTAGCAAGATAATGGGGATTCGTTATTTGATTAATTTTCATCCATATCTCTCCGGATTCCTCCCATAATTCCTCCTTTTCTAAAGCCATTGCTTTATTGTAAAGAACTTCTAGCTTTTTGATTTCATCCACTGTTACTCCAGGTGGCAGATTTTTCACGAAATAGGCAAAGTCATAAAAATCTGCAAAACTTTCAAGTATTTCTCCTTCGATTTGTACCGAAGCCCCGATTGAAATATTCATCGCCTGAATTTGTTCCTCGCTAAATGTATGCAATCCGACATGATAACGTTTACCTTCATCACTCTTAATGATGATTTCGTTGTTCCAATTTTCTACGACTGTGCCTTTAACAATCTGTCCAATTTGAACATGTGATTCAATTTCTCCCACCGCAGCGGATGTATAAGAAGGCATTACTCCACCAAGTCCGAGTGCCAACGCAATAGCAACGACGAACATCCTTTGCTTTTTCCTACTCATAGCTCATTCCCCTTTAAAATATATAATTGTTTAATAAGAAGACGCACGAACAATATTCATTCTTGCATTTAAAATCTTTGGACTGTTCATTATATGTCCTTACAAAATAATAATGACAAAGAAATCTAGTATTCTTCAATCAGTTGGTGTCTAACTGATTATTACGGGTTAAATTTAGAAATCTTTGTTTACTCTCCTTTGTTATAATGAACTATAACGTTATGTATTTAAAAGTTAGGATGTGATTGCATGGATTCGAATGAAAAACAACCGCCTAATTTGAAAGACATAGATTTAAATGCTGAACTTGATGATGAAGAATTGCAGGAACTGGTATTAGAAGCACATCGGGAGGCTCTTTTTATAGAGGCGCAAGAAAAAACAAAACATAAAACGAAACGTCCATTTCCAAAATGGCTATTTTGGCTTATCTCCATTGTGATGGTATTCAATACATTTGCAGTTATTTTTGAAGTTTATTCAATCCCAGCCATTGAATTCTTAAAAACTTCCTCAAAATTATCGAAGCAAGAAAACATTGCTGACTATAAAAAATCCGTTGTTGTTATTCAGACAGCTGATAGTAAAGGCACTGGTTTCTCTATTTCGAGTGACGGAACCATTCTAACAAACTATCATGTTGTCGAGGGAAGCGACACTGTTAATATCTTTTTCCCAGACGAAGGGCGTTTTACGGCAGACGTTGTGCATTCATATCCTTCAGTAGACCTCGCTGTATTAAAAGTAAATGGCAAAGACCTACCCTATTTAGAACTCAGTAAAAAAACGACTTTTGTAGATAATGAAGCGATTAACTTTATAGGTAATCCTTTAAGTTTTAAGGGTATTGCAAATGAAGGGACGATTATTGATTATATCCAACTCAGCGATTGGGATGTACCTGTCGTTATGATGAAAGCACCGGTTTATAGGGGAAATAGCGGTAGCCCCGTACTAAATAGTAAGGGGCTAGTAATTGGCATTGTTTTCGCTACATTAGATCATGAAACGCATGGGAAAGTAGGATTATTTGTTCCAATCGATGAGTTTTATAATCACCAATACTAAATAATGTCTGTATTTATGATGTTAAATTGACATATAGCGAAAGTTTAATGAAAGGTTTTCTTTTGGTATCATCTGTCGGCCAAAACATTATCGATGACATATTAGTAAATCAAAAAAACCTTAAAACTAAGGAAAATCACTAAAATTCAACTTAGAAAAAATATTTCTCAATACCAAAAACGGTTGCATTCTATATGCAACCGTTTAATTTCAATTAGATTATGTTATTACTAAGAAGAGTTTGCTTATTTCTCGGTATGTTCTATCTGACTAATTCAGCCTTTTTTGTTATTATCACTATCTTTATCTGCTTTTTTTACTACATTATCTGCTTTTTTGTATTCTTCCTGATACAGTACTTCTTGTGCCGAAGACAATCCATTGTTTTTTTCGGTCATTTCCTGGTGTGGAGACTTCTTCTCATTCATTGCTATACCTCCTCTCCCTTTTCATATCTTGATCATTCAGTTTGTCCAAGTATTTTAGTTTTTAAGCACAGTTAAAGACCTCTGACACTCATAAGAATTGTAAATCACATAATTAAGTCAGCACCTGTTCGCCAAACGCTTTCATCCCAAAAGAATCCATATAGAAAACCGCTAAAGGAAAATAAATTCCCTTAGCGGCTTTACTATATAATCTTATTTAATTCGTAATTCTGTTTCATTATCGAAAAAGTGCGCTTTATTAAGATCGAATGCTAAGTCAATCGTTTCGCCAGCCACAACGTTGAAACGCGCATCAACACGAGCAACAAAGTCTTGGTCATTTACTTTAGAATAAAGAATGATTTCTGCACCCATTAATTCAGCAACTTCAATCGAGGCTCTGATTTTTGTTTCAGGAGAAAAATCAAGAAATACCGGTTCATCATGAATATCTTCTGGACGAATTCCAAGAATGATATCTTTACCGACATAGTTTTGCTCACGAAGATATTTCATCTTACCCTCAGGAATAAGAACTTTTATATCATCCATAACGAAATAATTACCTTCAATTTTACCGTTTAAGAAGTTCATTGCAGGAGAACCGATAAAACCACCAACAAAAACATTATTAGGTTCATCATAAACTTCTTTAGGTGCTCCTACTTGCTGGATGAGTCCATCTTTCATTACAACAAGCCGTGTTGCCATTGTCATTGCTTCAGTCTGATCGTGGGTTACATAAACTGTTGTTGTTTGCAGGCGTCTGTGTAACTTTTGAATCTCCGCACGCATTTGTACACGTAACTTAGCATCTAAGTTAGATAATGGCTCATCCATTAAGAATACTTCAGCATCTCGGACAATAGCACGTCCTAAAGCAACACGCTGACGCTGTCCACCTGAGAGGGCCTTAGGTTTTCGAGTTAAGAGGTCCTCAAGTCCCAAAATCTTAGCGGCATTATCAACACGTTTTTTTATTTCGTCTTTTTTAAATTTACGAAGCTTCAAACCAAATGCCATATTATTGTAAACATCCATATGGGGATACAGTGCATAGTTTTGGAAAACCATTGCGATGTCACGATCTTTTGGTGGGACGTCGTTCACTCTTTTTCCCCCGATGAAAAGATCGCCCCCTGAAATTTCTTCCAAACCTGCAATCATTCTAAGTGTTGTTGATTTTCCGCAACCAGATGGACCAACTAATACTAAAAACTCTTTATCTCTAATTTCCAAACTAAAATCTTTAACGGAAACTACATCTTTGTCATATACTTTTCTTATATTTACCAATTTCAAGTCTGCCATTATATTCCCTCCAAAGTATGTAAGTGCTTTCATTAACTACTAATAGCATACATTATTTATACTATTCTAGTAATGGTGAATATGCACAAAGATCTGGATAGTGTTCGTGCACATTTACTATGAATTTAGTTTCCAAAAAATAGAGTTACTTTCTTGCTAAAAGTGCTAGATAAACTGTCATTGCATGATGAAATTGGCGGACATCTATTCCCGTCTTTTCAAAAAAACGATCCAAGCGATATTGTAGGCTATTGCGGTGCATATGCAGTACTTTTGCAGTCTCCGATATATTTAAATTGCATTGAAGAAACGTTTCTATTGTTTTTAATGTTTCTTCATCATTAATGTATTCTTGTAAAATAGTTTTACCAATATCGGAACGTACGTCAGGTTCTGTTTCACTAATGAGTAAATAAGGCACAGCATCAATATAAGTTACTACAGTCTTATTCGTATATATAAATACTTTCTTAGCCGCATTTGTTAAGGAGTGATAATACTGAGAGATGTCCTCCAAACCTTCCTTATAAGATCCAATAAAGAAGTTGATTTTCACAGATAAATCACTCATGAATATGTCTTTTATCTCTTCAAATGAGATACTATCTTCATATATTGTCTGTTCTTCTATAATAATACCTTCATGCCCATTTCCCCAGAGAATAGGTACTTGATTTGCAAAAAGCTCATGAATGGCATCTTTAAACATTATAGGGTCAATTTGATTTTTTTTAATTGAAAAGTAGATAAATCGATAAGGATTATTAATTTCAAAGTTAGCACTTGATTCAGTCGAATGAATAGCATTTCTCCATTTTCGTTCTTCATCGGTAGGTATTGGTAAATTTGTATTATATGGCAATAAAAAAGTAGCTAATAACGATAAATCTTTGGATGTTAATTCTTCTTCATTGATACCAATAATCTCATTTTCATCCGTCACAAACCACTTATATGTACGGTCTAAGTTATCACTTCCCTCTGAATATACAAGAAGTGAAGAATAAATTTTACGTAATTGATTGATCATCAAAACACCTCTTTCTTTTTTCGAAAAGCTTTTTCAATTTAGATTATTGTGTCCAAAATAATAGTACCACAATAATTCTTATATTCGTCTTGCGATTAGACGATCTTATTTTTGGCAACTACCTAAATCAACTAATGTAAAAACGCCTAGGGACTCTCCCCTTTGGCGTTTTGATATGACTAATGTATTATATAAATGATTTTGTTGGACTAGCATAGAAATTTCTTGCAGCCCTTTCCTTAATTTAATTTAGTATCGGGAACATTGTGATAGTATTTACTAATACTTGAAGGCTCCAATATCACTTACTAGCTGGACGTACTTTAGCTTTGTCAGCTTCTCCAGCATTAATATTCGCCTCATCCCGATCAAGAGCCATTTCTTCCACCGTTTTCACATTGAGACGTGCTGCACCTTTATTCTCTTGGGTTGGGACCAATTCATTATTTTCTAATCTATATGCCGCTTCTTTCACTGCTTCCTTATATTGTGGCAACCACTCACTTTGCGCTACTAACATTTCATCGACCATTTGCCAAATTTCATTTGGATTACAAACAGCTCCTACAAGTGGGTCCATCATCATAGCCTGTCTTAACAACATATCATCACCTTGGACAGCAGCTTCGATAGCAAGTCTTTGCACCGAGATACTAACATTACAGACGGCTGCACAACCAAGTGGTAAATCCCCAATCATAGGCATGTTAATTCCATTATGATCTATATATCCAGGGGCTTCAATAATAGAGTCATTAGGTAAATTAGCAATAATACCATTATTGATGACATTAAAATGCCCTCTATAGACTCTCCCAGTCTCTAATCCTTCTATAATATACGATCCATGCTCTTCACTTCGGTTTTCCTGTCTATATTCCATTGCTGGTTCTTTCATCCAGTTCGGAAAATCAATGTCAAACCAATTTCGTCCTTCTGTACAAACACGTAAATAACCACCTGTTTCACCGTTAATCCATACCCCTAGATCGATCCAATCAAGAATTTCATCTGGATTTTTTCTATACCAGGGGACGTATTCACTTAGATGCCCATTGGATTCTGTACTATAGTAACCAAATCTTTTTAGCATATCAATCCGTACTTTTTCCGTTTTCGGAAACTCCGGATGCTTCTCAAATGCTTCCAATACTTTATCGGTTAAATCAACACCATTATGTTTCACTTGGATATACCAGGTTTGATGATTAATGCCCGCACAAACAATATCAACTTCTTCTTTGTCTAGATTAAATACATCGGCAAGTTGTTGAAGGCCATGTTGAACACCATGACATAATCCAATTGTTTTTACCCCACCGTATTTATTGCAAGCCCATGTAATCATGGCCATTGGATTTGCATAGTTAAGAAGCAAACAATCCTCTGCTGCAACTTCCCTTATATCTTTACAAATCGCCAGCATCTCTGCGATACCTCGTTGACCATACATAATGCCACCAGCGCTTAATGTATCACCTACACATTGATCGACTCCATATTTTAGCGGAATTTCAATATCTGTTTTAAACGCTTCCAATCCACCGATTCGAACAACGTTAAAAATGTATTTAGCCCCTTTTAATGCCATTTTACGCTCAGTCGTTGCTTGAATCGAAATAGATAATCCATTTTCTGCGATATCACGTTGACATAACTGCGTCACCATCTCTAAGTTGCTAGCGTTAATATCAGTAAATGCTACTTCAATATCTTTAAATTCTGGAACAGCTAATAGATCTCGAAGCAATGATCTCGTAAACCCAATACTACCAGCACCAATAAAAGCTATTTTAAATGACATAGAAATAACTCCCTTCTACATAGATTGAAATAATGAACTCTTTTAATGCTCCTAAGCTCAGTTTATACCCGTAGTCAACACATCAAAATATTACCACTTTGGACTTCCTGGGTCCGGGCAATGCTTGTACGTTAACTTGGCTCTGAACTGTACAAAGCAGCCGCAGTAACCACAAGTAGTATCGTAAACAAGCGAGGGACAGGTTTTACATATTTCCAATCTGTTATTATAGAGATCATCCTCAACAATATCAATCTCGTATTGAAGTTGCTCATTGACAAGTTGCTGGATTTTATCGTCCGAGACGATGACTGATTGTGAGCAACCTTTACATGCCACTTTCCTCATCCTTTACCTTTTTTATGATACAAATACCGCTAATTACTTGAATTTAGGCAAATAATCGCCATGCGCTTCGATTAGCTCATCACACATTTCCACAATATCATCGATTGATAGCTCTGCTGCAGTATGTGGATCTAGCATTGCCGCCTCAATAGTCAGTAACTGTGTATTAATATTCGTCCGATTAAGGGCAGCTAACTGTTCAGGTAAATCTCCGACGTATGTCGGTGTCACACCACTCGCATCAACTAATCAAGGCACCTCTACACAAGCTTTTTCTGATAGATTACTAATCAAACGACCCGTGTTTAATACATTTCCTCCAATTTTAAACGGTTCATTGGTCTCCATTGCTTCAATAATATAAGAGCCATACTCAGAATTACGCTCATGTGTTAGATTTTTGTCATTAACTAAATCCTCGCGCATTCTTTTCCAATCATCAATTTGATGGACGCAACGTCTTAGATATTCATCCAACGGTATGTTAAATTGTTCGATTAATTCTGGGTAACTCTTTTTTTGCGGAAATAGTACTTCCTGCACCTAAAAATGTGTTTTTAGCAATTTTACATAATTTCCATATTTTAATTATTCCGTTTTCTTCTGATGGCAAAAAAAGCAACTAAAACAAGTAACAGCGACACTAGGACGATCCATACCACTAGATTTGTTGTCTGATCGACTGCCTTCACTTCTGCATTTCCTTCGCCTTCAACTTCAGCCTCTTCACTCGGCAATACAACCAATTTAAAACTCTTTGTAGCTGTAGTCTCATTTTTACTGATAGTAGCTGTTAACGTAATTGTAGTATCTTGTTCTGAGTAAGGTCTCTTGGCAGCCCCCTTTTTAGAAACAATCGAAGGATCTGAAGACTTCCATGAAATTTTAGTATCAAAAGTACTGGCTTTGGGAAGTGATACATCGGCAATAACGGCTCTTGTATTGCCAAGTTTCAATGTGTTTTTCACGTATGCCACAGTGTCTTCATCAGACAGCTCTTCAAGTTGACTCCCCCAAATTGACATTCCTTGTTCCGATACAGCTGTAAATGTCATCACTTCGCTTTTAGAAATCGGATCCCATTGTTTTAGAAAAACACCCTGATAAGCATAATTATCAATGACCAGATTCGCTTTGTTGTCTCCTTCAACCGCCCATGTCCCATTAACATCCCCAGCAATAGTACCATCAGCAAGTAACGTAATAACAACCGATTTTTTTACTTTCTCTGTAATTTCTTTACCATGATTAATAAATTTATAGTTACCACTAACCCCCTCCGGAGAAACCTTCGCTAATTCTTCCCCAGCATATCGATAAGGTGCTACAACCGGCCATCCATCATCATTCATAAATAGCTGATGGACTCGAATCTCATGTTGTTCTCCTCTTTGCGGAAATCGACTATGAAATAGTAATAATTGCTTGCCTGTAGCTTCATCATAATACACGGAGTTATGTCCTGGAGATACATAACCTATTCCTGTACTTACTGTCGATTTACTCGTCATATTCTCAAATAAATAGTTCCCCATCAATTTCACACCATATGGCTCAATCGACTTGTCATCGAAAAAAGTTCCATTGGCTCCGCGAACGGTAGTCATATCATTACCTTCTGCATCAACATATGGCCCATCAGGATTCTTCGAACGAACGACGCGCATATTATAGCCACCATCTGCACCAAGACCACCGAATGTTATATATAAATAGTAGTAGCCTGTCTCTTGGACATATTGAATATAGGGGCCTTCCATTCGACTATGGTTCCCCCCCATTAACTTGGTACCATATCCTTGACCATCAAGTGGAAGTCCTGTTGTAGCATCCATTTGTAATATGAAAATACCACCAGAGTATGACCCATAAACCATCCAAAGTTTGCCGTCCTTATCCAAGAATGCCTGTGGGTCAACGACATTAGGATGGATTGTCGCATTATATATTTTTCCATCTTCACTAGCTTGATTCCACATGCCAGATTTCAGGAAAATACCTTTATCTTTATAAGGACCTTCGATATGATCCGCTACAGCTACTCCCATTGCTGAGAGTGGCGAACCACCTTCACATGCATTGTAATACATGTAAAACTTACCGTTCAATTCAATCACATCTGGCGCCCATAACGTATCTGTTTCTGCCCATTCTAATGCTTCCTCTAGTTCTTCTACGACATTATCAAACAATGGATTATTCGGATTCACACCTGCCGCAACAGTGGTCCAGTTCATAAAATCCTTTGTTTTGGCCACTCCTAAGTGCGAACCGAACACATAATACATATCATCTACTTTGATGACTGAAGGATCATGGACAGATGCTTCAGTAAAAGTAGGTACTTTAACATCTTTTCCGTCTGCAGATGCACTAGAGGGTATGAGTAAGGTAGTTATTAAAAATAACATGACATATTTAACAAAAAAACTACTTCTCATATTGTTTTGCCTCCCTAAATTATTGAACAATAACTGTAGCAATCACTTTCTTTTCAGATCTATCAATAATTTGTCCTGGGGAACCGAGATATGGATTTCCATTTTGATCCCAAAAAAGTTGTTGTACACGCGCATGACGGTTATGATCGTACAGCGAATTACCTTCAATTTCCTTGTACGGACGAGCATGATAAACAAGTAGATCTGTTGTCCCATCTTCTGCGACTGTGAAACTATTATGACCCGGTCCGTATTCCTCAGCCTTCTCATTCGTCGCAAAAATAGGCTCTACTGATTTTGTCCACGAAGCAGGATTGACTAAATCACTGTCTTCAGAAGCACTTAATAAGCCCATAACATAACGATCATCCGTCGCGCTAGCAGAATACGTGATAAACACTTTGCCATTACGTTTTATGACAGCTGCGCCTTCATTAACATAAAACCCTTGCTGTTCCCACTCCAAATCTGGTGTCGATAATACCGTTTGTCCACCTTTGATTGTCCATGGATTACTCATTTCAGCGATGTATAAGTTAGATACTGTATCATCATCTACTTTTTGTGCCCACACTAAGTATCTCTTTCCCTTATTTTCAAATGTTGTCGCATCCAATGAAAAACTTTGAAAATCTGTGTTGACTTGTCCTTTTTCTAGCCACTCACCTTGTAAAGGATTATCAGCACTACATTCCAACACATATGGTCGAATTGCCCAGACATTATCAGTATCCCCAGCAGCATAGTGAACGTACCATTTATCATCAATAAAATGGAGTTCAGGTGCCCAAATGTGCTTGGACATAATACCTTTCTCAGGTTTACGCCATATGACTGTTTCTTCAGCATGCGAAAGATCCTTAATTGACTTTGCTCTTCTTATTACAATTCGATCATATTCAGGATAAGACCCTGTGAAATAGTAATAACCATCTGTATGTTTATAAATATATGGATCTGCTCTTTGCTCTACTAAAGGGTTTGGATATTCTTGAAGCTGAATTTCACCTTCAACAGTATAAGTCCCAATTTCACCGTATTGTTCTACTGTGAGAGCATTCCAAGAGACATTCAAGTTTAAATGTGTACCATTTTTCAATTCAACAGCAATCACCTCGGGTAAATCTGGTTTGTTTCCGATATTTGTTCTTACTTCGATATTTTCTACCTTAGCAATGTTCATTAAATTATTCGCCCCTTTTTTATACACGATATTTTCTAGCGGATATTTTATATTCTCTTTTTTAAATTGATTAATTAGAAATAAACCCGTACAACGATTTCTTAAATGAAATGCTTCATTTAAGCTTTCAACAACTAGCTTATCTCCTATATTTAATTCTTTAGGTGTTGTAGCTCCACCAACCGTTTTAAGTAGATATCTTATATAATTTGAGTTTGGCAACTCATTGATTGCTGCTTTTATTTGATCCCAGTTTCCAATGAAACTATTAATAAAACTTGAATCATGTGCAATCTTTTTCACATCTAAATTGATAATAAGTTGTTTATATAAATCAATTATTATCGATACAGCCACACCGACCTTTTCCCCATGTAATAATTGTTTAGCATCTTTTTTCAATAGGTCCATTTCCCAGTAATGAGATAAATGATGCTCACTTCCAGAGGCTGGTCTTGAATAGTCTAACACCAGCATAACCAAGCCAGATTCAATCAATGACTGCATTAGAATTGTTAACCCATAATCACTTCTGTTGGCTATTTCTTGTACATTATTTACACATGCTTCTAATGATTGTTTTGTCAGATCTGCTGCTAATTGGTTGTATGGTTCATCCGCAATTAAACTAGAAATCTTCCAATCAAGAAGAGATGTATATTTGCCAATTATGTCTCCAAACCCAGCCGCAGTCATCTCATGTGGCGCTTCTTTAAGAACGTCGATATCTGCAAACACAGCGATAGGTGATACTGTTTGAAATGTATTTTTAAATCCTTGAATTATTAAAGGTGCACCCTTAGATGTAAAACCATCAACTGAGGCGGCAGTAGGTACCGAAATAAATGGGATAGCCATTTTATAACTAACGAAGCGTACAACATCATGAATTGTTCCAGTACCAACAGCCACAATAATATCTGTATCATTTGGCATATCAAGAAATAATTTAATTAACGTTTGTTCATTAGCAATAACCTGTTCATGTTTATTTGGTTTTAACTCTATGATTGTCATTTGAAATTCATCTTTGACCAACAAATTTCCCAACTTATCCCCTGCCGCCTTACGCGTATTTTCATCGACGACAAGAACGATTTTCTTAAGCTTTTTCGATCTTAAATAAGTTGGGATCAACCATAATGCTTTCTGTTCAATGAAAATTTCTGGGACAGTAATCTCTTCTGCTTTCACTTCTTTGATTAACTTATTAATATCTTTTATAAGTAGCATTTAATCACCTCAAGTGAGTAACTCTTAATAGACTCTTTCATTAATGATCCGGACTCCATAAACCCCACCCGCAACTGTACCTGGTTTGGATGAAAACTTAATCTCAACCCGCTCTTTCTCTTTTGTCAATACTCTTGGAATTTCATAACAAACATCAAAAAGTTTACCTGGATGAATGGCTTCCAGTTTCTGATTCACGATAACTGTACCGTCCACCACAATGTCAAATTCACGATTATATGCTTGTCCATCCACATATAAAGTAGAATCACTGCCAAAGTATGTAACCACTAAATACATTTGTTTAGTCGATTGTACAGCCATTTCATAACTAAAAATTCCTTCATCGCGACAATCTCTCCATCCTTTATGAACAATATTTAGATAACCTGAATTTGAATTGCTTGATGAAAGATGATGTTCAATTTCAGGCTGCTGCTCATTTGGATTAACATAATCAACGGTAATGTCTCTTTTTCTCCGAAGCTCTTCTTCCTCCCCGTCATGGAAATTGTGATAGGCTGCTTCGTTCATAATGTTCCAATAAATGGTGTAGCGT
The DNA here is from genome assembly GCF_008369195.1 of Sporosarcina sp. ANT_H38. Lineage (GTDB taxonomy): Bacteria > Bacillota > Bacilli > Bacillales_A > Planococcaceae > Sporosarcina. The sequence continues at coordinate 1,043,059 of NZ_VOBC01000001.1, read as the reverse complement.
TGATGATGTAATTGGTAAAAAGGGATAAGCGTAATCTTCTGATTCCCTGACTGACCCACTGCTAAAGTTTCAAATCGTAATATTGAATTTTCAATTGGTCTTATCCAGTGATTTAGATCTTCTGTATCAGCCACTAAGACTGGAACATCAATTAAAGGATGATTATCGAGCTTCATATGATCTTCAAGTATATCTGTTTCTGGGAAATGCTCTTTTCCTAATGCGCCTGCCAATACAATAGGTCCGTACATGATCGCTTGCTTTTGGGGATTGTCACTTGAGACATATCTATGTAAATTCATTGGAAGTTCTATTTCAACACAGTCCCCAGATTTCCACTCCCTATTAATTGTTAAATAGCCATTCTTCGCATGTGTAAATACTTCAGTTCCATTGATAGTCGCAGTCACTGCTCCTACACCCCAATAGGGAACACGAATATGGACTGTTAGTTTCTCGTGATTGGCTTCTTTAAAAACGAGTGTAGAACGATTAGACGCCGGAAATGAAGTTTCCTGGCTAATCTTTAGCTGTTTTTCTGCCACTGTTAATTCTGAAGCAATAAATAGATTCACATACAATTGATCTTGTTCTTGGTAATAGATATTTCTTGTATAAAGTGCTGGATTTTCCATACCAGTACCTGTACAACACCAAAATGAATCTTCTGGCGAACAATATACTTTAAAATGTCCAGGTTGGGTAGATACAAAGTATGTCGTCATACCTGAATCTGGATCTTGCGATGCCAGAATATGATTGTAAAGTGCTCTTTCGTAGTAATCCATATACACCGACTTATGTGACCAGCGATATAAATACTCAGTCAGCTTTAACATATTATGCGTATTACAAGTCTCTGCTGATGTAACCCCGAGTTGTTCCTGATCACTTGGTCCAAAGTGCTCTCCGATACTATTACCACCGATTACATAGGAGCGATAATTCGTAACTTGCTGCCAAAAGAAAACAGCCATCTCTTTGTATTTCAAATCGCCTGTGATGTCATATAATTTCGCTGCACCAATCACTTTAGGTATCTGTGTATTGGCATGCTTACCTTCTAGGTCATCAATCGATTGAGAGAGTGGCTGAAGTATTGCCTGATGACAAAAACGTTTAGCCAGGTCAAGATAGCCTTGTTTACCAGTAATGATATAAAGATCTGCCATTACTTCATTCATACCACCGTGTTCACAGATAAGCATTCTCTCAAATTGTTCATCTGAAAGCTTATCTAAACCCGCCTTTGCCCAACTTGCTAATTTCAAGACAATTTCAAGTGCTTTAACGTCCCTTAAAATTGTATAGACATCTATTAAACCTGCATAAATCTTATGGATACTGTACCAGGGAACCCATGAACCCCCTAAGCTAAAATTATCTACTTGGAAGTCTCCACTAAAAACGTTATCAAAGCAGGTGCGGGAAAAGCCACTGACATAGCCCTCTCCATCATATTTTTGAATTTGTTCTAGTTCTTCAACTGCATAATCAATCTTTTGCTTGAGTTCTCTATCTTCTGTAACCGCATACATAGCAGCAGCTGCGGAAAGCCAATGACCAACAGAATGGCCAGCGATTTCCGTTGATTCCCATCCTCCATATCGAGGTTTTTTGGGTGTTTGACAAACAGCTTCATAACACGGTGCTAGTAGCCTATCAATATCCAAATAGAGTAAGTATTCTTTACCCTTGTCTTCAGATTGCTTGAATAACCCAGTTAATAACTTTGTATTATCAGCCATATTTTAGTCCCCTTTCAAAAAAATGGTAGCATATACTGCCACCATTTTTTTACTCATAATTCATGATTTATGATTCAATTGCTAGCATTGTGACCGATTTAGAAGGTAAAGAAATACGAAGATTATGACCATCAACTGTAAATCCTGTAAATGCAGTTGGTTCAACAGTATTTGGCGCTTCAAAAGTATTACGTGCATCCATCTGCTCTGATGTTAAAATTCGTCCAGCAACATGGATTGGATCAACAATGCCACGTAAGTTCAGCGTAATCGTAGCATCAGCATGATTATCTAAATTACATAAGCTAATATGAACCTTTCCATCCTTATCTTTAGATGCAGACACACTTACTTGAGGAATAACAGCCCCTCCACTTGTAATCGAGTCTACATTGATTTCAACAGCTAGCTTTTTAGCATCCTGATGCACTTTATACATTTCAAACACATGATACGTTGGTGTCAGAATCATTTTAGCGCCATCTGTTAAAATCATTGCTTGTAAGACATTTACCGTTTGTGCAATATTCGCCATTTGCACGCGATCACAATGATTGTTAAAGATATTTAATGACACACCTGCAACGAGGGCATCACGAATTGTATTCTGCTGATAAAGGAAACCTGGATTCGTGCCCGGCTCTGCATCAAACCAAGTCCCCCACTCATCAATAATCATTCCTACTCGCTTATCAGGATCATATTTATCCATAATTATGCTATGATTTTTAATTAACTCTTCCGTATGAAGTACTCTTTGCATCGTAATTGTCCACTCATCTTCAGTAAAATCAGTTGCAGAACCTTTGCCTGTCCAAAAGTCACCCGGAATTGTGTAATAGTGAATGCTTAAACCATCCATCAAATGACCCGCTTCGCGCATCAACACTTCCGTCCAATTGTAATCATCGACATTGGCACCACCAGCAATTTTATACAGCTTATTGTCACCATAATTCCGTACATAGGTTTGATAGCGGCGATAAAGGTCTGCATAATATTCAGGGCGCATATTTCCACCACAGCCCCAGTTTTCATTACCAACACCAAAATATTTTACTTTCCATGGCTCTTGTCGTCCGTTTTCCTGTCGCCAATTGACCATCGGTGATTCACCATCAAATGTCATGTATTCAACCCACTCTGACATTTCCTGGACAGTTCCACTCCCTACATTGCCACATATATAAGGTTCAGTCCCCAACATATCGCACAACATCATAAATTCATGTGTCCCAAAATGATTATTTTCTACAAGGCCACCCCAATGCGTATTGACCATACGTTTTCGCCCTTCTCGAGGCCCAATACCATCTTTCCAATGATACTCATCAGCAAAGCAGCCTCCAGGCCATCTAATAACCGGAATACTAATGTTTTTTAACGCTTCGACAATATCATTTCGAATTCCATTTGTATTAGGAATCGGGGAGTCTTCACCAACCCAAATCCCTTCGTAAATACCTCTGCCAAGATGCTCAGCAAAATGCCCATAAATATTTTTATTAATCGTTCCTTCTTCGATATCTGTATTAATAATAACTTGATTGTTTTCCATCATGACACCTCATTCATTTTTTTGTTTTTCGTAAACGAATCATATTCCAAGACATTTTTGGTAATATCCCAACCAACAATTCGTCTTCTATAAATGATTGACCTTGCTTATGCGGTTTGACTTGTTCATTCGTCAGGATATTGAATGCTTTGGGATTCTCATTTTCAAGTACGACATGTTCAATTATTTCAAGTCCTTCAAATGAACGGATATCAATATCTACCCGTAATACATTTTCTAAATGGCGATTCGTTGCGAAAATAACCAATTCTTCATCTTCTTCATTGTAAACAATCGATGAATCCAAGTAAGGAACATCCGTAAAATCTTTACTATCATATTTAGGGGAATGAACAATAGGGTTTAGCGCCACACCTCTACCAAAAACAGATGTATAGTAATAAGGATAGAAAATGGTTTGCTTCCATGCTCCACCACCTGTCTCAGTCATAATCGGTGCAATAACATTCACGAGTTGTGCCATACAAGCGATTTTCACCCGGTCAGCATGTCTAAGCATTGTATTTAACATACTTCCAACAAGCAGTGCATCTTCAAATGTATAGACATCTTCTAGTTGAGGCGGTGCAATTGACCATGGCTTAATCTCTTGGTCCTGTTTATTGGAATGAAACCACACATTCCATTCGTCAAAGCTCAACATCATTGTTTTTTTACTACGCTTCTTGGCTTTAATATAGTCACAAGTAGCAGTAACAGTTTGTATGAAGCGATCCATATCTAACGAGTTGGCTAAATAGTTGGCTGTATCATTATCACGGTTACCATAATATTGATGAAGTGAAATATAGTCAGCAAATTCGTACGTATGCTCTAATGTTGTCGCTTCCCATTCAGGAAAAGTAGGCATTGCCGAACTTGAACTTCCGCAACTTACGAGCTCGATGCTTGGATCTACCAATCTCATCGCTTTTGCTGTTTCAGCAGCTAAACGCCCATATTCATAGGCTGTTTTTTGACCCAGTTGCCAAGGTCCATCCATTTCATTCCCTAAACACCAAGTTTTGATAGCGTGAGGATTTTCATAGCCATGCTTTCTTCTTAAATCACTCCAATAGGTGCCACTAGGATGATTGCAATATTCTAATAGATTCCTTGCTGCATCTACTCCCCTTGTCCCAAGATTGACAGCCATCATCACATCAGCATTTATCTTCTTGGCCCATGTGGCAAATTCATTGGTACCCATTTCATTGGTTTCAGTCACACGCCAAGCAAGCTCCAAACGATGAGGACGATCTACCAGTGGTCCTACACCATCCTCCCAGTTATAGGCTGAAACCATGTTTCCACCCGGATATCGCACTATGGGTACTTGTAATTCTTTTACAAGATTAATAACATCTTGTCTAAATCCATGCTCATCAGCCGATGAATGACCCGGTTCATAAATCCCTCCATAAACCGCTCTTCCAAGGTGCTCGATAAATGATCCATAAATTCGTGGATCAATCTCAGATATAGTGAAATCCTTATCGACGATCATTCTTGCTTCTGTCATTTCTTTTGACATAATATCTCTCCCCCTATCCATTACTATATAAATTGAAATAAAGAATTCCTTCAAATCTGCTTCGGAGCAAAGGGATGCCTCGCGCCATAGCCTAGTAACTGCGTTGCTAGGTTATGGCTTAGGTTCCTCCTTTGAAGGTGCCTTCGCTCAGTTATATAGGTATTCATATGTTCAACATATATAGTCATTACGCACTTCAGAATAACGTTAACCGCTTTCATGATGATAGCAAGAGGCAAAGCAGAGTCTCTGCACCGTCCCCTAGTGGGACGTACAAGTTTAATATTTACTATTAAAAACACTTAAGTTGTACGTATATCAATGCTAAAGAATTATTAGAGAATTGTCAAGATTAATTTTGTAATATTGCATAAAAAAAGATACCTTTAAAAGGTATCTTTTAATAGTGAATTGTATTCACTTAAGCTTCTGAACACCCCCTATGCAAGAGCATCATCTAATAATATTCCCCACAAGAAACATCATATTTCCCCAACAAAACATGCGGTGTAATTGGGCAATCCACTACAAAAAAGATACCTAAAACAGGTATCTTTTTGTAGTGGATTGTATTCACTTAAGCTTCTGTCCATATTCCTATGCATCAAGCTTCTTTGTCGAATTCCGCACAACTAATGTCGGCTCAAAAATGACCGATTCTATCTTGTGATCTTCTTTTTTATGTTCACCTTTTTTATCATTTATCAAATCTAAAATTAGTTTTGCTGCTGTTGCACCTAATTCGCTTTGGGGGTGTTGAATCGTTGTCAACTTCACTTCAGATATGCTCGCTAAAAAAGAATTATCAAATCCAACGATTGAAATATCTTCCGGAACTTTTAACTTTCGCTCTCGAATAATATCCAATAACTTCATAGCTAGTTGATCATTATAGCAAATAATTGCAGTTGGCCATTCGATATTAGTCAACGATAAAACTCTTTCAAATTCTTCTAACGGCTTAGTCATCATTTCATCCGTTTTGTAGGCAATGATATTATTAGGAATTATCGTTATATGATTGTCACGATGAGCTTTTAAATAGCCCTTCATTCGTTTTGAGCCTTGTTTATCATCCGTTTTAAAAAAACCGACAATATTCTTGTGCCCCAATTCCATCAAATGGGCCGTTTGAAGATATCCTCCCTTTTCATCATTTAACGTAATACTAACGGGATCTAGCTCGTCATAATAAGAGTTAATCATGATATATGGAATGTTTTGGTTCTCCAAATTCAAATAATAATTAATATTTGGATTGGCAATCGCACTTTTTGTCGGTTCAACAATGACACCATCAAACTTTTGTGAAAGAATCGTTTCCAGTACATTTTTTTCGGTTTCATGATTATTATTCGTACTGAATAACATAACATTATAACCATTTTCACTTAGATGTTTTTCTGCACCTCTTATAATAGAAGGGAAAATATAATCTGAAATATACGTCGTAATGATAGCGATATTCTTAGATTTCTCTCCAGTAATTTTTGATGCATTTTCTGTTCGGTCCGCACAAAAAGTCCCGGAACCTTGCTCCCTATATAACCACCCTTCGATCACCAAGTCACCAATCGCGAGTCTAACGGTATGTCGACTAACGCCGAACTCTTCCATTAATTCACTTTCAGAACTAATTTTTTGGTTAGGCTGGTACGTTCCTTCTAAAACTTTTGACTTAATAGAGTCCTTTACGATACTATATTTGGTTTTCATTTTCACACCCCTGGCAGCTTTCTCTCTTTTAATTGAATTGAACGTACAAGTATCTTTCATTATTACTATAATAACATGCAGTACTTCACTTCGCGAATATATATTCCGAAAACGGCATATTAGACCGTACGAGTGAAGGATATACTACATTCTTATCGCAAGTTACAATGGCCTATTCCCTTCGCTTTCCAACCAAAACATTGCCCTCGCTATCCTTCCCCATAAATACAATAGTTTCAATCCATTGCTCCCAATCCCATCCCTGGATCATAATTCCGTCTATTGATGGATGTCGAGAAGAAAATAACGAAAAATAATTATCAGCGTGTTGTTCCACTACATAGGCATTAGGATCATTATGATGGGTAGTAATGCAAATATTCAAGGCATTCATCTTACCATTATTATCTTTATCAAAATAAATACATTCCCAATTTCCCAGTACATCATCAATATTCACCACTTTATCTTGTTCTCCTGCATATCGTTGTGGTGACACAAGTGGCCAACCATCCTCTGTCCACCCAATTTTCCGGATATGTAGATAATGCCCTTTCTTGCCTTCCATACGAACATGATGGACAACATAATAATCCTCTTGATCCTTTAATATAGAATTATGACCAGGAGCTATCCAAGCGGGACCACCATCAAATTGATAACTCCCAAGTACTTTCATCCCAACATCATTTGGGGGAAGTTCAGTATTTGTCATTTCATGCCCCTTACTGTCAACATAGGGGCCTTCAATATGTTTAGAACGCGCCACTCTTATATGGTACGAAGAAAATAGAGAATCATAGGAGACGAATAAGTAATAATAATCAAAATGGGGATTATAAACGATATAGGGACCTTCGATAGCACCTTCAACACTTGCATGTCGTCTAGCTATCAGCGTCCCCTTTCCCTCTTCAGCAAATTTACCCGTTGCGCTATTAATTCTAGCTAAGAAAATCCCACCAAAAAACGACCCATATACCATCCACGGATCCCCTTTTTCATCAATACTTATATTAGGATCAATTGCATTCGGGCCTTCATCTTGTTCAGTCTTGACGACTTCACCCTTGTCAATCCAAGGACCTTCAATATGAGTACTCGTTGCAACACCTATGAAGGATTGTGTCTTACCAAACTGTGATGCAGCATAGTATAGATAATAAGTATCACCAAACTTCGTAACATCTGGTGCCCACAAACCAACTGCACCAGTCCAATTCTTTGCAGGTCCTGGTACTTCTGTAAATGCACGTCCTACCCATTGCCAATTGACTAAGTCCTTCGACTTTCTAATTTGGATGCCCGCTTTGAATGTTCCACCTTCTTGAGCATCTGTTGAGAATACATAATACCAATCCCCCTCTTTATAAATAGATGGATCATGTACATTATGAGTTGCCCAAAGCGATTCGTCTTGCTGTATTCTTTCATCATGCTCTCTGTCTTTTGGAATATTATGTAGAGGTATCATCTTTTCACACCTTTCTACTGATATTAAAGAGAGGCAGGTAAATTCTTTACTTACAAGAATTTCACCTGCCAACCAATCGAACAAACTATCCTTCATTCATTTATTTATTTATCAAAAAAACAATTCAGCTAATGCATCTTCTCTGTACTGATTGATCTTTTCTGTTAAATCCTCAGCAATGTCATGGGCGTTTACATCCCCATTCATAATAGCCGCTTCAACATCCCCATATTCTCCACCAAAGTAAACTTCATCCAAGAATGTTTGGAATCCAGGTTGTGAAGCTCCTCCTAATGGAATTGGTTCTTTTGCTCGTTCTAAGAAATCAGTGTAATACTGAGATTCTGGCAGTAACGCTCTTAATTCACTCCAAATTTTTTCATCCTCGATTAATGGTAATCCATCCGGATGCTTAAATAGTAATGAACCGTCTTCATTTTCCAATGTTTTAAATGCCTGTAATTTTGTTTCCCATCCTTCTTTACCCCATCCAAAGAATTTCAACAACTCATACGCTTCACGTGGATGCTCTGTAGCAGAAGAGAATGAACCGAAGTCAATAAAAGCTGGTTTATGCAATGTTTCTGCAGTATCTCCTTTTGGAACAACATATGGAACCCACTTCATTCCCTTTTCCATAAATTCAGGTTGTGAGAACAATCCAACTGACCACCATGCATCTAATTGCATTGCTAAACGGCCAGTATTTGCCGCCCACAGCAAGCGATCACCGAAAGCAGCTTCAGCTTCATCGGTATCGAATAGCGGAGCATGTACACCACTCCTCACTAGTTCGGCATGTTGGGTTGTCGCATCTGCCCAATCCTTTGTAAGATCGTATTTCTCTCCATCCCAACCGAATTCTCCATTACCATCAGCATTAACGATTGGTGCCATTGTTAGTAATTTTGTATATGAATTATAACCGTAAATCCCTTGTTCTGGCACGGTCATTTCTTTCATTAAATCAATCATTTCACTATACGTCCAATCAGCTGAAGGCATATCCTTATTCATCTTATTGAATAGGTTTTCATCTAAAAAGATTGTATAGGGTTGGTAAGCAACAGGTGCAGCCAGTTTTCTTTCACCATCAAAATAGCCTTGGTCCTTTAATGTCGATAAAACAGTTTCAGACTCCGGGTCATTTTCAAAGTACTCTGTCATGTCTCCTAGCCAGCTATTTCGAACAGCAATGTCTACATTTCCTAAATACCAAAATACATCTGGTAATTCACCTGTACTTGCTAGATTTGTTAAGTGATCGTTCCAACCTTCTTGTTCTAACTGAACGAGCTCAACTGTAATATTTGGATACAGCTCCATAAACTTATTAGCTAACTCCTGATTGAGGGCACCATTAGCCCAAGATGCATACGTCAATGTAATGTCTTCTGTTGTCATAGGTTCTAGAGACAACTCTTTAGCACCATCTTCAGTCTCTTTGTCGCCCTCTTTTTCTCCACCTGATGGTTTTTCATCATTCGAACAACCAACTACCATCAGTAACATTAACAACAGTACACATACAAGACCAGCTAGTGATTTTCGCTTCATAATAGTTCCCCCTTTATAATGAAAAAATTATATCAAGGTGATTACTCACCAGTAATACCACTTTTGTCGACACTTTCAACAAAGTATCTTTGTAGAAAAAAGTAAACGATTAGTAATGGTAAAATACTAATCACCGTCCCCGCCATTTTAATGCCTTCATTAATTTTATTCGGGCTATTTGCTGTGACAGGATACATGGCCTCGTAATTTTGTTCAAATTGCTGTAATTGTAATAAGATTGTCGTTATATCCGTTGATCGACTCGTTAGATAAAGGGTCGTTAAATAGGTTTCATTCCAATACCAAACAAATGAGAATAAGAAGGATACGATAAAGGCCGGGACTGCCATTGGGATAGCAATTTTAAAGAAAATGGTAAATTGGTTAGCACCATCTACCTCCGCCGCCTCATATAATGTTTCTGGTGTTTGTTTGAAAAATTGATAGAAAATCAAAATGAAAATTGTACTATTTAACCCCTGTCCTAATAGAGCCGGAACAATAAAAGCATTTATTGATCCAGTTAATTCCAATGCACTTAATAACCGATACATCGGCATCATCAAAATTTGTGGTGGGATGATAAAACTGAAAATCATCAATCCAAAAAACAGTTTCTTCAACGGGAAGTTGTATCTAGCTAAGCCAAATCCTACAAGGGAAGCGACCACCACCTGGCAAATAGTTGGTAGTAAGGCAAGTAGTAAACTCCCTTTAAAAGCCGATTTTATATTCATTACAGAATAGGCTTGTTCGTAATTACTTGTATAGATAGTAGAAGGTAACCACTTAATCGACATATCAAGCAAATCTTCTAATGATTTAATACTCGTTACAAACATATGTAACATTGGATATAAGTACACAAAACCAATACTAATGAGCAATGTGTATGTAAGTAGTTTTAAAACAAACCCCCTTCTATCATTGAAACCAAAGAGAAATCGAAATGCCTTTCCTTTGACCACTCTAAATTTCTCTTTGTTGCTAATAGCGGGATTTTTCATTACTGAAGAAAAACCTTTTGATTTTTGCAATGACATGGTTTGCCTCCTTTCTATAGTATTCTTTTAGGTTTTTTATCTCGGAAAATCAAGAAAATAATAATCAATAATATTGTTGTAACAATTGAATACATCCAGGCCATTGCAGACGCAAAACCATAGCCTCTCGTTGCCGAAAACATATTTGAATATATCAAGTTAATGATTGGATTCTGATTACTATTGGCCAATGCCACAAGTGTGTAAATTAAATTGATCAAAATAATTGGCTTGATGGTTGGTAGTGTGATTTTCCAAAAACATTCCCAACCAGAACCTCCATCAATTTTCGCCGCCTCATATAGCTGCGGATCAATCTTTTGCAACACAGCAAGAAAGAGCAAAATCTGTACACCTGAGTTCCATAAAATGATAATGATTTGATTAAATAATTCACCAATCACCTGTGCAAACCACATAGGCAGGAACTGATGTAAAGTTGTAATAATAACCTCTTGGTCAGCCAGCGGAATAGTTGCTGCACCTTGACCAATTAGCTGATCAATGACAGGTCCACTTGCTACAATAACAGGCAAAAAGAAAATTGTTCTAAAAGCTCCTTTAAATTTAACCTTTTCATTTAATAGCATGGCAATAATCAAAGCAAATACAACAATAACGGGTACCCTTAGTGCCGTATTCACAAGGAATTGCAATAATTCTTGGATGAAAAACATATCTTTCAGCCAGACATCCAAGTAATTATTAAAACCCACGAATTTAAACTTTAATCCAATTGGCGTGATCCTCATATTATTTAAGCTAAAATAAAAAGATTGGATCAACGGCCATAGTACTAATAATAAAAAACCTATTAGCCATGGCATGATAAATAAATAACCGTAAATCGTTTTTCTTTTTATTCTCAATGGTCTTGCACCACCTTATATGACAAGCCCTTAATGGTTAGTCCGTCGAACTGGACGTCTTGTTGCTGATAGTTGACATAAATGATTGTACCGTTGCCATAAGTTACTTTGGTAACGCCATTTAAACGACTATAATCCTGAATGATAGAACCCTCTGTTTGCTCGTAGACTTCCTTTAACTCCTGGTAGTAAGCTTGTATCATTTCATCGTAACGGTCATATTTTGAACTATAAATATGTGAAGAATTGGTGTTCAGCAATTCTGACGGGTCTTCGTGCGTGATATAGAAAGATGGATTCAACCCTTGTTCCACTAGCTGTAAGAAAAACTCTTTTTGGTTTGCCTGAAAATTGGTATACTCCGAATATAATGGAACAATTCCTCTCAACGTTAGCGCTAAAAACGGAATCTCCTCATCTGTAAACACGTAATTAGATGACTTCATCGGAAGGTCAACAACTTTGTTAGTATAATCCCATAGATAAGAAAATGGCTGCTCTAATAATATATTAAAGTTGTCACTATAATCAGCCACAATCGACTCATAGTATTCTTTGGTCTTAATCCGATCAAATTCTTTACTGCCCTCACTGTAAGAAAAAAGCTCATTCGAAATTCCACTAATCATAATATTATCAACGTCATTATCCTTATATTCCTTTTTCATCTTTTCCATAATATCTGCAGAAGATTGAGGATTTAAGTAACCAAAGGAATTGTAAACTTTACCATAAACGTTTTCATTATAAGCTTGCTTATTGTACTTTTTCATTACTTTATATTTCGTATTTCCTTGTTCTTCTCCGTTAATTCTCAATGCGTCGTGACCAAGGTACAGGTCGATACTTTTATCTTTCGTCTCCTGCATTAAGTCCTGTATTGTCATTTCATCACTTAACTTCGATTCTGTTTTAAAGGATCGAACGGGTAAACTTGCGTAGTAGCCATTATCTTGCCAGCCCTTATAAATAGACAAAATATCTTTTACACCATTGTCTTGCAAACCATTGAAAATTTCACTTGCCTGTTCAAAAGTAGTCATCGGTATATCCTTGTTAAAGACTAACCCTTTTTCTATATCTGAACCCAATAAATCCACTCGTACTTTAAATTCATTGCCCTTTTCAGTAATCAATTTATTGGACAGTAAATATGTACGATATTTTCCAGCCAAACCTACATAATCCGCTTTGTCTTCAGAAACAAAATCATAACGAACCTTAATGTCAAAGTTATTCATATTCTTTTGACGTACAACCATCGTTCCGGAATCCTTACTCGTTGGTTGGTTATACACCTGACGATAAATAAACTTAGCTGTAATCCAGTTATACGGGATAATTGCACCGCTTGGATACGCTTCAACCTTTGCACTAAATTGACCTTCTTCAATAATCCCTAAATAGCCCATTGCTAAATCTGTTTGAACCATACCAAACACTGGAGCCAAAATACGTTCTGGTTTATTAAAAGGATTCATTTGATTAAATAGGGATAAAACATATGAATCATCTATCCCCACATTGGAACCGTAAACCATTTCAGAATAGGGTTGTTTAAATTTGCCATCGTTATCTTTCAATCGAATCAAAGCCCCAGAACCATCAGGTATGAACATATAACCTTCTCGATCATCTAGCTTTGAGTAACCTAAGAAAGGATAGACATATACGCCTGCCACTTTGTACTTACTATTATCCTCTGTAATTTTATCTTGAGGAATTTCCACTTTAAAGCCTTCATCTGTTAAAAGTACTTGCACTTCATAAGAAATTTCTAGCTCCGGATAATAGATATTTGCTACAAAACCATCTGTTGTATAGGTTATTTTCTTTTCTGGATTTCCTGAATACATATCTGCACGATAAACAACAATATTGGTACCTACAAGATACTCCAGAACAATGGACGATCTCATGAAGTTCGTCCATTCCTCATTACTTTTCACCGGCTTGTCAACCGTTGAATACATAACTGCACCCGTATTTTTATCCCTCATAATGATGGATAAATTTTCTTCCTTCATGTACATTTCTTGTTGATCATTCGCTACGACAAATCGATGACCATCAATTTCTTGTTGTGTTACATCGTAAAATCCCGCCCTATTTTCCGGTGTTTTATCATCTTTACCTAGTTGCTCAGGTGCAGCTACTTCAGGCTGTGTTACACCTTCACTAGACCCCTCTTCTTCATTCGAACCTTCAGTAACAGTTGGTTCAGGCACTTTCGGCGGACCTACAATTTCTTTTGATTCTTTTCCCGTAAACAAATAGATTATTACAGCCAATAACAAGACTATAAAAAGGATGGGTTTGATAACGGTTTTAATGTTAACCATTTTCAATTCGATACACCCCCTCATTAATTATTGACATCACAAATGATATCAATTGTGAAATTAATACATAAACAATAAAGATAAGTAAGACAGCTATTAATATCGTAAACATCGTCAAAAAGATGATTTTAATCGTTTCTTTTATTGAATAATCATTGATATCTTTAATCATGATAACGAGTAATATAGCTACCCAAACATAAATAATAACGTTTGTTAGACTCAATAAGTAAGCTTCATTAAAAGTTAAGAAATTACTTGCAATGATGACAAACGGTTTGATGATAAAATAGGGGGCAAAAGAATAGATAAAACCACTATAGATATGCCTAAAGCGCCCTTCACCATCATTTATCGTACAAATGAGGTAGTTTGAAATAATCACTAACAGCAGCGCGCCAAACACTAGGGCAAAATCAGAACCAAGCGCAAAATCTCCTTCTTCAATAGTCCCAAAAATGAAACCTGAATAGTACTTTTCTAATAAATAAATGATAAAGAACACAAACATTAAAATAGTCGATGATAGAATGCTTGTCTTATTTTCATATTTAATGCTGTAAAAGCTATCCAGCGGATGACGTATAAAATTTTTCACAAAAGCAAGATCTTTCATTAACTTAAGATTGTACTTATTATCTATCTTCGTTTTAAACTCAGACCAGAATTGATACTTTTTTTCAATTCTACTAATTACTTTGTTAATAATAAATAATGCAATAATTATAAACAGTAATGCAATGATATTTTCACGCATCCATTTATTACGAAGTTCCCAATACGAATCAGAATAACCCGGTTTATATTTTGCTAGTTTAAATGACGCTAAAGCATCCACATAATTTTCATCTTTAAAATACGCTTCACCAAGTCCTAGATTTGCAAAATCGAATAAACTATTTAGCTTAATAACTTCTTGCCACGGTGCTTTACTACCTTCATAGTCTCCATTTTGATAAAGTGTTAATGCTTTATGGACTAAACTTGCAAATTCCGTGGGTTCGAATACTTGAATTTGTTTTTTCTCAGAGTCTAATGCGAAAATCGAATCATTTTCATCCAATGCAATGGCTGAAATTTTATTGAAAAGACCTACACGCTGCCGTCCATCATCTTGCCCTCCAAACACGAATAGCAAGTTCCCTTCACTGGTGTACTCATAGATAAAACCATTCTCACCTGCGACAAAAACATTTTCTAGTGATCCAACATCAATTGACACTGGAAAAGCGTCAAAAAGATCTGTTCCAATAATATTTTTTCCCGCCATATTCAATTTCTTGATTGCTTCTATTTGTTCACCTTGAGACACGGTGTAGACAAGACCTTTGTCATCGAGGTTAAGATTCTTAGCTGTCGAAGGGATTGTATCAATCATTTTGCTAAGCTGTTCATCTGTAAATATTGCTTTTCTAAAAACAGTTAGCGGCGTAACCATGGTCTTATTCGGTGCAAAATAACCGATAAACTCTCCGTTATTAGCATTAATTTGAATAATACCATTTGAATTACCACGAGAAATAATGTAAATATTATCACGACGATCTACAGCAAGTTTCTCAGGGACAAAGTTAGCTTTTTCACCAAATAAGATACTATCAGGCTTACCAAATTCCGCTAGTAACTCCCCTTCTAAAGAGAATACAAATACTTTTGCCGCTGTCTCATCAGCTACATATAATTTGTTATCCTCCGATAGAAAAATACCATTCGGTTTCTTTAACACTTCTTCACCAATGATACGGATTAGATTTCCTTGTTTATCACCGACCAGAATTCGATGATTTCCAGTATCAGAGACATAGAGAAGTTGATCATCACCAATCGCTAGATCAGATGGCTGCGAGAAAAGTTCATCACCAAATTTTACAATGGTATTAGAAACTGTGTAGGCAGATTGCGTTTCTACATAATTTCCGTAACCATCTTCTGTAAATGTCTTATATGCTGTACCTGCAAATATCACATTTTGATTGATAAAGAAGAAGAGTGCAATGCTAATCAAAAATGATATATACCTTTTCTTACCCAACATTTTTACACCTACTTTAACCCTGAATGTGACATCGTGTTCATTACACTACTTTGTAAAATAATAAATAAAACTAAGTTCGGAATAAACATAATAAGGGATGCAACGGCCGCCATACCTTGTCCAACGACAACATTCGTATTTACTGCAAGTGTATTCATAAAGAATGCTAACGTACGCATATTTTCACTTGTCGTAAACAACGTTGATGTTTCTACGTTATTCCATACTACTTGGAATACTAAAATAGCAGCTGTTGCCAACGCTGGTTTGATGAGCGGCAGAATAATTTTCCAAAAGATTTGAAAATCATTTGCCCCATCAACAATGGCCGCTTCAATTAAGGCATCCGGAATCTGATCAATAAACTGTTTGATCAAAAACAGCCCTACTGGCATAGCAAGCAATGGCAAAATATGAGCAAAAAATGTATCATCAATCCCTAAGAATGAAATCGTTAAAAATCTAGGGATGGTAACTGCAATTGGTACAAACATCAAGGCAACATTATTGATTTCAAATAGTGCTTTTTTTCCTCTAAATTGCTTTTTCGATAGAACAAACCCTGCCATCGCAGAAATAATGATAGAAAAGAATACAACTGCAACTGTGACAATTAAACTGTTCAACACATATCTACTTAAAGGGATTCCGGACGTATTCGCCAAATCAAACAAATTCCTAAAGTTATCAAATGTTGGTGCATTGACGAAAAATCGCGGTGGAAACGCAAATAGTTCATCTAATGGTTTAAAGGCATGATTGATGATAAAGAGAATCGGAAGCATCATGAACAATGCAAAGGGTATTAAAAATACATAAAACTTAATTTGACTCCTATTAAATTTACTTGGATTATTACCACTAACTTTTAAGGCCATAGAATCTTTCCTCTCTTAGGATTCGCTAAACAGCTTTTTCGAGATATAAGAAAACAAGAAAATAATCAGCAATAATACAACTGAAAGTGCTGCTGCATAACCCATTTCAAATCGAATAAATCCATAGTCTTCAATATGGTTAACAATTAATTGTCCCGCATATGAGGGTGTGGGGTTCGATCCTGTCAGTGCCACACCAATAACTCCGGTAGAAAAAGTTCCGACAATAGCCATTACTGCACCAAACAACATTTGTGGTTTCATTGATGGAATCGTAATGTAAAATAGCTCTTGGAAGCGATTTCGAATACCATCAATAGCGCCCGCCTCATAGAGTGTTTCATCTACATTTAGAACACCTGCAAGCATAGCTAAGAATCCAACACCCATACTTCCCCAAAGGGCTACAATAATCATAATTAACATGATAAATCTAGTATCCTGTAAAAATATCAGTGGTTCTGTGAGAATACCAAATTTCATCAATATGCTATTTACATAACCAGCCTGATTACCACTAAACAAGACTTTCCAAACAACAACCATTGCTACACCCGATGTCATAGATGGTGAATAGAAAATTAATGCCAAGATCATACGCGGCACTCTTGTTAATTGTGATAAGCTCCAGGCCAACAGGAAGGATAATATATATCCTCCCGGTCCAACAATTACCGCAAACAATACAGTGTTAGGCAAGACATATTGCATAAATATTTCATCCTGCGTTAACAAGTTAAGATAGTTTAAAAACCCGATAAAGTTAGGTGTTTCAATGGTATTAAAATTCGTAAATGATAGGTAAATGGCCATTACAATCGGGATGATGATAAACACTGAAAATAATAATACATATGGAAGCAAAAAGAGATATGGATTCTTTTTGTCTTTTTGCATACACTTGCCCTCCGTTACTCGTTAGTAAACTCTGGATTTGGATAAGGCTCTATAGTCTCGCCATTTTTCATAAAGCCAAATTCCTCCAACTTCCTAAAAGTTTCACGATTGATACGTTTACTTGCCAAGTCAATAGCTGTTCTAAAGTTTGCTCCATCTAACACAATAGAGTTATAAGCATTACTAATTTCTCTTTCAAGCATGTAACTTCCTGGAACTCTTGGTACTTCTGTGACCCACTCTGTTTGCTCTAAAATTACATTTTTATGATTTGTAACCCAAGGCAGTCCTTCAAAGGCTTCTATATTTGCTGTGTTCCAAATATATTCTTTACCATATGTCGTTTGAAGATTATTACCAAATGCGATCTGTACGTCTGTACTAGACCACCATTTCAAGAACTCCCATGATTCTTCTTTTTTCGCAGAATCCTCAAAAATCACATTACTTTCAGCTCCACCTGCAGACCATCTTTCAATCTCTCCATCTTCATTTTCAATACCAGGCATCAATGCAATATCCCAAGTATTCGCTATTTCTGGTGCTGCATTTAATATCAGATTGTACATGAAATAATCTGATATACCGATTGGTAATGACGTGTCCCTAAATTGCTGATAAAAACTAGGAACTTCATAGGGCATATTGTAAATCGTGAACAGTTCTGTCAATTGCCGCATACCTTCAATGGATTCTTCTTCATTTAATGCCGTTCGACCAATGGTATCTCCGTAAAAATTACCACCATTTTGATAAATAATTGGCATTGTACTAGCAAAGGTCTTTAGACCCGCCATACCTGCTGTCGGATAAAAGAAGTTCATCCCTTTTCTTTGCAACTCTGGAAGATAGGATTTCACTTGTTCGAGTGTATCAGGGACAGGTAGGCCTAGTGAATCTAAAATGTCCTTACGGTAAAATAACACCCAAAAATTCATCGTATCTGGCAAAGCATAAATGCCATTTTTCACTGCGGCAGGAACATGTAAGCCTTCAGGAAACCTCTTCTTCACTTCATCAAAATCATCGAATTCCGTTAGATCTTGTAAGGCTCCTCTTATAGCTATTTCAAAAGGAAGTGCATAATTGACGCCAACTGCTACGTCTGGAGCATCTCCTGAAGCATTCGACAAAATAAGCTTATTTTCATCCGGCATTAGTGAAATATCGACCTGAATACCTGTTGATGGTGTAAACTGTTCGTCAATTAGTTGTTGCATGATTTCAATATATTGTCTTGGCCTGTTAACCCAAACTTGTAGGTGATCTGGATTTACAGTATCAATTGCATAATCTTGTTCACCAAACGACTTCGACAAACGTTCCACTTTGGCCAACTGTTTCTTCATAAACCCTTTTTTTTCTGGAACATCTTCAGCATCTTGATAGAAATACAATTTATCGACAGCTAAGCCGTTATTGATAATTTCTTGCAGTAAATTCCCTAAATGTGCAGTAATAGAGTTCGTTCCCGTTGATAATTCATTTTTTCTCACAATTAACTTATCAACATTTTTCGAAAGACTTTTCAATTGTTTTTCTGCTATATTAAGAGATGAAAATGCCCCTATCTCTGCTACATTAGGATTATACTTTTTAACCCCTTCATAAAGGTCACTCATTTCATCTGTCCAAGTTTGCAACTGCTTGGTAATACCGGGTATATATTTTTCTACATCAATATCACGGTTGCGGTCAATACTAGGACCTGTCAATTTAGTGAGTTCTAATGATAATGTTTGAATTTCTTTCGTTAAATGTTCGACTTTTTCAATCGTCGACTTTATATGATCTAAGCTGATTGTCAAACTGATTGTATGTTTTCCAGCTTCAAGGTAAATCGGTATATCCACGCCCTTTTCGGGGTCACGGATTGTCGTATGCGTAAATTCAGGCGTATAGTCAAACGGATAATTTTTATATTGTTTAAATGGGATGTCACCATCAATCGCCAAGTTTACAAATACCGGGAAATCTATCTTGACATTTTGACGGTAATTCATTCCCATATAATAGTAGCCGGATTTTTCTATTTCAAATTCATATTCGACCTTGTGACCTGGTTTTTTAAATGAATCACTATCTAAATAATTCATTACTCGTTTTCCGGCACTATACGGTGTCAAATCAATATTATAGAGTGAACTAGCCCGGATAGAGGAATCATTTTTATAGGTACTACTTTCTGCTTCTAAGACTATAAATTCATTACCTGCTACCTTACCTTCCGGATAACCAGGTAGCTCATCTACCGAAGCAAGAATGATAGATTGAATTAAGATATTACCTTCGATCGTACGAAAAGTAATCTCATTATCTCCTTTTTGTAACTCGATATAAAAAGGTTCACTACTACGATAACTTGCATCGCTAATAAATTTTTCTTGCCATTCCTTTACCTTGTTCGGTTGCGGAACAATTTCATTACCGTACTTATCTTTCAGCGTTTCGTTAGGTACTTCCCATCTACTTTCAAAGATTAAGTTTCTTAATTCATAAAAAGGAAATTGTCCATTGACCTTCATTTCAAGTTGCGTGGGTAATATGTTATCTCCCTCAGTGGAATACTGTAATCCGATTAAATAAGATGCCGTTTCTGGAGCCTGGATGGTTATGTTCGCTTCATCATTTTGCTTTATTCTCAAAGCAGTCTTTTCATCATTGGAAGTCAATAAAGATGTATCCGTCACCCAATTTTCCGGTTTATCCAAAACTATATCGTTCCCCTGATAGGACTTCCCTCGATGTTCTTTTATGTATGAACTGTATTTGCTCTCAAGGATAGATGCTGCACCCTCTACAACGGTATTTCCTTTTGATTTATCTTTATCATCTTGTGCAAGAATAGCCGGATTTGGATGTTGAAAAATGACTAATGCTAAAATAACACCAACAATCCCTATTTTCTTCATATTCATTGTGCTCAAAATATCACCTCCAAATTTTTCACTAGTCAATTTTTAATTGGCGCTTATTATAGCGTGTAATATGCGCCTTAAGTTTAAGCGCTTTCATAAATAGTAAAAATATACCAAACGTTATTATTACTTCTTTTCAGATGTACGTATCTGAGTGCAATCCAGCGTATAACTTGTACGTACGTCACTTTATTTTAAATTATAGTAGTTAAATTATTGGTTGTCAATGGTATTCAGCTCTTATTATCCCAATATATTCACTATTCATGAATTTCTCACCTTCGTTACTAAGTTTTCAATAGATTAATTTATTATAATCATTGTTTAATTATTCGTATATACCAGAATTGAACGTATAAGTTGAATTTGCCACCTTGAAAATTTATCTACTCTTATTTTTCCTTCTCGTCGCATACAGTGTAGTTGTTATAGCTAATCCAAGGACAATGATGCCTACAGGTACATAAATTCGACTAGCAGGCACAGGTATTTCATCCACATTAATTGCTTCTACAGTTACTTCATCCTTATCCGCTTTCAGCTTTACGCCCTCCAGTCGAAAAGTTGCACGTTCGCTATCTCTTGTTGCGTTCATCATTGTTAACGTCAATTGATTATCCTCATCGTGATACAAATATAAATCATCGCCGTATGCCTGATAGGAGGATGCTTTTTTATCAGCTAAACCCGGAACAACTTGAAATGTTGCTGCTTCTTTAAAACTATCTATTCCGTCATTCTTAGCCATCACTATTTGCTGGTCTTTTCTCTTCATATAAAAACCTGGCTTACTATCCGATTGAAAAGACAGATATGTTTCATGATTATCTGCTAACCCAGGTACGACATGCCATTTATAATTCGTGTTATCCTTTTTTAAAGATGTCACTTGGAGTCCAATTCCCATATGACGCACATAGCGATCCGCATCGCTATAAGCTTGCATTAAATAACTATGATCACTTACACCAGATACAGTTGGCATTATTTTTCGAATGGTTCCATCTGGGTTATAATACATTTTTTCTATCGAAGTCGAGCGCCTAAACTCGCCACCTGTAGGTAAAGTAGCCGCATGATAGATAAAATACCATTGCTCTTCAAACTCAATAATAGCAGGATGGCTTGTCGAACTTCCCGGCAATTTATCCATCAACTTGCCCTTATATGTCCACGGACCTTCAGGACTGTCACTCATCGCATAACCAATCTCTTCTGGATAATTCATTGCATAGGTCAAGTAATACTGCCCATCGTATTCATGAAGCCAAGGTGCTTCCGTATAACCAACTGGCATATTTGCGATTTCTACACGCTCAATAACACCATCCAGTTCGATCATATTGTCGTTCAATTTCACATAATAAAGATGCGTATTTCCCCAATAGAGATAAGCCTGACCACCTTTATCGATAAAAACAGACGGATCAATATCATCCCATGGCACTGTTCCCATATATTCTGGATCTGTAGTCATGCTCGGTGTAATAAGCGGGCCGCCGAGTACATCTTTAAATCCCTTCGCCGGATGATCCGATTGTGCAACACCAATTGAATAACCCGGGTCAGCCGGATCTCCGTTCAATACTGTTACATACCAATAAAATTGACCATCTCTTTCAATCGCTTGGGAAGCCCAAGCACTATCCCTGCGAGCCCACTTAAATTCCGTCCGAGGTAATTGACCTTCAAGCTCCCAGTTCACAAGGTCATCGGAAGAAAATACATTCCATTCTTTAATCATAAAGGTGTTTCCACTAGGTCTTGCTTCATCATGACCCGTATATAGATAAACCTTACCATCATGGACCAATGCAGCTGGATCAGCAGAGAAACGATCTTTAATAATAGGATTATCCGCATGGGCAATCATCGTAAATGATACAAGTGCACACAATACCACCAGAAAAACCGTGATTTTCTTTTCCATGTTCTCCTCCGACTAATAGATTTTATTTATTTGTTGAACATACAAATACAGCTTAGGTACCAAAACTGATTTGAAGAAATTCATTTTTTAAATTTGTATAAGTGCTATCGTTAACATTCCTTTGTACAGAAAAACACAGGGTTATATTAAAATACGGCCCTGTGTTTTTATAATTAGATTAGTACCTCTGCTAATGGTTCATTATCAGAAAACAACTCCGGATTAATAGTCAACATTTCAGTTATATACCGGGTTAGCTTAACAGTGTCGCAAACAAGCACGGTAGCATCGCCAAATTCCCCATACTGAATTGTTCCTTTTTTTGCCAATATACCCTCAACCTTCCAATAGTGTGCTGACCAATCTAAACCATAGTGTCTTCGAGATGGTACAGATATTTCCATTCCATTTGAAAGCACAGTGAATAATTGTTCATAAGCATCAGTCACCCGGTTGGGTATTCCAAGCCACTCCTCCACCCCGTGGATAAATGTATTCCGCCGTAAATCGACACCTATTAACAATATCTTCGCTTCACGGTCTAACAGTTTGCCCCACGATGATTCTCTCGCGCAAGGAGTATCAAAATTTTCATTATCAGCAGTAAACGTTAATGCATCCTCCCCTAGCGCCGCTACTGAATGTGTCGGATGTAAAGAACGAATAACTTTTGGGCGCTTCCTAAACTTCTCAGTTAATATCCCTATATGCGAAGGCGAGCTTTCTACATAAAACTTCGGATTATCTTTGTTGATATATTGCCATGTATGCGTAGGGAAAACGAGTAGACCTTTTGCCATAAAAGCGGACAATGCATCAAGTACTGTATCTGCGCCGTCTTCTACATCACCAATACTTTTCATTGAAGAATGAACGATAACTGTTCCATTCCGGTCAATACCCATTTCCTCTAGCTGCTGTATTAAACTATCTGTTGTATGCATAGTAAAATTACCTCCCCAGAACATACATGTTATAGATTGAGAACACTTATATCATTAGCATTCATTCCATGATGGCCTTTACTGCCAAACAGCCTCACCTAACTTCAATTGATTTCTCAACTGTCTAACGTTCGTATCTTTATCAATCACAATACATTCAATATTAGCCATATCCGCAAACTCATATAATTGATCTGTTGTAACGTTTAAAGAAAATACCGTGTGGTGCGCTCCACCAGCATAAATCCAAGATTCAGTAGCTTCACCTAGCGAAGGTTCCGGTTTCCATAATACCTTTGCCACTGGTAAATTTGGTGTCTCCTCCATTGAATGTTGGGCTTGAACCGCATTGACAACGAGACGATATCTGCCGCCTAATTCAATTAACGAAGCAACAACCGCACTCCCCACTTGTCCATCAAACACTAGGCGGGCTGGATCCTCTTTGCCGCCAATACCAAGAGGTTGAACAACAATACGCGGTTTCGTTGCTGCGATTGTTGGGCAAATTTCTAGCATATGCGAGCCTAATGCCATTTCATTGCCCGGCTCCAAGTGGTACGTATAATCTTCCATAAACGAAGTCCCTTGATTATTGGCAATTATTTTCATCATGCGCAACAATGCCGCTGTTCTCCAGTCCCCTTCCCCCGCAAAACCATAACCTTCCGCCATTAGACGTTGAGCTGCTAATCCCGGCAGCTGTTTCATGCCGTGTAGATCCTCAAAATTAGTGGTAAATGCATTATAATTTCTAGCTGACAAAAATGACTTTAATCCTAATTCAATGCGAGCCTGCTCTAAGATTGAATCTCTTACTGGACCCGGTTCATTCGCTTCCGCTGGTAGCTCATACAACGTCTCATATTCTTTATATAGACTCTCAATGGCATCATTCGATACTATTGCCATTTCTTCTACGAGATCGCCAATACCATAATAATCTACTGTCCAACCAAATTTAATTTGTGCTTCGACTTTGTCGCCATCAGTCACAGCGACATTACGCATGTTATCACCAAAACGCGCCACTCTAATATTCGTGCCTTCCGTAACAGCTACTGCCGTGTTCATCCAGCTAGCTATCTTCTCTGTAACATCTTTATTTGACCAGTGCCCGACGATTACTTTACGCGAGATGTTCATACGTGTTCCGATAAAACCGTATTCACGGTCACCATGTGCAGATTGATTGGTATTCATAAAGTCCATATCAATAGCTTGCCAAGGAATATCGCGATTAAATTGCGTATTCAAATGGAGAAGCGGCTTTTGCAATGCAGCAAGACCAGCAATCCACATTTTTGCCGGAGAAAATGTATGCATCCACGTGATCACACCAGCACAATTTTCATCACTATTCGCTTCCAACATTATTTTCCGGATATCATTCGCATTCGTTAAAATCGTTTTAAACGCAATATTATATGGAAGATTTCCATTTTTATTTAGTTGTTTAGTAATTTCTTTTGAGTTATTTTCCACTTCCAGCAGTGTTTCTTCACCATAAAGGTCCTGACTTCCTGTTAAAAACCAAAATTCATAAGGTTTAATAGCTAGCATAATTATTCCTCCAATTAGTAGATTACTTTACTTCAGATCGAATAGCGCGTAACCGTTTCATCACATCATTTTCTCCACGACCAAAATACTCATGTAGAATCGAATACTCTTGATAGATTTTGTCATAAACAACTACATTTTCAGGGATTGGTGTAATTACTTGATCTTTTATACGCGCCATTTTCTTTGTTGCATCTAATATGGAGTCAAATCCTCCATTTGCAGCTCCAGCAGCAACTGCCCCAAACATCGCAGCTCCTAATGCTGGCGTTTGGAACGAGTCTGCTACTTTAATAACTCGATTCGTGACATCCGCATAGATTTGCATTAATAGTTTATTTTTATGAGGTAATCCTCCACAAACATATAATTCATTGACAGCTAAACCACTATTGGTGAAGGCATCCACAATTTTACGCGTTCCAAATGCCGTTGCTTCAAGTAGTGTTCGGTAAATTTCTTCTGGCTTTGTTTGCAAAGTGATTCCAAGCAGCAGCCCACTAAGATCAGTATCTACTAAAGTGGAACGATTGCCATTCCACCAATCCAATGCCAATAATCCAGTTTCACCAGGTTGATAGTTTGAGGCATTTTTCTCTAACCACTGATGAACATTAAGTCCTTCTTCTTTAGCCGCTAGCTCAACATATTCTGGTACAGCTTGATTGACATACCATTCAAAGATATCTCCGACTGCAGACTGACCTGCCTCATAACCATAGAACCCTGGAATAATTCCGTCTTCAACGACCCCACACATGCCTTCTACTTCTTTCTCTTGTTCCCCTAACAGCAAAGAACAAATGGAAGTACCCATTGTCATAACAAGTTTTCCAGGCTCAGCTACACCCATTGCCGGGACAGAGACATGCGCATCGACATTGCCGACGGATACCGCCATTCCAACATTCAATCCAATGAGCTCGGCCATTTCTGCAGTCAGCCCGCCCGCTTTCGTTCCAATCGACACAACCTCACCACGAAGTTTCGTATCCGTTAGATTTTCTAAACGAGGATCAAGCGCTTTAAAGAATTCCTTACTTGGATAACCATCTTTTTTATGCCAGATTGATTTATAACCCGCCGTACAGCTATTGCGAACTAAATTGCCCGTCAGCTTTGAGGTCACCCAATCAGTTGCTTCAACAAAGCGATCAGTTTGCTCATATATATCTGGTGCTTCATTTAAGATTTGCCAAATTTTAGCTATCATCCACTCTGAGGAAATCTTTCCTCCATATCTTTGTAAAAAGGCTTCTCCTCTTTGTTCTGCAATGGCATTCAACTTGTTGGCTTCATCTTGTGCCGCATGGTGTTTCCATAACTTTAGCCAACTATGCGGATTGTCTTTTAACGCCGGATTATTCGATAAAGGCTCTCCTTCTCCATCAATCGGTAGCATCGTGCACGCAGTAAAATCGATGCCCAGCCCAACAATATCATCTGGATTAACGCCCGATTGTTGTAAAACAGCAGGAATTGAGTTCTCTAATACCTCTAGATAGTCTTGTGGATGTTGTAAAGCCCATTCATAGTCTAATTCAATATCCGTTCCAGGCAACTTTTCATCTATTACACCATGACGATAAGGTGTTACATGGTCAGCAATTTCTCGCCCGTTTTCTAATGAAACAAGCACTGCACGACCAGATTGAGTACCATAATCAACACCAATTGCATACTTTTCAGTCATTTATTAGCCCCCTTAGTTCTTTTGTCCATAATAAGCCTTTGCTCCATGTTTTCTAAGATAATGTTTATCCAAAAGCGTTTGGTCCATATCAGGTGTGTTCGGATTCAATTGATACATTTGTAAAGCCATTTTTGACACTTCTTCTAACACAACTGCATTATGCACCGCTTCTTCAGGGTCTTTCCCCCAAGAAAAAGGTGCATGACTATGTACAAGCACACTTGGTACTTCATTTGGATTGATTTCTTTAAAAGTCTCAATAATTACATTTCCCGTTTCATATTCATAGGCCCCATTTATTTCGTCCTCAGTCATTACCCGCGTACAGGGAATTGTGCCGTAAAAGTAATCCGCATGGGTCGTACCTAAAGCTGGTAAACTTCTTCCCGCTTGAGCCCAACTTGTTGACCATGGTGCATGCGTATGAACAACTCCACCAATGTCAGGAAAGTTTTTATATAAGACAAGATGAGTTGGCGTATCAGACGATGGTTTTAATTTTCCTTCTACAATCTTGCCATCAAAATCAACAACAACCATATCTTCTTTTTTCAACTCATCATAAGGTACCCCACTTGGTTTGATGACAATAAGATTGTCCCGCCTGCTGATACCGCTTACATTCCCCCATGTAAGAGTAACTAGATTATGTCTGGGTAATGCTAAATTTGCATCTAGCACCTTTTGCTTCAAATCTTCTAGCATATTCACATCCACCTTTCTGATTTTATATATACGTACATGTCGTCGCATCTATCTTCATGTTAATATAAAACGTACGTACAATCAACGTTTTTTTGAAAAATATAAATTTAATAGAGGCGTTGCTTGTCTATCCGTGTGGCGGCTTCATGCCAATTCTTTCATTTATTAATTCACTCACAGAACTAATTTTATGATTGAGAGTACATGTCTATCAATAACTTTTGATTTTAAAGCCCTTTTTATCACACTATTCTTATTTATAATATTATCACTTCGGTTTAATTTATTGGAATTATTCAATACCTACCACAAACACTCCTCTCCCTAAATAATAAATAAAGACTCGCCAGTATTCAGGCAAGTCATTGAATGAATCTATTCTTTATTTTCCAACCGCTGTCTCACTATCAATAACAACCTATTCACTATCGACTCTATTCGTAAATCCAACTTATTGATCCATCGTGACATGATTTATTATTGTTCCGAGATTGTATTTTTTTAGCATTACTTCTAATGACAATGACCCATTAGCATGCAGTCCATACCCTAACAACATATAAAAAGTGAAGACTAAACCACTAAGCGACGCACAAAAACCGCTGATTGTATAGATCACTATTTTTGTTTTCCCTATCGGTAGTCCTATTAACACAGCAGACTGCTCACTCCCACCAGTAGCATACATATTACGCCCAAATCTAGTATAATGCCCGATAAATACAGCAATAATAACAACAAGTAAAGCAAGATATACTCTCTCATGATTCGGTCTGACACAGTTTTCTATTGACTAATTTTTCATCAAAAAAGTTGCGATTCATGAACAATAAATTCATATATCGCAACTACTTATTTGCTTTACACCCACCACATATCCGCAGGTTGATCTTTTATTAGAACTGTCTTTAGATTAGTGACGGCACGAGAAAATCATTCGTCTACGGACATCAATGGATCTTCATGTTCAATGCACACAACTTATTCATAGCAATAAGTGCGCAAAGTACTCATCATATCTGACCACTCTTGAATACTATACCGCAACCAACAGAAGGGAATGTACATGATTGCACATCTCCGTAAGGCTGCATATATGTTAAAGCATTCATATTGTAATGAATGATATTTTCTTTTCCTACTATCTTAATCGTTGCGACTGGGTCGATCCCTTGCCATTAAAGATGACTTGGATCTAGGTTCGCACCAATTGCCGGCGAAGTTGCTTCTCTTAATTTCAACAATGTAAATGGTGTGTGTACTGAGAATCCACCATGTAATTCAAATCCGATTTTCACACCGTAATCTTCTATGAACTTGCCTACGTCTTTTCAAAAAGGAAAGAGTTTTGTACCTATTGGTAGTTGTAAATATCCGAGTACTCAGTCAGCCATGGATAAATTGGCCAGTTCGACTGTTTAGATTCTTCATGCGAGCCCGGTGTTCCTGAAAATGTGTTAACAACGGGTACATCTAGTAACTATGCAAGTTTAATCTTTTTCACAAGTGTTTCATGCTCATATTGTGCCACTTGTTTAGTATGGTCAAACCATTTTATAATGACAGCTAAAGGCACTAATTGTTAAGTCACATGATTGTAATTTGCCTAAATATTCCTTACGTTTGTCTCCGCTCGCAAGAAGCTCATCGATATTACAATGGGCATCTCCTGGTTTGCCACCTGTCCTAATTTCAATAACTTGTAGACCCGCTGCTTGTACATAATCTAGCATTTCTTCAAATGGCTTTTTAGAAAACAAAACTGCGAAAACGCTTAAATTCATTGATAAACCTTTCTTATTAACTAGATATACTTCAAACCCTTACAATCTTTTTACTTTCACTAGACCTTAAAACTGCCAAAACAACTTCTAATGATTTTAATCCTTCTTCTCCAGACACGGGCACCTCTGTATCATTCAGGACCGCTGATACAAAATGATCAATCACATGCGAAGTATGTTGCCCACCTTCTTCATTTGTTTGAATGGCTCCTAATTCATAATTTACAACTTCACCCTTTGTATATTGTACGATAAGCGAATACTTTGGATCATCTTCCAATCGCAGAATTGCTTTTTCTCCGTAAATAATCGTTGAATTATCTGATTCCGCTGTGTACGCCCAACTTGCTGTTAGTGTACCTATAATTCCCGATTCAGTCTTTAAGATACAAACAGCGTTATCATCAATATCTGTATCTTTTTTTGCATTTGTTTCAACAAATCCAGCTACTTCAATAATTTCCTCACCCAAGATATAGCGCATCAAATCTGTTTTATGGACACCTAAATCACCCATCGCCCCAATAAACGCTTTATCTTTATTAAAAAACCAACTTTCACGTCCATCTATGCTCCATCTTTCTGGCCCCGGATGACCAAATGCAGTACGGAAACTGTAAATCTTACCTAATTCTCCACTTACAATGAGTGCCTTCGCTTTCTCATGGGAAGAAACAAAGCGTTGATTATGTCCAATCATAAGCTTTTTATTATTATTACTTGCTGCTTCAATCATCTGTTTTCCCTCTTCATAAGAGGTAGCCATAGGTTTTTCGCATAATACATGCTTGCCTGTATTTAATGCGGCAATCGAAACAGGTGCATGCAAATAGTTTGGTAAACAAACACTTACTGCATCAATACTCTCATCGGCAAGTAAATCTTCATAATTTTTATATGCTTTCGCATTATACCTTTCTGCTACTTCATTCACCCGATCTTCCACTATGTCACAAACTGCAACAATTTCTACTTTTTCATTTGTCGAATACTCCGGAAGATGACGGAACTTAGCAATACTCCCACATCCAATTACACCTATTTTCAGTTTACCCATATCCAATTTCCTCCCCGTATCCAAGTCATATTACTTATCGAACATCGCACACATTTCCTTTGCATTTTGTGTTGCACTTTCTACTGGATCTTGTGTGAAATGTTCTTGTTCAGCAATAAACCACTTTACGTTGTGCGCTTTCCCTTTTTGAATGTACTCGGGTAGCGGCAGTGTTCCCGTACCAAGCTCCGTAGAAATATGCTCATTGTCTACAACTTTCATATCTTTAATATGCAAAGAAACAACACGTTCAGCATACTTCTCGATAATTTCTAATGGATTATTTTCTGTACAAGCCGCCCAGAAACAATCCAACTCTATTTTCAAATGTTCTTCAGCAGTATTCTCAAATAGAATATCAAAACCAGTTTTCCCATCAAACACATCAAATTCAAAGTCATGGTTATGATAGGCTAATGTAAATCCTGCAGCATGAACTTTTCGGCCTATGTCATTTAGTCGTTTCGCCGTTCGTTTGTAATCATCTTCAGTCAATCGCATATTTTCCTGTAAAAAAGGAATGATAATTAAATCATTTTCGATTGTTTCATGGTATTTCAATGTTTCTTCAAGGTTATTTTCAAGTTGTTCAATTTGAACATGGGCACCAGCAACTTTAATCCCTACTTCAACCAATTTGCCTTTCACTTCTTCGGCCGTATGATCGAAGAATCCAGCAAATTGTATACCTGTATAGCCCATCTTCGCTACCTTTTCAATCATCCCCAATAAATCCTTTTCCACTTCTTCACGAATCGACCAAAATTGTAAACCTATGTTTCGCATGTTTTTCCTCCTTTTAAATTTTATAGTTCATTTCTATTTTTGATTTTATCATTAACAAATTCCATACGTATTGCCCTGCATAATCACAGTCTGCAGGGCAATATTACCAGCAAATTATTTAGGTTCAATCATGAACTCAAAGTATATTTCTTTTTCTGCATTAATTCTATATTCTTCATGTACAGGTGCGCCCCAACTATCATCACCACCCACCCCCATTTGTTTACCAGCGATGGTAACGACTGTGTAATGAATAGTTGGCAATTCATAATGATGAGAAGCATTTTCTAATTCAAACGCTGTATAAGGTGAAATATTGCATTCAATTGGTTTATCTGTAGATGAAATCCTGATGCCAACTCCTTCGTTATTGGTTACATCTACCCTGCGGACACCAGTCCTATTACCCGATTCTTGCGGAGTCGCATAAGCAGCTATATTAGCTGACACCTTATTTCCAAATACCCCTAATCTAACACCATTTGCACGATCGACATAATTTTCTTCTGGACCATTCGCATACCAGTCAAGCTCATGATAATCAGCAGACATTTTAAATGAAATTCCAAATAGCGGCATGTCTGGCAACCCAGTGACCCCCTGATAGGATGAACATACTTTAATAAGTCCGTCGGCATAAACTGTGTAAGAAACTTTGATTTTTATAGCCGAATCTATTGCCAATGCATAATCAAAACTAATAGTTGCATATGTTTTCTCATCTTGTACATTGAATCCAATACATTTTCGACCTAGACTAGCTGCATACCATTCACTCATTTCAAAGCCTGTTTGATTGCCCCGGTCATTGTCCGTGAGCGCTCGCCAAAATAGCGGAGCAGGCGCTTGCTCAATCATTTCCTTGCCGGCATATTTGAGTGAAATAAGTGATGCCATTTTAAGTGAGAATATAGCACTGAAACTTTCTCCATGGACACCAATATTAACGTCGCCTTTGACTACATTTACTATCCCCTTTGGAATAATAAAGTCTCGTTTACCTTCTTGAAATATATGCTCTCCAAAAGAAAGTTCAAAGTCTTGATCTGCCCAAATTGTCTTGTTTTTCAATAAAAGTGCAGTCTGAATCACATATTCACCATTCATATTCAATTCTGATGGAAAATCTAATTCAATGTACTCTTCGCTTCCTGGCTCAATATTCACTTGTTTTTGAGCACGGTATAATTGCTGTCCTTCAAATGTTAAACGATATTCCAATACTAAATCACTTGTATCTTGGAATAATCGATCATTGATGATTTTCACACCATTACGATCAGGTATAAGCTTTATATCTTGGTATAAAAAGCGTACTTCTTGCATTTTAGGTGACAGTTCGCGATTCGCATAAATAATACCATTAAAACAGAAGTTATAATCTGTTGGTCTATCACCAAAATCACCACCATACGCCAAGAATTCCTGTCCATAACGGTCCTTTATTACAAGGCCTTGGTCAATATAATCCCAAATGAATCCACCTTGATACATCGGATATTTACGTTCGAGATCTGTATATTTGTTCATCCCACCAAGTGAGTTCCCCATCGCATGCATATATTCACAGCTGATATACGGTTTATCTGGGTTATTCAATAAATACTTCTCAATATCAGCTGGTTTTGTATACATTTGGCTTTCCATGTCACTTGTCTCACTGTAATTCCGATCATAAAATACACCTTCATAATGAACTAATCGACTTTCATCAACTTCTTTAAAATAGCGTGTCACATTCAGTATGACTTCACCAGCATGTGATTCATTACCACATGACCAAATCAAAATCGAAGGGTGATTTTTATCACGTTCGAACATTGAAACCGCCCTATCCATTACAATGTTTTGCCATTCCGGAAGATTACCCGGGATCAGCCAAGAAGGTTCGATTACATTCATTTTCTGCCAAGTTCCATGTGTTTCTAAGTTCATTTCATCAATTACATAAATACCGTATTGATCACAAAGTTCGTACCAATAACTTTGATTTGGATAATGAGCTGTTCTAACTGCATTAATATTATTTTGTTTGAGCGTTTTAATGTCCCAAAGCATATCTTGTTTTGTCACTACTCTCCCGCTATGACAATTAAACTCATGCCGATTGACACCCTTAAACAGAATCCGCTTACCATTTAATTGCATAATTTTATTCTTCATTTCAAAACGACGGAATCCAACATTTTGAGGAATGACTTCTATTAATGTTCCTAATTGATCATAAAGCTTAATATAAACTTGATATAAATATGGATTTTCTGCACTCCATAACAGTGGATTTTCAACAGACAACTTCAATGAACCACTCGTACTAAATTGTGTTTGATCGACTACTTCTATAACTTTATGATCCGCATCCTCTAATTCAAGCGATACTCTTATATCTTGGTCAGTAGCAACTTTGAGATCTATTTCTAAAACCGCATTTGTATAGGTATCATCAAGATGAGTATGCACATGCACATCATCTGCATGTATAGAGGGTTTGCTATATAGATATACGTCTCTAAAAATTCCTGAAAAACGCCAAAAATCTTGGTCTTCTAACCAACTTCCCGTACTTCTCTGATAGACTTCAACAGCTAATTTGTTTCCACCTACCTGTAAATATGGTGTAAGTTCAAAATTTGCTGGTGTAAAACTATCTTCACTATAGCCAACAAACTCTCCATTTAGCCATACATAAAATGCTGTCTCAACACCTTGAAAAGAAATGAACAAGGGTTGATCTTGCATGTTTTCAGGTACTGTAAATGTTTTCAAATAACTACCTACTGGGTTATCATCAACAGGGATCTCAGGTGGACGAATTTCATCATAGCCATCCCATGGATACATTGTGTTTACATAGTGTGGTCGTCCAAATCCTTGTAATTGAATATGTCCTGGAACTTGAATCGTATTCCATCCTTTAGCATCATAATCGGATTCGTAAAATTGTTCTATACGACTCCTGGGATTAACAGCGTAACTAAATTTCCACGTTCCATTTAAACTATGTCGGAAATTCATTTCCCCTTTTTTTCGTGCCTCCTCCATCGTGGCATAATACTGATGATCTGAATGCGCGGTTACGCGATTAACAGCAAATACTTCTACATCTGTAAGCCAATCTATACTTGGTTTCTTCATTAAATGTACACTCCTTATCTATAATTGATTACTTCACTGACCCCATCATTCCAGCCACAAAGTGTTTCTGCATCACGAAAAAGATCAGTGCCGTCGGTAATGTTGCAATTACAATTGTTAACATAATTACACCGTAATCAGGTGCATAACTTGAACCCAAGTTAGATATAAGTAATGGAATTGTTTGTTTCTCAGGTGATTGTAAAACAACTAGCGGCCACAAGTAATTATTCCAGCTATTCATAAAAGTAATAATAGCAGCAGCAGCATACGTCGTTTTCATTGTTGGCATATATATACGGAAGAATATACCTAGTTCACTCAAACCATCAATTCTGCCAGCTTCAATCAATTCCCTGGAGAACATTTTAGTATTTTGCCTGAAAAAGAAAATAAGAAATGCAGTTGTTATCGTAGGCAACATAACAGATACTAATGTGTCCATTCCTATGAAAGGCGCTACTTGTGATAGCGAACCGAACATCCGGTATAACGGAACCATCAATGCAGCAAATGGAATCATCATTGATATTAATAAAATATTAAATACAATGTCCTTTGCCTTACTGCGATATACTTCAAAGCCATAACCAGCTAATGAGGCTATTATCAATGACAGGACTGTTGTTGACACCGAGATGATTGCTGAATTTGTTAATGCTTGAGCAATATCAACCGTTTCAATTAAGTTTTTAAAGTTTTCAAGTAAGTGGCTTCCAGGAAATAATCTACCTTTTGACACCTCAACCGACTTATTTGTCGCACTGATAATCATCCAGAAAAACGGGAAAATAGAAATAATCGCGGCACATGTTAAAAATAGATATGTAAATATTCTTTTTACATTCTTCATTTTTTATCACCTGCTAACTTAAACTGTAGAGCGGCAAATAGTACGATAATCACAACCACAAAGTAAGAGACCGTCGCAGCATAGCCAAAGTCTGGTGTATACTTAAAGGAGAGATTATAAATATATTGAGATATTGATGTGGTCGAATTACCTGGACCACCTTTCGTAATGTTCATTACTTCATCAAATATCTGTAACGTCCCTATTGTTGATGTAATTGATGTAAATAAAATGATTGGTTTCAACATTGGTATTGTAATTTTGAAAAACTGTTGAAACGAGGAAGCTCCATCAATTCTTGCTGCTTCATATATTGAATGATCAATATTTTGTAGACCAGATAAATAAAAAATCATATTATAGCCTGTCCATCGCCATGTAATCGCAATAATAATTGCGACCTTTGCCCATAATGGATCCGTCAACCAATTAATTCCCTCTGGTACGATTGATAAATTAAGTAATAGTTTGTTTATGATTCCATCTACCGCAAATAAATCTTTAAAGATGACAGAATATGCAACAAGC
This sequence comes from Sporosarcina sp. ANT_H38, assembly GCF_008369195.1. Classification (GTDB taxonomy): domain Bacteria; phylum Bacillota; class Bacilli; order Bacillales_A; family Planococcaceae; genus Sporosarcina. The sequence continues at coordinate 1,007,512 of NZ_VOBC01000001.1, read as the reverse complement.
GATGTAACGCAAGGTAAAAATATTGCGATACGGAAAAAACTTTTAAATTTTAATTTTGGATCATTTAAGAGAACAGATAAAAATAATCCTAATAGAATCATTATAGGAACTTGCACTATTAGAAAAATAAAAGTGTTTTTAAAAGCAGCAATAAATGTAGGATCGGAAAAGACGCGTTTATAGTTAGCTAACCCTACAAAGCTTAAATTTGTGCCTGCCCCCGATTGGAGTGAGAGGATGAATGCCTGAATCATCGGATAAAAATAAAACACACTGATCATAAAAGTAGAAATCCCAACAAATGTCCACCCAGTCAATTTGGTTTTAGTTCTACCTTTCACTTTAAATCACTTCCTTATTTAGAATGAAAACCTTAAACAATTGATCTGAACAGGTCGTTTAAATTGGACCGTTTTAGCAATCAATTGCTTAAGGCTTATCGTTTTTTTACATATTAATTAAGTTGTGCCTCTGCCTGTTTCTGAGCGTTACTCAAGACAGAGTCAATATCTTTACCATTTAAGTAGTTTTGCATTTCAACAGTAATAATATCGTCAATTGCATACGTGTGCATTCCATAGTTAATACCTGGGATTTCTTCCATCCACGACGCAAAGTTTGCAATTGTTTTCTGTCCACTAAAGAATTTGTCTTCTGCAGCATAAGCATCATTTTCTGCTGCAGGTTTGTACGTACCAATTGCGCCAACTTCACTCACAAGCTTTTCATACATCTCACTATTAGAGCCAAATGTTTTACCTAAGAAATCAGCTGCTTGCTCGGCACCCGGGATATTTAGCACATACCATGAACTTCCTCCCAAATTCGAAGCATTTACTCCACCAGGAACATTTAATTTAGGTATTGGGACAACTGCCCATTTTCCAGATTGCGATTCCTCAGCCTTTATTGAAGGTGTAATCCAATTTCCTGTTGGTACAGTAACTACATCTCCACTATTAAAGCCTGTTAGAAATTGGTTCCAATCAGAGTGCGGCTTTAAGATATTTGTGTCTATCATTTCTTTATAAACTTCAAATGCCTCTTTTAGTGCTGCATTATCTACAAGGTTAGGCGTTACACCATCTTCTTTCACATACCAAGAGCCTGCTGATTGAATCATGACTCGGATAAGACCAAGATCATTAGGATCTATAGTAAGGAATGTTTTCCCTGTAACTTCTTTCACCTTTTTCCCAATCTCGATATATTCTCTCCAATCAATTCCTTCTAAGTCTTCTACTGAATAACCCGCTTCCTTCAAGTAATCAGTACGAACGTACAAACCAGTTACACCCGTATCAAAAGGAAGGCCATAGTTTTTACCCTCAGAACTTGTTGGGGCAATTTTATATTCTGCAAAGTCTGATGCATTAAATGAATCTGTTAATTCATAAAACAAATCAGGGAAAGACTTTAAGAAACTTTGTGCCCGGTAATCTTCAATTAAAACAATATTAGGTAATCCTTTCGTTGTACCTGAACCTAATGCTGTATTTAATTTTTGAATAATATCATCTTGTGCATTTTCAATAATTTTGACAGTAAGATCTGGATTTTCTTGTTTGTAAGTTTCTTTTGCAATTTCTAACGCGGCAATGTTAAATTTGGGATCCCATGCCCATACTGTAACTTCATCAGTATCTTCATTTCCACCTTTACTTTCACTTCCTTTTGAATCCGGTGATGAAGAACAAGCTACCAATAATATACTAATTAAAAATAACATGAATATCTTTTTCATTGCCCTAACCCTCCCCTGCTATAGTTGAAAGCGCTTTCTACAATCAATTTTACACATAAAAAATAGGGACTGTTAGGATAATATCTATCTGAAATCGCACTTTTTACAGTTTTCTTAATTATCAGCCATTAATAATTTGGACTTTCATTGTAAATTAGGATTATTTCTAGATTCTATAATTGGTAAACGAATCCTAACCTTTGTTCCTTCCCCTAACGGACTGGTTATTTCCACACCGTATGTTTCTCCATACAATAATTTAATCCTTTCATTGACATTTTTCACTCCGATACCACTAAATAATTGTCGCTTACTTTTGTAGCTGGGCATCTGTTTTTCAAGATTTGTCTCCATTCCATCGCCATTATCAACAATTTCACAGATAAGCGAATCTCGCTCTCGTCCAATCATTATATGAATAAATCCCGAATTTTTTTTATTAAATGCATGAAAAAATGCATTTTCAATAAAAGGCTGAATGATTAACTTTGGAAGTTGGTAAGATAAACAATCGGGAGTTATGTAGTAATTAACCCTAATCTGTTCCCCATACCGGGCCTGATTAATGAACGTGTAGTCTTTCATATTTGTTAATTCCTGTTCCACTGTATTCGTCTCACTAATATTTCCTATTGTATTTTGCAATAAGGAAATAAGTTTATTAATCATTTCGGCTGCCTTCTCTTTATCCCCTTGTTTTACCATAATCTTTATGGATGCCAGCGTATTATATAAAAAATGCGGATTAATTTGTTGCTGTAGTGCAGCTAACTCCGCATTACGTTGCTTTTTTTGAGTTGCAATCAATTCCCTAACATATTCATGAAGTTCATCAAGCATAAAATTAAACGCAGTCCCGACCTGTTTCGTTTCATAACTACCTGAAACGGTGACATAATGATCAAAATTGGATTTCGCAATATTATTAATTTGATTAACAAGACCCGTTAGTGATCTTGTTAGTCTCCTGGAAATAAAATAAATAAATAGCGAAGCAATACTGGCGGTTAAAATACTGATGAGAACTATTGATTTCTTATCAATGATTTTATCCATAACAAGTTTTCGATCTATTAAGTTGACCAAATATAAATCCAGTGATGGTAGATATTCAGTCAGCACAATCTGTTCTCTTTCTAAGAACTCAATATCCTTATAATTCAAATCGAGTTTCTCAATCTCTTGTGCATGATTGAGTAATCCGAGTTCTTTTTGTCCAATTAACTCCGTACGATTGCTCGAAACAATCATTCCTGCTCCATTTATAATCGCAACATCGTTGCCTTGACTTGTATAGCTTGTATAAAATTGTCGGAATTCAAGTTCCTGCATAGTAATATACATGACTCCATAGATTTCTCCACTATTTCTATCTATCAGCGCTTTCGAAGCAATAATTGCTGGTTTTTTTAATGAATCCGTATATAGATCATCATAGTGATATGACAATACTTTTGGATTATCAAGTGCATTTAGTGTGATTCTATGATCTGGTAGTGCCTTTTCTGTGATTGACCAATATATACGATTGGTGGAAAAGTTACGCCCATTTACACCCAACACTGTAATTCCGGTATCGTAAGTATCTAAGTGAGTCCGAATTCGATTCATCTGCACACTCATATTGAAATAGGACTCCGACATTTCGAGGGTATTGGTATCACTTTCAGTAAGGAACTTTTTAACTGTCCCACTTTGTTCAATATTATTAATTGTATTCACAACAGAATAATTAAAGTTTTCCACACTCTCCTGGATTGTTGCGAGTACTTTTGAATTTGTTATGCTAAACGTTTCTGTAAATAACTTTTTCGACATCTGAAATGTACTAAATGTAATCGTAATCGTAATCGCAATAATACTAATGAACATTACAAGAAATATCTTGGTTAATAACCCATAATTATTTATTCGCTCAATAAGTTTCGTCATTTTCCCCTCTTCTTCGTACTGGAATATTGTCTGCGATAGCTACTTGGTGAAACACCTATAGAACTTTTAAACACTCTACAAAAATAGCTATGATCAGAGTAGCCCACTAGCATACTAATTTTAGCTATTGAAACCTCTTCCTTTTGCAACAGTTCAATAGATTTTTCAATCCGTACTTGTTTTAAATATTCACTAAAACTTTGATTGTTATTTTCACTAAAGTAATTTGATAAATACGATGGATTGTAATGGAATTTTTTTCCCATATCTGTTAAATTAAGTGATTCTGCGTAATTTTCATTAATATAATCTAATAACTTTTTCATATTATTCTGATTCGGATTGGTTAGTGTTAGTTCAATCGCAGCTTTTGCTTTCGTTAAAAATTCATCTAATAATGATAAAGCTTCTTTTACATTCAATGCACCCTCAATTGAGGATATATAAGAATACTTTTCCTCTTCCAAGCTTCTGCTGTTATTCTCCATATTTCCAAAAAGAATCGTTACATTGAAAATGATATTCCCTACCAAGGACTTAAATGAGAACTCATCTGTTGTATATTGGTGAGCAAGGTCTTCAATGTACGCCTCCAAATATAAAAATGCCGCCTCAAACTGTTGACGTTGAAATAATTTAGTGAACTTCGTTAATTGAAAAGGCTCATTAACTTGTCGAACGCTCGGGATTTCATCATAAATCATTAACAATGTATCTGGTAAGTAAAAATGATATTGAATAAGAGGTAGTAATTTCTCTTGATAAACTTGCTTTAACTCAAGAAAATCAATGAAAGGCTCTGTTAATGCCCAGCCAACTTTAGTATCAACAAATGTAAGTGACATAGATAACATCTTAATAAATTCCTTAATTGAATGTAATTGATTCAGTTCGAAATTAAACATAAAAGCCATAATGTTTAAATTGACTGGTAATCGATGTATTTCAATATGCGTAAAATCACTTTTCACTCTTTCTTCAATTTCCTCAATTAATGGCCGAATCATACTTTTTTTATGATTTGTGTGAGCTCTAATGTCAATCCCTAGTAAACAGAAGTGACTGTGTGTAAAAATGTTTCCTATAAGTCCCGGATCTTCGTCTAATCCAAAACCCGTCATCACTCTATCTATGATATTCTCAATTGAAACTGTCACATCCCCACCACTATTATCAACTAATACAACTCCCGGAATTTTATAAGCTGCTTGTTTAAGTGTCTTTAGTAGGTCAGCGCCTTCCAATTGTGGTTTAAGTATATAATCGGATATACCAAGCTGAAATGTAGAACGTACATAATTAAAATCTCCAAAGCTGCTCAAGATAATAATTTCAATTTGTGGATAATCCTCCTTGATTGCTTTTGTCAATTCTACTCCATCCATAACCGGCATCACCATGTCTGAGATTACTATATGTGGACGAAAAGTTTCAATTAAATCGAGTGCCTCTTCACCATTCGTTGCTTCACCGATAATTTGAAAGCCCTCTTTTTCCCAATTAATAGAATGTTTAATTCCTTTTCGAATTAGAAGTTCGTCGTCAACAATCAATACTTTACACCATTTATGTACCGACATAATCCATCCCCCTCTTGCAAAGCAACAACATGATAATATATTTATCTCTACTCAACTATATCACTTCTAACTGAATTTTCATTCTATTAAAAACGACAATCACTTGTAAAAACAAGATTGTTATGGGGAATTAATCCTCGAAATTATAACCTGAATATTTAAGATATTAACTCTTTCATTTTATATAACTAATGTTATACTGTTTTTAATCTGAGGAGGCGATAAATAATGGCAGGAAACAAAGTTCGATGGGGCATTATTAGCACAGCAAGTATTGGAAAGCGGTCTGTAATACCAGGTATACAGGAGTCAAAAAGAAATGTAGTCGTGGCAGTTGCAAGCCGTTCTTTGGAAAATGCTCAAGCATTTGCAGATGAATTAGGAATTCAAAAAGCTTATGGTAGCTATGAGGAATTACTAAATGATCCCTCAATTGATGCAGTGTACATTCCTCTTCCAAATCATTTACATAAAGAGTGGACACTTAAAGCCGCTAAGGCTGGAAAGCATATTTTATGTGAAAAGCCAATTGCATTAGATGAAACAGAAGCGAAAGAAATGGTAGATGCTTGTACAAAAGCAGGTGTTATCCTAGCAGAAGCATTTATGTATCGCCATCAAAAAAGATATGAAGATATTAGAATCCGGATTGATAATGGTGAAATCGGAGATGTTCGGAGTATTCATGGTGTATTTACATTTAATGGGGCTGGGGATGCAGGTAACATTCGGTTTAGAAAAGAATGGGGTGGTGGATCAATTTATGATGTAGGATGTTATCCTATTAGTGCTGCTAGATTATTGCTAGATGAAGAGCCTTCAGCGGTAACTACTCATGCCTTTTTCTCATCAGATCATGGTAATGTCGATATGATGGCTTCTGGAATGATGGAGTTTTCTAATGGTGTTGCCTTGACATTTGATTGTGGTATGTGGGCTGAATTTCGGAATGAGCTTGAGATTCTTGGTTCGAAGGGAAGAATCGTGATGAAGACCGCATTCCTTGGAGATCAATCATACGAAATTATCAAAGATGGACAAACGAACAAAATCCTTGATGATAACATTAATCCTTATGCATTACAGGCTGACAATTTTGCAGCAAGTGTACTTGATGGGAAACCCAATAAATTCACGAATGAAGATATAATTGGCAATATAAAAGCAATAAAAGGTGCACTGGTTTCCGCAGAAAAACAAGAAAGAATTCTTTTAATATAAAGATTGGGGGATTTAAAATGCGAAATATTCAAATTGGGAAACTAGAGAAAACCACAACTGGGCTCGTAATGGGAACTGATTACTTCACACTAGATATTATTGATAAAGTTACCGAGATACTAGATAATTATATTAATATCGGTGGGAACATCCTCGACACAGCATTTGTTTATGCAGGTGGAAAAAGCGAACAAGCAATAGGTATCTGGATGGAAGAAAACAAACGTCGTGCCGATGTCTTACTACTGACAAAAGGCGGTCACCCCAATCGAGAAGGCTCACAAATAAATAAACAAGCAATCGGTGAAGAACTAAAAATCAGCTTGGAAAGACTTAGAACAGACTATGTTGAGCTCTATGCACTTCATCGTGATGACCCTACTGTGCATGTAGGCGAAATACTAGAAATATTAAATGAGCATGTAGAAGCAGGTAGGATTGGCACTTTTGGAGGTTCCAATTGGTCAATTGAACGACTTCAAGAAGCAAATGACTATGCAGAGAGTCATGGCTTAATAGGTTTTTCATTTAGCAGTCCTAACTTAAGCCTAGCAAAAGCACAGTCACCTTATTGGCCTGATTGTGTATCAGTTGACGATTCAATTCTTGCCTGGCACGAAAAATCGAATCTACCTATTCTTTCTTGGTCTTCACAAGCACGTGGATTTTTCACCGGCCGTTTTACACCAGAAGACAGAACTAACAATGATTTAGTTCGGGTATTCTACAATGACGATAACTGGGAACGCTACCGAAGAGCAGAGCAATTGGCCAAAGAAAAAAATGTCGAAACAATTCAAATCAGCTTAGCATATGTCTTAAATCAACCATTTCCAACAGCAGCAATTATCGGACCACAAAATCATGCAGAGATGCTTTCATGTAGAGCTGCTGCTGAAATATCCTTAACAGAAGATGAAATTAAGTGGCTCGACCTTCGCACCATATAAAAGAAATCGAAAAACTTGGACATTGAATTCTTTCATTCGATTTCCAGGTTTTCTTTAGTTTATTTGAAGCACTTTTTCATTTATACTTCGGGAACCAATCTCAATGTACTTTAATAAGCTCAACACATAATGCAACAATATTATCAATGAACAATTCGACTGAAGTATGTGGATCCAGCATAACCACATGATAAATATGTTCTTTCTTACCCGTTACTGCTGCTTCTATTTTGAGTAATTGCCTATTAATATTCATTCGATTTAACACCGCTTAATACTCTGGTAGATCCCTGAAATACGTTGGCGTCCTATCACTTGCTCTGACAACTCTGTTACGTAACAACTAAAGCGATGCATCAATTCTTAGCAAACCATATTATAATGATTAAGTTGTTGTCTTTCTAGCGCTCTATTTTTAATTTCCGGTTATATATCTTGCCTTTGGTATCTCTTTATAGTTTTGGATTTATACAGAATTACCCTTATCCTAATAGGTTTTTCATTTTATCATTTTACCCATAAAATGGATTATATACTTTGCTTGACAATTTCATATTATTTTCACGCAACGATAGAATACTCTTTTAGACAATATAAAAGTCCCTAACACCATAATTGGTGCAAAGGGACTCACTTTATTTTCATTCTTACTCCTCTTCAACAAACCCTATTTTTTTCAGCATTCTTAATATATTCTCCTTATACTTCTCAACGCCTGGCTGCTCAAAAGGATTTATACCCAGTAAGTAAATTCTGACAAACAAAGAATTCTTCAGGACCTTCTGCTTTTTTTCGAAATAGAGTGAAAGCGCATCTTGAACTGCTTTTGCACCTATATTAGATCCTCCAACATCAATTCAGCCTAAAAACTCAGTACCTGTAGACGTGCCATTCTCCATTTCAATATGAAATTTAGTCACTTTTTCTCCAAGTCACTTGTTGTAAAAAGTAATTAAGTAAGTGTAATCAGTGATACCATTTCAACACCCCTCATTTATAAGTAACCTTATAATATGTCAGAAGTTAACCTTTCAACAATCGACATGACAGCTTCTTTTAATGCTGCTAAAAGCTCATCACTTTCAACTTTTGTCACGCCCTGCACTCCAAAGTAGAACTTGATTTTCGGTTCTGTTCCAGATGGGCGGATGGCAAACCACGCACCATTTGATAACTTGAATTTAAGCACATTCGCAATAGGTAAATCGAGTGGACGTCGATCTCCCGTTTCAACGGTAACAGAAAGTCCAGATGAATAATCTTCAATGATTGAAAGAGGTTGGGTAAACTCTTTTACAAATGAAGCCGAACGGAAATAATTCACGGTTTCATGAATTTTCGCCATTCCAGTCTTCCCTTTTAGCGTTATCGATTCCAAACTTTCTTGATAAAATCCGTGTTCCTCATACAATGCATGTAGCCCATCCAATAATGTTTGGCCGTTTGCTTTATAACGAGCGGCTACTTCAGCAATTAATACCGATGCTTGGACAGCATCTTTATCCCGTACGAAATCGCCTATCAAGTAGCCATAGCTCTCCTCATAGCCAAATAAGAAAGTTGACTCTGCATCTTCAAATTCCAAGATTTTTTCACTGATAAATTTAAATCCTGTCAATACGTCCATCGTTTTAACGCCATACTTGTCCGCGATTGCTCTACCAAGTTCTGATGTGACAATTGTTTTTAAGATAACACCATTTTCCGGCATTGCATCACGATCCGCCTTATCTTTCAACATTGCATTTACGAGTAATGAACCAATCTGATTTCCTGTTAAAAAGACATATTCGCCTTCTAAATCCCGAACTGCCAAACCCATACGGTCTGCATCCGGGTCAGTAGCTATGAGTAAATCCGCTTTCACTTTATGACCATATGTAAGCGCCATTTCAAAAGCTTGTTGTTCTTCAGGGTTTGGATACTTGACGGTCGTAAAATTCGGATCTGGAATTGCCTGTTCATTGACGATAGTTACGTTCGAGAAGCCTGCTTCCTCTAGTCCTCTAGACACTAATTTACCACCCGCCCCATGAAGTGGGGAATAAACAATTGATAGACTTTTATCAAGATCTCCACCTAAATGTATTCCAGCCAAATGCAATACATAACGGTCGCTCATTTCATGATTCAAATAAGTAAGTAGTCCCTCCTTTAAGAGATTAGCCTCTTTCCCGACCTCTATGGAAAATAAATCGTCGATACTCTCTGTGTGAGCAGTAATCGCATTTGCAGCTTCAAAAGTGACTTGTCCACCATCTTCTCCGTACACCTTTAGTCCATTGTATTCTGACGGATTATGGCTTGCCGTAATGACAATACCCGAAAACGTATTCAACTCTCGTACTGCAAAGGACAACAATGGAGTAGATTGAAGTTCGTCAAACAAATAACAACGAATGCCATTAAATCCAAGAACTTTCGCAACTTCAAGGCCAAATTCCGCAGATTGATGCCTTGAATCATAAGCAATTACAACGCCTCTATTTCGAGCAGCCTCCCCACAGCTATTAATATAGGAAGTAAGCCCAAGCGCCGCCTTTCTTACCGTATAGATATTCATCCGATTTGTACCAAATCCAAGCTCCCCACGCAGACCAGCCGTGCCAAATGAAAGGTTTTTATAAAAACAATCTTCCAGTAATTCTATATTATTTTCTTCGTTCAAAAGTTGCTGCTTAAGTCTAACCTCTAAATCCCCTTGATTAAGCCACTTTGTTGCTTCAACTTTCCATGTCATATGAATGACCTCCCGAAAATATTATTTGAATGCACCACTACGTTCAAAAGCGATAGAACCTCTACAGATTGTCAACTCAATTCCACCATCTTGACCGACTACAACAATATCTGCATCTTTACCAGTCTTTATAGATCCTTTTCGGTTTGACAATCCTAAACGATTAGCTTGGTTCGTTGAAGTGATTTGTATTTGTTCATGTATAGATAGTTCAAGCCAATTTGCAAGATTCAATCTAGCGCTATTCATCGTCACTATACTCCCAGCCAAAGAACCAGATGACGTTAATAAACATTTTCCGTCGCGCACGGTTACTTGCTGGCCACCCAAATCATACTCACCATCAGGCATCCCTTTCGCACGCATCCCATCAGTTATTACGAGTACGTTTTCAAGCCCTTTCATCTTGACTATGAGTTTCAATAAATCGGGATGAAAATGAATCCCATCCGGAATAATTTCAACATGGACATCGTCATGTAAAAGAACAGCCCCAACAACTCCAGGATCACGATGATGCATTCCCTTCATACCATTAAACAAATGTGTTGCATGCGTAACACCGTTAGTTATGGCATGAATAGATTCATCATAGGATGCATTTGTATGACCCATCGATGGAATCACGTTGGTTTTGTTAAGTTCAGTTAGAAGTTCAAAATCGTTGTCCAACTCCGGCGCATATGTGATGATTTTAATAGCATCTCCAGACAACTCCTGCCATTCTTTAAATAGATTGGCATCCGGCGTAATAATGGCATTTTCTGGTTGGGCCCCTTTTTGTGCTTTATTAATAAAAGGGCCTTCTAAATGAATACCTATCATTTCCGCGGCTCCTGGATCATTACTTTCTGCTCGATATCTCCCTAAACTTTTTAGCGTATCACTAGTATAAGAGACTGGGTTCGTTATGGTTGTTGCCAGGAAAGAGGTCGTCCCCTCTTTCGCTAGAGCAAGCGCAATTCCTTGAAAAGCTTCCTGTTTACCATCCATAAAGTCGAATCCTGCCGCGCCATGAACATGAATATCAATCATGCCTGGAATCACATATTGTTTCCCTTTACAATCGATTACTCGATCCGCCGTAGCCAAAGAGGGGAAATCTCTCATCTCACCAATAGACTCGATTTTTTCTTCTTTAATATGTATAAATCCTTCGTGCATGACACTATCTTCCAAAACAAGTGTAGCGTTAATTAAATATAAGTTTCCCAAGAATAACTTCCTTCCATACGTTTAGTCCATTATTGCAATATAAATCAACACCCATCAAATATGCACAATCACACTTATCCTCTTTCGATTCTATCGACCACCATCTGCTCAAGAGCCCACTCTATTTTTTCCGCATTAATGTGACCCGTTTTTTCTTCCAGTGCATTGAGAACACCCATCGATAGTCCAAATTTGATTAATGCTTCATCTTCTAAACCACGGGCTATTCCCGCAGCAAACCCCGCTATAACGGAATCACCAGAACCTACAGGATTAATCGCTTGAATCTTAGGGGCCCTTGCTCTGTAAAGGATCTTGTTTTTTTTCACAATCGCGCCATCTGCTCCTAGCGTGACAACAACCCAAGGGATATCTGCGAACAGCGCTGATTCTAGCGCTTCCATTATTTGTGTTTCATCAAGAGACTTTTGACCAAGTAAATCTGCAAGTTCTTCCTCATTCGGTTTGATTAAATAAGGCTTATGTTCACTTGCTATTAGTGCTGTTAATAATGCCCCATTCGAATCTAGTAAAACCTGGGTATCATATTGGTTGGAAATCTTCACTAATTCCACATAAAAATCCGTCGGCAAGCCTTTTGGCAGACTTCCAGATAGTGTTACAATCTTAATTTGTTCTGTATATTCAGTAAATTTATTTAAAAAGAGTGCCGCTTCACTTGCTGATATTACTGGACCACTTTCTAATATCTCCGTCTGTTTTCCTTCATGGATCACAGCTATGCAATTGCGTGTTTCACCATCTATGGGAACAAAAAAGTCTTGAATTCCGATTACCGCAAGCTGCGTACGAATGAAATCTCCTAAGCTACCACCTAAAAAGCCAGATGCAGCGACATCTTCGCCTAGTTGTTGCAATACCCGTGCTACATTCAACCCTTTGCCACCCGCAGTTTTAGATACATCTTCAATCCTGTTTACAGTGTCAAGCGACAAGTAATCAAGCTTATAACTAATATCTACTGCCGGATTTAATGTAATCGTTAATATCATCGTATACCACTCCATCCTCAATAATACATCACAAAGTTTACCCCTGTACACTCAAATGGAGTGAGAATATTCTCTCACTCCACATTGTTATGCTTTTCCGTCACTCATACACATGATTATTTTCTCTTTAACCGCGTTCCTCATAGCGTCTTTTGCTGGTTTCATATACTTTCTTGTATCTGTTTCATTTGGGTTTTCTATTAAATACGTGCGCAACGCATCAGAGAACGGGATCTTTAGCTCCGTCGAAATATTTACTTTTGCACAACCAAGTGAAATACATTTCCGGACATCCTCTTGGGAAATTCCCGAAGCACCATGAAGCACGATTGGAATTTCTACTAATTTTTTTATCTTTTCTAAACGATCAAAGTCAAGATCCGGTTTAGTCTCATAAAGACCATGACCTGTACCAATTGCAACAGCTAGTGAGTCAATACCTGTTCGCTCAATAAATTCTTGTACAGTATCCGGATCTGTAAACGCTGCATCTGCTGCTTCAACAATAATATCATCTTCTTGCCCAACTAATTTCCCTAGTTCAGCTTCGACAGTCGCTCCATATTTATGAGCTTCATCTACTACTTTTTTAGAGAGCGCAATATTTTCTTCGAAAGTACCATGTGATCCATCCACCATGACAGCTTTTACGCCTAACTCAAGCGATTCTACAATCGATTCAACTGTTTCATGATGATCTAAGTGCAATGCAATTGGTATATCATTGCTCTTTGCTGCTACTTCAGCAATTGCTTGAATGTATTCACGTCCACCATAAGCCATCGTTCCAGGAGTCGCCGCTAGGATGACGGGCGATCTTAATTCAACTGCTGCCTCTATGACCACTTGGATTGTTTCTAGATTATGAATATTAAAAGCAGGAACAGCATACCCTTCTTTTCTAGCTTTAATGAGCATTTCTTTCGTGTTTTGTACGTATCCCATCACTTTTCCCCCTAGTTATTCCATTAATGAATTGAATCGATTTGATTGCTGGATTACTTATTTTTTATAGTCGTAAATAGTTACACCTTTAACGACACGGCTAATCGCTCCATCCGGACTTGGATTGTCTGGTTTAATTCCTAATTGAATTGACTTTTTCAATGCTAAAGCTTGTGCAAAAATGATATATACTAGCGCCAGATGGAAATCGTTTGATAGTGGTTTTGTTCCCGCATTAACTGAAACAACCCAATCAGCTAGTTTCTCAACTTCTTCATCCTTTGTTTCAGTAAGTACTACGATTTTCATACCAGATTTCGCTGCCGCTAATTCCCGTAAAATATCAAGATCATATTTTCTTGTATATGGATCTTGTGACATAAATAAAACCACAGCTGATTTATCATTCAAAATCGATTTCGGCCCATGTCGAAACCCAAGTGATGATTCATGAATTGCAACAACTTGTCCACCAGAGAGTTCAAGCATTTTTAAAGCTGATTCATGTGCTAATTGAGCAAGTAAACCTGATCCTAAATAAACAATTCGTTCAAAATCGAAACCAAGTACTCCATCGATTGGGTCACCTACTTGTTCAATTAGGCGTTCAGCGCTAGCAATCACTTGTTTTGCTACATCTGTTGTAAAAACGTCTTCAGTAAACAACGTGTATGCAGCGATGATCATACTCGTAAAGCTGCTTGTCATTGCTAATGATTGGTCATTAGCTTTTTCAGGCATTAACAGTGTAATGCTGTTGGCATCACCTTGGATATTCTTTGCTAGTTGTCCGTCTTTATTACATGTGATAACAACTTGATAAAAGTCAGTAACTATTTCTTGTCCTAATGTGACAGTTGCAACGCTTTCAGGACTATTTCCAGACCGTGCAAATGACACTAAAATGGTTGGTGTATCCTTAAACAAATAGGCCGTTGGGTTTGAGACAATATCTGTTGTCGGAATTGATGTAAATTGGACATTTTGTTGATTTTGTCGTGCTAATTCCGGCACTAACGTGTCACCAACAAATGCAGATGTACCGGCACCCGTTAAAATCACTCGAACAGTATCATGTTTTTTGTAAATGGATGTAAGAAATTCTTTGAATGTTTCTTGTTGCTCCAATAAACCTGTAACTAATTCCTGCCATACAGCTGGCTGTTGGTGAATTTCCCTTGTTGTATGTACCGCATTGTTGTCATTAATTTGTTCTGATGTTAGATTAAACAATTGTACGCCTCCATTTTTTAAAATATATAACATACTTGGTCATGCCGTCTGATCCAGTAACTTTATTACTAGATAGGTTGAAATAAAGAATCCCATTGAATCCGCTTCAGCCCCCCTTGTAAGGCGCCTTCGCTCAGTTTAAGTAGGTATTCATTTGTCCAACATATAGACCTCCAAATAGATGCTTTCCTTATTTTTTTACACTGTCTCGGATAACGAGTTTAGTCGAAACCACTATTTTCTTCGCGATTTTCCTACCTTCTAATCGCTCTAATATTGTGTCTACAGCTGTTTCTCCCATAACTTCCGTATAAACTCTTATCGTACTTAATGATGGGTACATATATTTTGAAACTGTCATGTCATTTATTCCTATGATGCTCACCCGGTCTGGGATTGCTATATTGGCCTCATGAAGTGCTCTTAAACTGCCAATCGCCATGACATCACTACTCATAAAAAAGGCAGTTGGTAAGTCTTCTCCTAAGTCTTCTATAGCTTGTTTCATTAAATTGTAGCCTTCTTCAACTGAAAATGAGCCAACATAGACAAATCGTTCATCAAATAGCCCATTTTCCCTCATATATGATTGAAACTTCTTTTCCCGCAAATCTTCTATAGGTTCTGATTTACCTTTTAGTAGCTCTCTCCCACCAATAAATCCAATTTCACTATGACCCGTGGAAAGGAAAAAATCGATTATTTTCTTAGTTGCTTTTTCAAAATCAATAACAATGGCATCATATTTATCTTCATTAGGACTGTAATCGACAAAGACAACTATTGGATTAATAGTTGTTAATTCTTTTACTTGTTGATCACTAAATTTACCAACAGCAATAATACCTTCTATTTCAGCTGCTTTAATATCCTTAATATTATTGAAAAAGTATACTTCTGGCTTCATACCAATTTCTTTACATCGTTTTTCAATGCCAAGCCTTATGGATAAATAATAAAGATCATTTAATTCTTCTTTTTCCGTATACCAATGCACTACGGCGACCTTTTGATCAACATACCTCTTTGATGACGTTTTTCGGTATGATAATTCTTCTGCTACCTCAAATATCTTTTTCTTCGTTTCATCTGCTACTGATAAGGTTGCATCATAATTGAGCACCCGTGAAACTGTTGCAGAAGAGACACCCGCTTTTTCTGCTATATCTTTAATTGTTGCCACTCTCAATCACCTTTTCCATTTCTATAATTACCGAATTTAGTAGAATAGCTACAATATATACTATCATACAGTACTTATAGTCATAGGACAGATTAGCAATTGTCCTATGTTTTAGCCTAGTCTATGTGTGTCGATTAGCAGAATTTCGAAGTCTTAGTTACTTCGGTTATATAAGTAGAATCAGAATCGCCTGGGTGCAGTTTAGGATTAAAGTACTTCGTTTGCAAAGTTAGCAATATGAATAACTTTACCATTTTGTCGCCTTGAAGCTTCAGCACCAAATGCCAGTAAATGACTTTCAAGAGATACAGCAGCGGATGACCTGCTTTCATTTCCTTGATAGTTTTTAACTTCTTGTAAAAAGTCCCTAACAATTGCTTCATCACCACCACCATGGCCGCTCTTTGGTTCATTCAATTTCGTAATTGTTTCATTTTTTGTAAGGAAATCAAATACAGATATCGAGTTTTCATCCATTTTCCCTCTAATTTCACCTTTTGTACCCATGATTTGTACAATACGGGTTTGCTCTCTTGTGAATCCACACATACTAAAAGTAGCTGTAGCTCCATTTTCAAATTCCAGGTTGACTACTTGATGATCGACAACATTATTATCAGAACGATAGACACATTTTCCATATGGCGTTGTATTTAACGCATGAATAATACCTTCTCGCGTATGATCTGTTGTGAATTTTTTCGCCCAGCCTTTTCCTTCACCTAAATAATATTTCCCCGCATGAAACGCGCAGTCGTTTTCGATAGGACATCCATCCAAACAACGTAAAGGGCCATCTTTAGGCGCATTAGACTCTTTAAAATGCATTAATGATCCGAAAGAACTGACATGCTTACATTTTTGGTCCATCAAATACATTAAGATATCCATATCATGACATGACTTCTGCAAAATCATCGGGCTTGATACATCACTATTGTTCCAGTTTCCACGTACAAAACTATGTGACATATGCATAACTTCAACATTTTCATTCAACTGAATAGAGACGATATCTCCTATTTTTCCTTCTTCAATAATACCTTTGATAGTTTGCCAAAATGGTGTATACCTTAAAACATGGCAAATCGTTAGCAGTTTATCATGTTCCTTAGCAACCTCCACCATGGAAATACATTCCTTTGGATCTGGAGACATCGGCTTCTCAAGTAAAACATGATATCCCTTTTCAATCGCTTTTACTGTTGGCTCATAATGCTCCCGATCCAATGTACAAATGAAAGCTACATCCGCATCGATGTCATCTGCTAACATCTCTTCCCATGAGGCATAGCACTGGTCTTCCGGAAGTGAGTATTGTTGTGCAAATGCTTCCCGTCTCTCAGAATTCAACTCGGCAACAGCTACAAACTCTAACTCGTGTGGATAATCATTGGCATAAGGGGCGTATGCTTTAGCTCCCCTATCACCTGCCCCAATTAAAACTGCTTTTGTTTTTTTAAAAGCTTTCTCATCTTTAGAGTGTTTCAAAATCTTATTTCCTCCCCGTAAATCTCGTGATTTATTATTCAATCCCTTTTAAACCTGCACCAATAATTCCTGAATCACCTTTTAATTTACTTGTAAATAAACGTTCTAAGCTGTGTTGTTGCTCAGGAATTAGATATTGTTTCAATGACTCTTTTAGTAAATCTAATAAAAAAGGATTGTTATTAATAACGCCACCACCAAGAACAATCCTGTGCGGATCTAACAAACATATAATTGAATAAATACCATGTGCTAAAGATCCGACCACTTCATTCATTAACGATTTGGCCTCTTCATCATTCTCTTCATATTTAGTGAAAAATTCACTTGTTGTAACAGAAGGGTTGTTGAATCGTTTTTCCGCAAGTTTTTTTATTGCAGGACCTGAGGCTGATTTTTCCAAGTTGTCGATTCCATCTGCTGATGACTTTGCCAAAACCGGAAACAAACCAAGTTCACCTGCAAACCCACTGCCACGAATAAATGAACCCTGATGAATAATCGAACAGGAAATTCCTGTACTAACTGTTACATAAACAAACGTCTCTTGCCTATTTGTGTTCGATACTTTCCATTCTGCAAATGCGGCCATGTAGACATCATTGTCAATCACAATATTCTCTATTGAAAAGTAATCTTGTAATCGGCTCACGACTGGAAAGTTCCTCCAAGGTAAATTGTTTTGAAAAACCGCTATCCCATTTGCACGATCTACTTTTCCGGGTACACCAACACCCATACCTTTGATGTCATTAAGATGTACTTGCGAATCTTTTAATACCATTTCAATGCTTTTAATGACTTGCCTAAACATCTTTTCTTTATCTGATGGATCACTCGCAACTTCTGAACGATTATATATTTCTCCATTTTGATCAATTAGTACTGTCGCTACTTTTGTACCTCCAATATCTACACCCAATGCATATGCCACATAATTCACCACACAATCTCTTTATCTAGTAGTTAATTCTATAGCTTTTAATCCGTTTAGTAAAACTATTACTAATATATAAATCAACATTACCACATACTCATTATTCCGTCTACAAAGTATACCCCTAGTGAATACCCCCCCACAAAACACCTACACGGCAATAAACATCAAGAAGCAAGACATTCCTTCAATCGCTATTGCACAGAAGTTTAACAGAGGGGATCTTTCAGCTGATCGCAGCCCGGCCGCAACCCCTATACTATCTTCAGACACGTTTCTAAGCTTCAAATTTAGACTGCTTACTTCCCAGCCGCTTCGATATACATCCATTTATAGCTAAAGTCACTACCGAATGGATTGATGGCTATCCCTTTTACATCTGGGTTTCTAAGGAACATTCCTCCACGTTGATACGTCGGCGCTATAGCTGCATCATCTTCAAGGAGGATTTTTTCTGCTTCCGCAAACATTTCGAAACGTTTGATCGGATCATTTGCATAAGTTGTTTTTGTAGATTCAATAAGTGCGTCATAAGCTGGGTTTGAGTACCCCATTTTGTTCTGCGGACTTCCAGTTACAAACAATTCCATGAATGAGATTGGATCCTGGAAGTCAGGGCCCCACCCTGTTGCCTGGAGATCATAATTACTAGTGTCATCAAGTTCAAGACGCACTGCCGAAGGAACTTCTTTCAGTTTGATCGTCAAACCTGGAAGATTTCTTTCGAGTTCCGCCTTGAACCACTCTTGTTGTTTTTTAGAGCTTTCAGCATCTCCACCAAGAAACTCAATTGTTACATTGTCAGTCCCGAGTGCTTTTAGGCCCTTTTCCCAAAATGCTTGCGCTTCTTTAACATCGTAAACAGTGAAGTCCCCACTATAATCGCGGAAGTCTTTACCGTTTTCATCGAGCACAAAGTCATCTGCTACGAGGAAGTTAGCAGCTTTAGCTCCATTCGCTAAGACCACATTTGCAAGTTCTTCTTTATTAAATGCTCTTGCGATAGCTTTACGAATGTCCGCATTGGCAAGCGGTGTTGGTTTACCATCACGCAGTTGGTTCATTTTGAAGTAGAATACAGCCGTCTCAACCTCATTAATAATGTTTGGATCATCAGCATACTGCATTGCATACTCAGCAGTTAGTATTACACGATCTTTCTTGCCTTGTTCATATAATTTTAAAGCCGTTGATGTTTCTTTAACAATATCTACGATGATTTCATCGAGTTTTACAGCTGCAGCATCCCAATACATGTCATTTTTAACGTATTTCCAGCCACCTGTACCGTCCCAATCTGCTAATGAGAATGGACCGTTATATATCATTGCATCAGAGTTAGCAGCATATTCATCCCCCTGTTCGGTTACGAATTCTTCGTTAAGTGGTAAGAATGTCGCAAAAGAAGTAAGTGATAGGAAGTAAGCAACTGGTCGTTCAAGTTGAACGACCAGTGTTTTATCGTCTTCAGCCTGAATGCCAAGATCTGTAACTTTCGCTTTCCCTTCACCAATTTCGGTCGCGTTTTTAATCATACCCGCCATCAAATACGGTCCGTAAGGCGAAGCTGTGTCAGGATCGATAGCACGTTGCCAAGCATATACAAAATCATTCGCAGTTACAGGTGTTCCATTCGACCATTGTGCGTCACGAATTTTGAATGTATACGTCATTCCATCCGCACTAATTTCAGGATCCTCTTCAGCCATAGCTGGCGCTAGTAAACCTTCTTGGTTCACACGGAAAAGTCCTTCCGTTACGTTGTTCAGTACCTTGGTGCTAATTGCGTCTTCAGCAATTGCCGAGTCAGCAGATGCAATTTCTGCTATTTCAACCAAATTTAGAACTTGTGATAATTCTTTCTCCGATCCTTCTGTTACCTCTTCTTCAACTCCAGCAGCATTGTCAGCGCTTTCTTTTTCATCTCCACAGGCAGCTAAAAATACACTAAGTACGAGCATAATAACCATCAACCACATAAATTTGTAATTCTTCAAATCAATTACCTCCTCAAAGTTGTTTTGAAAATTAGTGCAAAATGTTATCTTCCGATTTACACAATCTTACATGCACTTGCGAAATAGCGTACTAGATCAAAATGCATTTCAAAGCTACATAATACATTTAATGACTTGCCCCTATCGGATCACTTGCGACTTCTCAACGACTATGTATTTTTGTTGGCGATCAATTCATACAATCACCATCTTTTACAGCCGATATTAACACCAAACGCATCATTCACCACACAATCTCTTTATCTACGTATTCAATACATTTTCATAACCGAGTAAAACAAGAGTAAATACAATCAGTAAAATGTTTACTGACTTTTTTCAACACTACCATACGCATAGTATTCTGTCTACACAGAATACAATAAAAGTAGTTCTGCCATCCATAAAAAAATCCCTACGTCGCAAAGGACATAAGGAATGTATGTGTAATTTAGTTTGGGCCAAATACATCAACTAATAGTAAAGACACAGCACCAATAAGTGTTGCATCATCTCCTAGTTTAGTTATGGTTACTTCAGTCTGTTTTGCCCGTGGTGTCAATGCACATTCTTCAATCGTTTTAAGTACGACCGGAAAAATAAGCTCCTTGGCTTTTGTTACCCCACCACCAAGCACAATTTTTTGGGGATTAATAATATGTATTAAATTTGTTAAACCTATCCCAATTACTCTTCCAGTTTCCTTTAGTATGGTTACAAACTCATCATTACCATTCATAGCTAACTCATAGACTTTCTCGGCAGTAATTTGCTCAACTGACATACCTTTCATAGCTCGCCTAGCAATCGCTGGGCCCGTTGTAAACGTTTGCAAACATCCACGATTGCCACACTCACAAATTTCCCCGTGCAAATCGATTGTCATATGCCCCACTTCACCAGCTATGTCTTGTGCTCCATGGTATAATTTTCCGTCAATAACAAGCCCAGCACCTACGCCACGCCCCATATTCACAACCAACATACTTGTTAAATCACCGTGGTCGCCAAACCAGGATTCGCCTAACGCCATTGCGCGTGCATCGTTTTCCACTTTAACTTCTAGTTCAAATTCTTTTTCCAGTTCTTCTTTAATTGGAATATTTGTCAGACTTAAAATAGGAGCAAACAAAGAAGTACCCGTTTCTATATCCACAACTCCATGCATCGCTACACCTATACCAATAATTTTTTTACCAGTTGTAGAGATGTCTGTTATACAATTGCGAATACAGTCTTTTAAAATTATGAGAAATTGTGTGTTTGTTAGTGGTGTAGTCAACTTACTTGAAGTTCGTTTCAAAATTTCCCCCGACAAATCGGTAAGAATACACTCTATCATTTCCGGTCCCGCGTCCACGCCTATTACATAGAATTCTTCGTTATTGATTAAGAGCATCGTTGGCTTACGGCCACCTTGAGACTCCCCAAGCTTGCTCTCTTTCACAATCCCTTGGTCAATCAACTCTTTCACATTACTACTAACTGTTGGTGGCGTTAATTTAGTCTCTTTTGCAATTTGCGCCCTAGAGATGGGTGCGCCCGTCCGAATTTTATTTAATATAATGGATTTATTTACTGATTTCATCCACTGGAACGTGCCTTGCCGCATTTTAAAGCCCCCATTGAAAATAGATTTGCTTGAAAAGGACATTCCTATTTTAGTAGTACACTGAGCTGCATCTGCCGCCTATTATGATGGTTTCATCTTCTTAACCATTAATTTTAATTAGCCCTACTTTGACTATTACATTGCATGGTATCAATCGGCTTTTTCTACGATTTTCTTAGAATCCTCAGTATTCTAAGAAAATCGTACCATGACAGACTTATTCGTGTGCTTCAAAGGGTCCTTTTTCATTAAGTTTATTAATATATCTTTCTAGCGTTATCTTCTGCAGAACTTGACTTATAATTATACGGCTTAAACCATATATTTTACAAAGATCAGAATTTCCGCTATTACTTATAAATAATTTATCCACAAACTGTAAATTAATTGAAATTTTAATCCTTTTATCAAAAAGGCAAAGTCCCCCTGGCCCTTAATAACTACTTGGCCCTTTTACAGCAAATTTATTAATTAAATCCACCGGCCTTCACTGTAACACCCGAAAGGGATTACTTCTTGATAACCAGTTTTTTTGGCAGTTGAGGCTTGCTTAGTGATTGATAATGGCACCAATCAAATTTAAAGAACCTTTCCTCATTTTCTAACACTTTGACGAACAATAAGCTTTGTAGAGATAAATACTTTTTTCGTTATTTTTCTCCCTTCTAAACGTTCTACTAATGTATCTACGGCTGTTTCACCCATAATTTCTGTATATACTTTAATCGTGCTCAATGATGGATACATATATTTTGAAACAGACATATCATTAATGCCAATAATACTCACACGCTCAGGAATAAGTATAGCTGCTTCATGAAGTGCTCTTAAACAACCAATTGCGATAGTATCACTACTCAAAAAAAATGCAGTCGGCAAATCATCGCCTAAGTCTTCAATCGCTTGCCGCATTAATCTGTAACCATCTTCTACTGAAAAAGAGCCTACATAAACGAATCGTTCCTCATACAAACCTTTTTCTTTCATATAGGATTGGAACGTCTTTTCCCGTAAATCTCCGATAGGTTCTGTTTGTCCTTTTAGTAGTTCCAGTCCACCAATAAACCCTATTTTTTCATGCCTTGTAGAAAGAAAGAAGTCAATTACTTTTTTTGTTGCCTTTTCAAAATCAATGACGATCGCATCATATTTCTCTTCGTTAGGGCTGTAATCTACAAAGACAACCGTTGGATTAATCGCTGTTAATTCCTTCACTTGTTGGTCGCTAAATTTACCCACCGCAACAATACCTTCAATTTCCGTTGCAATAATAGCTTTGATATTATCGAAAAAGTACACTTCGGAATACATGCCCATTTCTTTACACCGTTGTTCAATGCCGAGCCGAATGGATAAATAATATAGGTCATTTAATTCTTCCTTTTCTGTATACCAATGCACAATCGCAATTTTTTGATTAACATATCTTTTAGATGAACGTTTTCGATATGACAACTCTTCTGCTGCTTCAAATATCCTTTTTTTCGTTTCGTCTGCTACCGATAGGCTTGCATCATAATTCAGTACACGCGAAACGGTTGAGGAAGATACACCCGCTTTTTCTGCTATATCTTTAATTGTGGCCATTCTTTATCACCTTTTCCATTACTCATTCTTTACTTTCTTGGCTGCGAGAAAGAGCAGTTCGACCAAAACCCCATCATTTATCCTAATTTATGTGTATCAATTAAATTTATTTCAAGACTTTTAGTTCCATGTAATTCAAAAACAACAATTTCATTGTCACCTTTTCTTACTAACGGACCTGGTAAATATAATGTTTCTTGCGGTCCAACTTCCCAGTACCTTCCTAAATTAAAACCATTAACAACGACAAAACCTTTTACCCACCCTGGTAATTCCACAAAAGTATCGCCAATCTCTTCTATAGTAAATATTCCTTTGTAAAATCCGGGCCCAGTAGTTTTTTCATTGTTTTCCTTAAACGACAGTAATTGAAGATTGTCCATTGGTAAAGGATACATCGTCCAGTCAAATAAGAATTGACGCTCAAATCGAACACCTTCTGTGATTCCTTTTGGATCATTCATCAAAGGTCCATAATTAATACGTCCCATATTTTCAACTAATAGATCGATTTGAACACCTTCTTTGGGTACTGAAAATGAGATGACGTTATTTTTCCATCGATCAATGACACCTTTGTATTCATTATCCACAAATACTAGTGCACGATCCCGCACTTCCTGTATCGTTAATGCTGCTTCTTCTTTTGGCCCTTGCAAAAAAGTACGATAAAGTGTAAATCCATAATCTTGGCCAAGTTTCTCCATCGTTTCAGGGTTTGCCCTTTGGATTGGCTCGCTGATCATTTCTAACGCCTCAAATAACTGAACTGACTCCGTCATTGTAACAGATCCATAATTCATTTTTGGAATCGGTTCAGGTAATATTAATTCACCAATGTCTTTATGTTTGGCAATTGCTTCGCGAACCGCGTGGAATTTAGGCGTAATATCACCTGATTCACTTACTGGACAATCATAATCATAGCTCGTAACCGTCGGCTGATATTCATCACCATAATTAGCCCCATTGTAAAAGCCAAAATTCGTGCCTCCATGGAACATATAAAAATTAACCGAATCCCCACGTTCAAGCATTTCCGTAAATGTTGCGGCAGTTTCAGCTGGGTCCCGTTTGTGATGCTCTTCCCCCCAGTGATCAAACCAGCCATTCCAATATTCCATCACAATATTTGGCGTGTTTGGAAAATACGCTTGCAACATATCAAACGCTTCTGTTGGTTTGGAGCCGAAATTAACGGTCGCCAAAACATTATCGACCGTACCACCTTGGAGCATTAAATCTGTTGGTCCATCTGATGTAAACAGCAAAACATCTATTCCCCTAGCAATCATCGCATCCTTGATATAAGTAAGGTATTTTTTATCATTGCCAAAGCTGCCATACTCATTTTCGATTTGCATCGCAATAATCGGACCGCCATTTGTTTGTAAAAGTGGCTGTAATTTTTTCAATAAAACATCATAATAATGATCCACTTTTTCTAGATAGGGCTCATAATAAGACCTGAATATCATATTTCTGTCAGCAAGTAGCCAAGCGGGCAAACCACCAAATTCCCACTCTGCACAAATATATGGACTCGGTCGAACGATAACGTGTAATCCAAGACGGTCCGCTATTCGGATAAACTCTTCAATATTAGCAATACCTTCAAAATTGAATTGGCCTTCCCTAGGTTCATGTAAATTCCACGGAACATACGTTTCAACACAATTGAAGCCACATGCTTTTAATTTCACTAACCGATCTTCCCAATATTCTGGTACAATCCTAAAATAGTGAATAGCACCAGAAATAAGTTGGATAGGTTCTTTATTTAACAATAGCTGATTTCCTTCAACCTTTAAAATAGGCACTACTACAACTCCTTTTATTATCATTTAAGGTTTTACCCTTTTAGTCCACCCATCGACATACCTTCTGTCAACTTTTTCTGTGTTAGCGCATATAGCGTAATCGTCGGAAGCAAGACGAGCACAAGACCCGCAAATAATGCTGCCCAATCCGTTGCAAATCGCTGTACCTCCATTAAGTTTGCAAGTCCTACAGGTATCGTTTTCTTCTCATCACTTGAAATTAATACTAATGCGAGTGCATATTCATTCCAAAACGTAAAGAAGTTAAAAATCACAACAGTTAAAATACCCGGTCTAGCAAGCGGAATAATGATACTGATCAGCGTACGAAAATATCCACTGCCGTCGATAAACGCCGACTCCTCAAACTCTTTGGAAATGGATCGCATAAATCCAGTTAGCAAGTAAACTGAAAATGGTAACGCACCAGCGGCATAAACAAGACTCAACCAAAAGCGGTTATCTAACATCTCAAGATTATTCATCATTAAAAATAATGGAATCATGATATAGACGGGTTGAATAAATAAGCCTGCCATATAAAAGTTATGTAAAGTCTTTCTCCCTTTAAAATCAAATCGAGACAGTGCATAGGCAGTTGGGATAACCAATATCAGCAATAGCAACATCGAAAGACCTGTTACAAAGAATGAATTTATTATAAATTCTCCCATACTTGATTCTGTAAATGCCCGAATAAAGTTATCAAAATTCAACGCTGCAGGCAATCCCCATGGGCTACTCATAATTTCCTTATTTGTTTTCAATGATGCGATTACATTCCATATCAGCGGATACACAAATATAAATGTCGCAAGTAATAAAACAATCCTAACGACTATCTTTGAACCTCGTTGTTTTACGCCTTTATTTCCACTCATCTTTCCACCTCAATTCTAGTGAATCTCACGTTCTGTTAGTTTATTGCTAATAAACGACAGCAGTAACGACACACAGAAGACGATTACGGCAATGGCCATTGCATAGCCAAAATTAGCATTTACAAAAGCCTGTTTATACATATAGGTCAACGCGACTTGTGAGGAATTATTCGGTCCACCTGAAGTCATGACAATGACAAGGACAAAACTGATATTCAATACGCCGTTAATACTAAAAATAATTGTAATTCGTATGATTTCCCATAGCATAGGAACCGTAATCTTGAAAAATTGCTGAACCGCATTCGCCCCATCTAACGAGGCTGCTTCATACAACTCTCTTGGAATGCTATCCATTCCAGCAAGATACATAACCATATAGTAACCGACGGCTTGCCAAACCATTACAAGTGCAATGGCCCATAAGACCGTATCTTTACTACCTAGCCAGGTTAGTGCAAACTGATCTAACCCCATCCAATTTAGAACTTCATTAATGATTCCCATATTGGGATGATAAATGAAAGCCCAAAGAATCCCAATCACCACAAAGGATAAGATGCTAGGGAAAAAGAAAATAGTGCGATAGAGATGTTTTTCTCTTAATTCACCGAAGGATAAAATCGATGCAAACACTAATGATAAGAACAATGTAATTACAGGTACAACAAGCATAAGAAAACCCGTGTTTTTTAATGATTTTAGGAACACATCATCTTTAAACAATTCGACAAAGTTATCCAATCCGATAAACTCCTGATTACCTCCAAAGCCCGAGCTACTAAACATCGATTTAATGAATACTTGTGTTACCGGATAGACAATAAATACCGAAAAAATAAGCAATGTCGGCAAGATACAAAATAGTATAAAAGCCGTTCGCTCTTTACTTTTCATTACAACCACCTACTTTCAAGGCACTTTAATCATTAGCTTATATACTTAGTTTAGAAGCATTCCCCTAACCTAGTAGTAGATTAGGGGAATGTTAGTTAATCGAATACGTCAGGATTTAGTAAGATTGAAATTCTACTGTATAGTGTTACTCCTTTTTTTCTGCAACCTTTGAATAGACATCGTACATTTTGTCCGCCCATTCTTGAATTGTCATATCATCATTCATAATACTAGCTACTTGATCAAATAATACTTCACGAGGGTCGACATTTACGCCTGTTGGTACAGGTGCAAAGTTACCAGACATCGAGTACATGCCCGATTCAACCGCTTTAAAGACATTATAAGACGATTCCGACAAGTAATCTGCAACTAAATCAGCCGCACCCACTATCGCCATTGATGCTTTTGTTAATTCACCATTCAACTTAACATTCTCTTCTGTGTACATAAATTTCAAAAATTCTTTCGCAAGCTCTGGATTAGCAGCTCCTTTAGGGATATACATTTGCTCAATGGAATTCAATGCAAGAAGCGGATCATTGTCATTGAAAGTTGGTATTCCAAGAAACCCGAATTCAAAACCATCTTCTCTTGGCGCTTCTGCCATTTCCCCTTCAAACCAGTTACCATTTGGAATAAACATAGCTTTCCCTTGCATAAAGGATGTTTGTGATTGTGTATGATCTAGAGCAACCGTTCCGTTCATTAAAGCATTATCTTCTTTCGCAATCTTTTCAAAAATCCCTAATGCAGTAAGTGCTGTTTCTGTTTTCCAAAACTCAGGATCATAATTCAACATCTGGTCTAATGCTTCTTGCCCACCAAGTGAATATACAGCTGGAATTAAGATTTCTTCTAAATAGCCAGGTACAGTTCCCTGATATGTGAACAATGCACGATCATTATCTTTTGCAACTTGATTTAACGCAATAAATTCATCCCATGTTTTTGGTAATGCAATGCCTTTATCATCAAATAGTGTTTTATTGTACCAAAGACCCATTACATTATAGTTATACGGTGCAAGGTAAATCTTACCATCACCGTATGGTGACATATAAACAGATTCCAATACACCAGGTAAAATTTTATCTTTTAATGGAACCGCTTCATCTAATGCATTTCCTGCAAATAAATCAGTCAAATCAGTAAAGCCATGTTCTTTAATCATACCTTGCGTGACACCGGAAGGATCTGTTTGGTTAAGATATACGATATCAGGTGGATTTCCTGCAATAATTTTAGGTCTAATCATTTCCCCGATATCCGGATTTGCTGTCACAGTTACTTTTGTGCCAGGATTCGCTTTTTCAAAGTTTACAGCGAGCTGTTTCCAAAATGCATCCCCATACCCACCTTGGAAAACGGTAACTTCTAACTCTTTACTTTCAACGTTGGCATCTTCACCTTTAGCTGGTGTATCTTCTTTCCCGGCTTCTTTCCCATTACTGCAACCCGCCAGAATCACTGCGAAAATAGCCAGTAACACAACCATTTTACCAAAAACAGATTTCATACCAACACACTCCCCTTTGTAGTTATCAGAATCTCTCATCAACTCGAATATAATTAAAGGCTTAATCACCCCCCTAAACTTTTACTTGTACCTATAAATCATCCACATAACCTTTTTGAATACGCTTTCACACTGGGTAAAAAGTCAATAAAATTGTTTGGTAAAACATTCACTATTAGTTTTTTCAATATTAACATATATTGATTATTCCGTCTATATAAAATATTGAAAATGGAAAACTAATACCATATAGAACAAACCCCTTATGCCACTGGACTTTCCGCACCAATTCTAGCCTTATTGTCTATTTTGATAAGACTATTGAAATCCTTGTCGAACGGGCAAGTTGATATTTATCGAATTCATTGGTATTATCAGTCTCTATGTAGAAGAAAGGGGATCAGTATGATACAACTAATTGCAATAGATATGGATGGAACAATATTAAGTCCTGACCACTCCATCAGTGCAAAAAATAAGCAAGCGATTTTAGCTGCTCAGTCGAATGGAATCGAGGTTGTAATTGCAACTGGAAGAAGTTTTTCTGAAGCCTTTGGTCCTGTTAGGGATAGCGGATTGAATCTTTCATATATTTGTCTGAATGGTGCCGAAGTTAGAGATGACTTAGGAGAATTGATTTCAGCAACTCATATCGTCGAAGCTGATATAAAAAAAATCACATCTATTTTAGAGGCACACACGATAGATTATCAATTATTTATTGATAAGCTCATTTATACTAAAAGCATCAAAGATCAAATGGATACTTTCGTTCAACTCGCTAAAGCCGCGAACCAAATCCCCCCTATCGATAAAATCCTTCAAGAAATAATGGAGAGAGTAGAACAAGGTTTTATCGTCCAACTTGATTCATTTGATGAGCTAATTAACCAACGCGGAAGTGAAATTTATAAAGTATTTGGAACATCTTATAATAGACTGCAATTAGATAATGCAAGAAATGCACTTCAACTGCTACCTGGACTTGCTATCAGTTCTTCTGGAGCAGGAAATCTCGAGATTACAGATATCAATGCTCAAAAAGGGATTGCAGTTGAACAATATGCTAAGAGCAAAGGAATTTCAATGGCTAATGTCATGGTAATTGGTGATAGCTATAATGATCTATCCATGATGGAACGTGCAGGACACTCTGTTGCAATGGGTAATGCTCCAGTAGATATTAAAACTGCTTGTACTGCAATTACAACAACCAATGAATATGACGGTGTTGGGATGGCAATTGAGGCTATTCTGCAACATCAAAATTAAATTAAAATATCCCTCCCCGATTGTCTATCAAATTAGGGAGGGTTTTCTATGCTGATTTTAATTGATGTAATGGCTTTCAACTATTTTTCCAATCAAAATGCATGGCTCAATTTCACAGGAGTACCCTTCATTGCCGATTCTAAAGCAGCTAAGGTTACTTTATGTGTCTTATAAGCATCTTCGTAGTCAGATAAAATTTTAGATGAGTCAGCCGTCCTTACTGCATTGATAAATACTTCACTTTCTGTTTGATAAGGATTAACTGTATCGATATAGTCAGTTGTTAACCCTTTCATCGTAATCTCTAAACGCTTGGATGACCAATCGAGCATTCCCTGATCTGTAAATAAGGTGATTCCAGATTTCCCAACACTTTCTGGAAGTATGCAAGTATTCGAAATATTAGCCACAATCCCGTTATGTAGTTTCAACGTTACCGTTCCTACATCCGCAACTGTGACAGATTTGTCTTTTGCCGAAAGAATCTGGTTACCAAATACCGCATAAACTTCTTCGACTTCCCCACAAATAAAGCGAAGTAAATCGACAATATGCGTAGTCTGTTCGACGAATTGTCCCCCAGAACTAGCATGAGTTCTCCACCATGGTACTTTGGGCATGCTCCCCATATATTGCCCTAGGACAATACCAACATTCTGGCCATTTAGTATACTTTTTAGATGCGCAATCGAATCACTATAGCGATATTGATAACCTACTGATGTAAGCAAAGATTCTTGCTTGATTTCCGTTAATATTGTTAAAGGAATTTCATTGTCTTGACTCAATGGTTTCTCAACAAAAAATGGAATCCCTCGCTTAATTAACTCCAGTTCAATCTCTCCATGAGACATAGGTGGGACACAAATATAGACGACATCCAAGCGAATCGCGTCAAGCATACTATACAAATTGTCATACCCTTTCGCATGCGTAAACTTCGCTGCCATTAACTCCGCTTTTTCTATACTTGTGCCATATATGGCTGTTATCTCGACATCTGCTAATTCCGATAAAATCTTTGCATGGAACATACTGAAGTAACCTGTTCCAATCATCCCTACTTTCATAGTCAATATGACTCCCCCATAATTTTCATTTTATTTCTTCTATAGTAATTGCTAGTTTGACTGAAATCAAATTAGTGAATTTCGTGTTATAAAAGTTCAAGTTGATTAAACATTCATCTGTATCCGCAATTATAACATTTAGCTAACTATATTGAATAGTCTTTCAAAGTATAGTACACTAAACTTAATTAAATTAATTTATTAACTTTAGGAGGTAACAATCTTTGAAAAAACAAGATTTATTCAATGAATTTCAATCAATCTTTAACACTGCCGAAACACCACGCACATTTTTTGCACCAGGGCGAATTAATTTGATTGGTGAACATACCGATTATAATGGCGGTCATGTGTTCCCTGCAGCAATCTCATTCGGGACATACGCACTTGCCCACAAACGCCATGATCAAAAGTTGCGTTTTCACTCGCTAAACTTCCCTCAAATAGGGATAATTGAATGTGATCTTTCCAATTTAGTCTTTAACAAAGCACATGAGTGGGCTAACTTCCCTAAAGGCATGATTAACTCTATGAGAGAAAGTGGATTCAAAATAACGACTGGAATGGATATCTTATTTTATGGCGACATCCCAAATAGTGCTGGACTTTCTTCATCTGCTTCTATTGAAATGGTTACCGGTGCCCTCTTAGAAGGCCTATTTGATTTGACAATTGAGCGTGTAAAGATGATTCAGCTTGGGCAAAAAGTAGAAAATGATTATATCGGTGTCAACAGTGGAATTATGGATCAATTTGCAATTGGTAAAGGTAAAAAAGGGCATGCCATCCTATTAAACTGCCAAACATTAGCTTTTAACTATGCACCAATTGAGCTTGCTGACCACGTGATTATCATCATTAATACCAATAAAAAACGAACACTCGCTGGTTCAAAATATAATGAACGCCGCGCGCAATGTGAGCAGGCTTTAGCGAACTTACAAACTATACTTCAAATTAAAAGTCTTGGCGATTTAACGAAAGATCAATTTGAAGAACACAAACACCTCATTTCTAGTGAAACAAATCAAAAACGTGCAAAACATGCTGTCTATGAGAACCTACGGACAATTGAGGCCCTCCAGCAATTACAACAAGGTAATTTAGAGGCCTTTGGTCAATTGATGAATGAATCACATAAATCACTTCAACAAGATTATGAAGTAACAGGCATCGAACTTGATACGATTGTCAGGGCAGCATGGGATCAACCAGGCGTTGTGGGTGCTCGCATGACTGGCGCCGGTTTTGGTGGTTGTGCGATTGCAATTGTTAAAAAGGATAAAGTGGATAGCTTTAAGAACAATGTAAATAATATCTATAGTGAAAAAATTGGTTATGAGGCATCATTTTACACCGCTACAATTAGTGACGGAGCAAGAGAACTTACTGAAGGAGTGTACTAGATGAGTGTATTAGTTCTAGGTGGAGCAGGATATATCGGTTCACATGCGGTTTATCAGTTAATTGATCAACAATCGGATGTCGTAGTGATTGATAATCTACAAACCGGACATAGGCATGCTGTCCATCCCGATGCAACATTTTACGAAGGTGATATTCGTGAAATCTCGTTTATGCGTAGCGTATTTACTAATGAATCTATTGATGCAGTTATCCATTTTGCAGCGAATTCCCTTGTCGGTGAATCTATGGAAAAACCGCTGGATTACTTTGATAATAACGTCTATGGTACACAAGTATTATTGCAAGTCATGACAGAGTTTGAAGTCAAAAAAATTGTCTTTTCATCCACAGCAGCCACTTACGGAGAGCCAGAATCAGTCCCTATTACTGAAGAAATGCCTACTAATCCGACAAGTACTTATGGAGAAACAAAACTGACGATGGAAAAAATGATGAAATGGTGCGAACAAGCCTATGGAATTCGCTATATAGCATTACGCTATTTCAATGTGGCGGGTGCGCGAGAATCAGGAGAAATCGGCGAGGACCATCATCCCGAAACACATCTTGTACCAATCATTCTCCAAGCAGCGCTCGCACAACGTTCACACATCACTGTTTTTGGTGAAGATTATAATACGCTAGATGGCACATGTATCCGTGATTATGTCCATGTGGAAGATCTTATCAATGCACATCTTTTAGCACTTAATTATTTAAACAATAATGGAAAAAGTGATATTTTCAACCTTGGTAGTAATCAAGGGTTTTCAGTCAAAGAAATGATTGATACAGCAAGGGCAGTTACAGGTAAAGAAATCCCTGAGAAATCAGGTGAACGTCGTGCGGGTGATCCTAGTATTCTAATCGCAAGCTCTGATAAAGCTGCTACTATTTTAGGGTGGCAACCAACGCGAACTTCTATTGAAAAAATCATTCAGGATGCTTGGAACTGGCATGTCAATAACCCAACTGGTTATCAGAAGGACGTGACAGGTAAATGATTTACCAACATATTAAAGGACTCATAAAAAAAGCTGTCGATGTTGAGCTAATCAATGATGGTGATCAGATTTATGTGACGAACCAAGTACTTACACTGCTCCATCTCGAATCTATATCTGCAACTACTGCAGATATAACGGATGACACAATCCCCAATCTACTCGACAAAATCATTGCCTATGCTATCGGAAATAACGTCATTGACGACGTATTTGATGACAAAGAAATACTTTCCGCTTCGATTATGAATTCCTTTGTCGCTCGGCCATCTGTTGTCAATGAGACTTTTCGAAAAAAATATAATAACTCTCCTAAGGAAGCTACAGATTATTTTTATGAGTTAAGTAAAAACAGTAATTATATTCAGATGAACCGCATCAAGAAAAACATCCATTTTAAAGCAGAAACAATCTATGGTAATATGGACATTACCATTAACATGTCAAAACCCGAGAAAGATCCTGAACAAATCAAGAGAGAAAGTGAATTGAAACATAATGTTGATTATCCAAAATGTTTATTATGCATTGAAAACGAAGGATATGCAGGCCGAACAGGTTATCCAGCTAGAGCAAATCATCGTATTATTCAAGTGCCGCTCATAAATGAAAATTGGTATCTACAATATTCACCCTATGTCTATTATAATGAACATGGTATTTTACTAGCTGAAGAACATCGTGACATGAAAATCACTAAAGAAACTTTCGAACGCTTGCTTACTTTTATAGCGAAATTCCCACATTATTTCATTGGTTCAAATGCCGATTTACCTATAGTAGGTGGGTCAATTTTGAATCATGATCATTACCAAACAGGAAGCTATGATTTCCCTATGACATATGCAAAAAACGCATTGTCATTTACGTTAGAAAAGTTTCCAAACATAACGGCATCTGTCCTGGAATGGCCATTAACAACCATCCGCTTGCAGGGAGATGAAATAGAACCCTTGATTCAAGCAGCTGACCATGTACTTACCACATGGAAAAATTATAGTGATGAGGAAGCGGGTATCAAAGCCTTTAGTAATGATACCCCACATAATACAATCACACCGATTGCCCGAATGCATGGTAACAAGTTTGAACTCGATCTTGTCTTACGGAACAATCGAACAACTGAGAAACATCCACTAGGACTTTTCCACCCACATGCCGATGTCCATCATATTAAAAAAGAGAATATTGGGCTTATCGAAGTAATGGGTCTGGCAGTTTTACCAGCTCGTCTGAAAGATGAATTAACTGAAATCAAGAAGTTTTTACTAGATCAAACAAGTGCCGTAGCCCCCTATCATCAACAATGGGCAAAACAGCTGAAAGAAAACTATGGAGAATTATCAAACCTTGAACAAATTGAACCCATATTAGAAAAAGAACTTGGGATTAAGTTCGCCAAAGTACTTGGAGATGCAGGCGTTTTTAAAGTACCAAGTGAGTGTGAACGATTTATCAAAACATTAAATTGATAGGTGGTTAATCAGATGAACATAGAAACTCAAGATATAATGAGTAAGTGGAAATTATACACGCTATTAAATGATAACGGTATGAAAGTAAGCTTTTTGAATTTCGGTGGCATAATAACTGATATAAGCGTTCCGAATCGAAATAACCAACTAGAAAATGTGGTTCTTGGCTATAAAAATTATGACGATTATGAAGAAAACACGAAATTTTTTGGTGCGATTATTGGCCGTGTTGCCGGAAGAATTCAAGATTCTTCATTCACTATCCTAGATCAAACATATTCAATGGAAGCAAATGAAGGTGGCCATCATTTACATGGAGGAAATGGAGGATTTCATCAGGTAATCTGGCAAGCTAGCCCCTTTCAAACAGATGAAACAATTGGCGTAAAATTAACTCATAGAAGTTTAGATGGCGAAGGTGGATACCCTGGTACTATTGAAGTTGCTGTTACCTATACACTGACTAATAACAATGAGCTCATCCTTGATTATTCAGGGACATCCGACAAAACGACTGTGCTTACTATGACAAATCACTCCTATTTTAATTTAAATGGGAATTTAACCGACACGATTCACAACCATCATGTTACAATCGAGAGTGATGAATTTGTTGAACTTGATGCGGAACTAATTCCAACCGGTAAAAAGATCAATGTAGCGAATACGCCATTTGATTTCCGAACTGGAAGAAAGCTCGTTGACGGTATTCACTCCACAACAACACAAAATAGAGTTGCAAATCATGGATATGATCATTACTTTATTCTCAATCAAACGCAACAACAACACATCAGTGTAAAAGAAGAAACAAGTGGCCGTGTGATGACGATTAAGACCAACCAACCAGGTGTCGTTATGTACACATCAAATACCCTCGATGAAGGACTCAATCTAGCAGAAGGACAATCAAAACCTTATTTAGGTGTCTGTTTTGAAACACAAGCCTCCCCTGTATCCTTGCATCACGATGGCTTCCCGTCCGTTTTCTTAAAGGCTAATGAATTGTATGAAAAACAGACAGTGTTTTCTTTTGGTGTTGAGGGCTAGATTCAATCTATATGACAAAGACTACTTAAATGCATTCCTTGTTTACTTTTAGCAACCATCAACTTCTACAATTCTAAAAAAGAAAACTCAATAGAGAAAGCATGAGCAGCCAAAAATTGTATCTTGGCTGCTTTAGTCCATTTTCGGAAGCCATCCATTCCTTCGTCCCGAAAAGCTTAAGCTCTTGATGTAACTGTGCTTTTGGAGAGCGACAGATGAACAAACGCCATAAAATTACCGAAAAAATGTATAGGGATGCGACGAAGTCACATC